>NZ_LT629973.1:1229631-1537039 GCF_900097105.1 Neoakkermansia glycaniphila | reverse complement strand
CAGCCGGACGTTTTTCAAGGTTTCGCACAAATTGCGGTGAGCCTGAAAATGAGCCTGCACTTTCTCAAGAATATCCGGTGATTCATCCAGAGGCGAACACCGCACATTGATATTGTAAGCCCCGGTCGCCGCATCGCACTGAATCCCGATCCATTCCAAAGCCGGAAATTCGGCATACAGCAGTTTCCGATAATCGTCCGGCGTCACAGGCGCATTTGAATAAACATCTTCCGGAAAGAACAATCCGAAATGTTCCGGAGAAAAGGCTTCCGCTTCGCCCGTCAAATAATCCTGCAAATCGAAACCGAGTTTGTAATCCAGCTCTGTCAGGGCATAATTGGCCACATCAGCAATGGTGACTCCCGGATCATGCGCGTTGAAATCCGTCCATACGCTGCCCGACAGGCGCTGTATCTCGTCCAGCGTCTTTTTCTGCAGGACAGAATACAAAAAATCCTCTTTGCGCTTCTGCTCGATGTACAGGCCGTCGGTATCCATTATCCTTATCCCTTCTTGATTAGTTCAGACCCGGAGCCTTATTCTTCCATACTTCCGTCATCCGGTAGCGTATCGTTCCCTCGTACATTCGCCTGCCCCGCATTTGAAGAAACAATCCCCCGTTTTTCCTCTTCCACCGGAGGCAAATGGGACCGCGCCATATCCCCCACCGTTTCTGGGGAGAAGAAAGCCTCAACTGCCCCCCGCCGCAATGGCTGGCCTCGGCCTCGGCCATGCGGCAGCACGTCTTTCCGCGATGGTAAACGGCCAATATCCGGTACACCCTGCATCCGTGGCTTTCCCTGCCGGCTTTCGCCTCAATCGGCAAATCGTGCCAATAACCGTCGGCGGGCATCATCCGGCAGGCATCCCCGGCATCAGGCTCTACGGCAGGGGAAATGGTACGCCCTTGCGCAATGACAAGCACCGATTTTCCCGTTTCATCCTTCAGAATCAATTCCTTGTTTTGACCCGCAGCAAGAGTCCAGCAAGGAAGCGCACCACCGCTTCCCTCCCCCCCGAAAGCATCCGCGCCTTCCGGGGCGTTTCCATAGAACGAGGCCCATGTATCATGCCCCTCCCGAGAGTAAAAGGCGATACCGTCGCGGGCTGTGCGGACGACGCCGTCTTCCCGTATATTGGGCATCGAGTCGATCAATTCGGCAAACTGTTCCTCCGTAGGAGCATTGCCCGACTTGAAATATTCCTTAAGCGTGTTCCTGTCTTTCATAACTGTTCCTGATAATGAAATTGGCTCCGATCTCGGCCCTGCCTATCCCCGCATTCAACGGCAGCAGCCTGATGCGGGTAATATGAGGAACGAGAACGTACCATGGTTTTTTCGCGGCAATGTATTGCCCGTCGGACTGAACGTCTACATAATCTTCCCAGCCTTCTCCCGCGCTGATGGACAATTGGTGCAACTGCACGATATCCTCATCATTGACCAGCCGGGAATGCAACTCCCGATAGGAATAATGCCACCCAAGCTCCGGCAGAGAACCCGATGCCATCCATCCGGAAAAATAGCTGTTGATGCGCCTGCACATTCTTCGCACGACCGCCTCTTCATCCACAGAGCCGGCTTTCATGACAGCCGCGCAGGCCACATTGATCTGCGGATACTCCGGATTGCACACCCGCAGGGGAGCAAAAGGCGAAGCATATTCTGCAAGGCAATTCCCGATTGCGGACAGTTTCCACGCCGGAGTCCACGGATACGGGCTGTCCGCCTGTCGGGACAACACAACGACACGCACCTCCGCAGGCGCAGATTCCTTCCTCTGCGGAAAACAATACACCTTCTCGATTTCGGAAAACCTCTCCAACACCAGCCGCTCATAATCCTTCGGCGTAATGGCCCGGCGCCTGTCCGCCATGCGGGCGCTCTGCCGCACGGCAACCATATCTTCCGTCTCCTCCGGCTGCCCCCCGCATCCGGGCAAAGGCTGGCACACCGCGCCAATCCTCTCATCGGCCTCCAGCAGCTCCTGTATTGTCCCGGCGGGCAGGGAATGTCCGTCGCCGCCTTCGGCCTCGACCACCACGCAATTCATGTAAATGCAGCGCACGGCGAGGCACTGCCCCACATCTCCGCTTACACGCAGCCGCAACCAGAACAGCCCATCCCTGTCCAGCCAGCGTGCATTCACATCCTCCGGCAGCTCGACCTCCATAAAACCGCTTCTGGTCAATCCTCCCGTCCCGTCTTCAATCACCGCCACACCATCATAATCGTTCCACAACCCTTCTCCCACCCCATAATCACAGGAAAGAACCGGCAAAACTCCATCGCCACCCGCCGCACAGCAAACGACATGGCCTCCGGAACCCAGATCGAAATACATCCGCACTCTGCGCACTCCCGGAGCATGGCGAAAAGCGAAATAAAGCAGATGCTCCCCGGCCGGATTCCAGGCGAATGCCTGCGGCTCCTTCATATCCACAGGCACAAAACCGGACACCACGGAAATGCGCGACAACTCCACCCCCTCCGACCGAAAGCGGTTGATCTCCGCCGTGGCCTTGTAAGAAAGCGACAGATCCGACAGCACGGGAACCACTGGCATGACAGGAAGCGCCCTTTGCCGCTTTTCCTTATTCCTGCTGTTATGGATCATGGTTTCCGCGAACAGGCGCCTGTACGCTTCCATGCCGAACCCCATTCCCGGCTCCTGAAGTACGATCCGGAAAAAGCCCGTACGATCCCGGTGGTACTCAAAGGCCTCGCAGGCTGCACCATCCAGGGCTATCTCCCTTGCCGCCTGCCTCCGAAAAGGAATGACGGCATCTTCCTGCAAGCGGCCCGTCTCCGGCGAGAGTGTAAAAAGCGGTTCGGTCGCGCCGTCGCGCAGGCACGGATGCCATTGCCCGTTTTTCTGCCATTCCGTCTTGATGCGGAAAGAAGCATTGGTAATCGACGAAGCCGCCGGATAATTTTTATAAACATCGGCATATCCCCCATCCGTTTGAGGCAGCCTGTTCCATACCCCTCGCAGCTCGATTTCCGTCCATTTTTTGAAACTCAACTCCTTGTGTCCGAACATCAACCACGCCCCCCGTTCCGCCTGAGTACCGAAAGGATATACCGGCTGGGAAGCATCCAGCTCTCCCAGTTCATTATACAAGCTGATCGCACGAATACCGCTCGCCTGCACCTCGATTCTGACAGCGGAAAACACGGCGCCCGTCATCCATTCATTTCCGGGAACTCCGCAATCAACCAGAATACGGACAATCGGGTCACGGGACTCCAGGCCATGCAGCGCATCCGTGCATGGCACGATAGCGGCGTCCTGCATATCCAGCTCAAATGAACACGACAACTCCACATCCTCGGAGGAATCGAGAGAAAGAACCGCCGTTTTGCAGATCCAGCCTTCAGCGCCGCTCACCTCTACGGCAACATCCTGCATACCCTGCCCCAAGGTGGAAGAGGCCTGCATCCCATCCAGCCGGAACAGAAGACGAATACTCCTCTCCCCCTCTTCCAAGAGCAGCACACGGGATTCGACCATCCAGCCGCATGGCGCCCTCAAAACAGCCTCGGTATTTTCAGGGAACAAGCATGTCTCAAAAGCCGGATCGGAAAAATCGACCGGCAGGCGATAAACTTCCCCTCTGCGCTCGAATACGGAATGGACGGCCTCCAGCTTCATGGCTGTCATGAACTCCCTCGATAACGTGCCGTAAAGCAGCTCCCTGCCGTCCGCCAAAACTCCGGCCTTGAACTTGGTACCCGCTTCAAGGAAAAAACCATTCGAGCATCCCCCGGAAGGCTCAATGGAGACAAAGGTTCTATCCTGAATGCACGCTCTGGCTCGGGCTTTGAGAATCTCCCGGAAGTAAAAATCTGGCAGCCTCTCGATCGTCCTGTTGAACTTTCGGACAATCTCGCCGTAATTCCGAACAAACGTCAGCAAAAGAGCCAAAGACGGCTCCATATCACACCCTTCCTCCACCATCCGGATATACTCGTCACTCCGCTCCTTGATACAGTGGACGGCATTCAGCATCCTGTAATACGGCAGATTGGAGCGAATGCCGATTTCCTTGCGCCCGGCGGGCTGGCTGTCCGGAAAATCCAGTGATTCACGCAACGTTTTCTCGATGAGCCGCGCCGCCTGCACATCGGAAGTCCGCGAATATTCCGCCCCAACCTCATGGTAGCGCGAATTCAGAAAACGCCCTATTCGTTGCAGCCAGTCCAAAACCTTGTTCCGCAAATCATCGTCGTATTCCTGTTGCCGGGATGTACCTTTCCCCTGTACAAAAGAAGCCTTGTAGCTCCGCACATCCTTCTGGACGATTTCAATCAGAATAGTCAGAATATGATCCTTCCAAAGATCCGCCGGCATCACAACCCCTTGGTTGTGAGTATACTCCGAAGAGGCAGCGCCGCCTACGGATGTAATCCAGCGAAACAGCTCCCGCCAATCGCATTCCATCGCATCGAACCCGCCAAGAACCGCCCGACCCGACCGACAATCGGATTGAGACATACCCTTATTCACATAGACATCTGCCCCGGCCATAGCTTCTAAAGAATCAAATCCGTACCTTCATTCAGATAAAACGGGTACACCATATTGCTGCGCCTGTTGACGCTATTGATCGTGTAATCCAGCAGAATACGCAGTATCCCCTGCTCATGGTCGATTTTGAATTCGACCGATATCAGTCTGATACGGGGTTCAAACAAAATCACGGCCCTCTCTATTTCATTCCGAAGAAGAGTCTGTGCCGCCGTATCCATCGCTTCAAAGGCGTATCTGCGCAGATCGCAGCCATAATCGGGGCGGTGTACCCGCTCTCCCGGAGAACAGCTCAACAAAACACACAAACTCTGCTGTATGTCCTCGTCGCCATCGACCATGTTCACACCATGAGACCTCTTACCGAATTCCGGAGGAAAACTCCAGCCCTTGCCTAAAAACGCATTATCATTCATATGATTATCGTTATCATCCTATCCAAACATTCGGGCAGCCCAGTACAATGGAGCCTCCGTGCGCCGTCGTATCCCCCATCCTTGCTGCCGGTTTGCCCCCTATTAACACAGTAGAGGAACCTTTGACAATAGTATCCGGCGGGCCGACGCACACGCACATGTCTCCCATGACGGCTGCCGGCAATTTGCCGATCAGCACCGTAGGCACGCCCGGCCCCGCCACAGGGCCTCCCACATGAGGTATGGGAGGAAGCCCCGGCGTCTGCATGGGGCAGACATGCATATCGCTTATTCTTGCTGCTGGTTGAGGCATTGTTTTTCCTTTCTTTTCTAGTTGATCATAACCATGGCTCCCTTGATGACCGTCTGCCCCGAAGCGGAAAGCTCCGTCGAGGCATTCCCCTTGATCGTAAAAGAAACCTTTGCCGAAGCCTTCACATTGGTTCCGGTAATCACGATATCCGAATTGGCGCTGATTTCAGCCTTGGAGCAGGCTTTCGCGACAATATCGCCTTTCGACTTCAAGAAAATATCCTTTGCGGACGAAAGAGAAATACCGTCCTTGTCCATGCAAATCTCGTTTTTATGTTCATCGCACAATCTGATGGACTTTTTCTCATCATTGATCTCCACCGTATTCTTGCCGGGAGTATGCAGAATGATCGTCTTCTGTTTTTCGTCAAACTTCAGCTCCAGTTTTTCCCGGGTCGTCACGGTCTTGATGTCATTATCCTGCTCGAACCCGAACGGGGGCTGGTGCTTTTTCCCGTAAAGACTGCCCAGCACGACGGGGTGGCACGGATCATGATTGATGAACCCCACGAGCACCTCATCACCTTTCTCGGGCAGAAACAGGCCACCAGCCGCAGCGGTGGCATACGGCGAAGAGAATCGCGCCCAAAGCGCCTTCTTCGAACCATCCATCCAGGGCAATTCCACACGAATACGGCACTCCTGCCGGGGATCGTCATGGAGCTGCGTGACAACTCCCGTATGCAGGCCTTCCAGCCCCGGAAGAAACCCGGCTCCCGGAGGAGACGCCACATCCGGCTCTTCCGTAATCATGGAAGGGCGCACGCCGATGCCCGCCTCGGTCACCCACTCGTTATTCTCGATGGAATGGTGAACGGAACCGATAAAAACATTCCCGTTGAACCGCTTGCCCAGCCCCTTCAAGGCAATCAGGCAGCCGGGTTCGACTTCGGGCGATCCATAAAAACTGAAACTCCCCTGATAGCGGGACAGCCCCGCCTTCAACGCCATGCTGTTCACCCATTCTTTCAGGGCGTCGCCTTCTATCGGGGCATCCGTCTGCAGCAGGAGATCTCCGCCGCAGGCAATATCTCCCGGCTGCAAATCACCCTGTTTATTCAGAGCCGGAGCCGCCGAAGCGATCTTCACCTGCTTTTGCTGCGACGGATCCCATGAAATCCCGGAATAGCGGGCAAACTGCTCTCCGCCCGACAGGGAACCGTCAAAAGCGATCATATCCAAACCGCAAGTCACAGTCAGCACGGGAGAAGAAGACACCTTCGGCTTGATCGCCATGATCTCCTTCCCCTTCACACAGATGAACAGGCCGCAGGCATCCGCCCGAGACAGGGCAAAATCCCAGTCCGTACAATAATACTGCACCATCTCTGGATGCTGGTACGCCGTCGCATCCGCCTTCACGCTCCCATAGTCGGAAAGCGCCTCCTTGATCATCTCGCTATCCTTCTTCTTCTCGAAAATACGGTTCTTGCGCCCCTGCGTGGCGGGATAAGCGCAATCGCGGCATTCCACAACCATATGGGCGCGTTCTCCCCGCCCCGCACGAATACCTACCTCCGTGACAATCCCTTCAAAAAGGGTATCCTGATGATTCACATCGCCAGCATCGAACCGTATCGTACTGCCCGGCTTGAAACAAGCGGCATCCGTCTCCGGAAATACCTGCTTATCCAAATCGCCTGCATTGAACTTCAATGTGGCCATCCCGATTCTGTTCAACTCCAGCCGGATGGAGGCGGATATCAATTCATGGGAATCATCCAGCCTTTTGCCGTTGCTGTAAACGCTCCATGCGAGCACTCTGTCTTTATATACCGATGGTGATTTCTCCATAATATCATTCTTTCTTCAAAGGAGGAAACAGAATAGACGTTCCGGCTGGAATGTCCCTGAATCCGTTGAGGTTATTAAACCGGGCCACTTCTCCCGCAAACAGGGAATCCCCGTAAATCCGGTAGCACAGGCAGGCCAGCGTATCGCTCTCCTTCATCACGATAATCCTCGACATATCGGGAGACAGCTTCGTAAACATCTTCTTGTCTTCCCCGCTGCTTCGGAACCCTGAAAAGGACAACTCGACTTTTGCCCGCAGAGGAATGCCGCTCGTATTGAAGAGTGTATACTCCACCTTCATGGAATCAAGCTGGCCCTTGAACACCAGCGTTCCATACACGATTATCACATAAGACGGGCGATGCCCTTCGCTATTGTACGAATACACACTGTCTTCCAGCGCCTTGATCTTATCATACACCCGGTCCTCCTTCCGTGTGCCTTCCACCACGCCCGTACAATCCACAATGAAAGCAAAAGCCAGAATCTCCGGCTTATACTTCTCGAAAACATTGTTTCCATTGGTCGTCCCCAGAGCCTTGTCTTCCTGATACACGATCCCTTTCTCGAATTTCAACGATTCGGGATTGAGCGGCAAGGTCAGCTTTGCCTTGTGCTCCTGTGAATAATTCACATCGGTGTATGAAAACAATGACAAGAATTCCATTGGGACGCTCCTTCTCTATCTTCTGTTTTTTGATCTTTGCAGAGGTTGCAATCTTTGACGGTTCAAAGACAATTCGCGGATCACATCCTCCTTGAGTCTGCGATACAACTGATCGGAAATCTCCGTCTTCCCGACAATCTTTTTCTCCACGACCGTATTTACGCGGATCTCCTTGATGACAATCGCCATTATATTTTTCTTTCCAGGATATTATAATTCAATGTCAGCGTCTCGATGGCCAGTCCGCTTTTCTGAGAATCCAGAGCGGACAAGCCCCATTTGATCGGAAACGCTCTGGAACATTCCCATGAGGCTGCAACCTCCCCGCGCTCGTTGCACAGAGTGATCACCAGCAGGCTGGGATTGATCCACCCGTTCCGGGAAAAAGCCAGGCAACTTTTCACCCATTCCGTGATCTTTTCGGAAAGCGGTTCCAAAGGGCGTTTCAACACCAGATTGCCGTGTTTGACCTGTCTGGGCAGCTTCAGCCATGCGCCGTCATCTCCCTGTTGTTGAGTCTCCTGAAAAACCATTTCCTGATCGAGACCGCTTATCTCCATGAATGAAGCCGCAGCATGGTCGCTACCCCACTGAAATTCAGCGTGAAAGATAAACCCCAGGGGGTAGCTCCAATCTTCATTTGACATAAGGATCTACATCAGGCCAACGTAATGCCTTCATGAACAAGTATCAGCGTCTCCATGGCAACATTGTTTCCATCTGCCTTGAAGCCTTCTACCGTGATCTTCTTCGGCCAGGCATTGGTCAGCTTCCAGCTTTGGGCAGGCGAGCCGCTTTCATCCAGCAGACTGATCGTCACGGCGCGCCGCTTGATCGTATTCATCTTGACTTCTCCGATCCAATCCCAGAACCGCTTGTCAGAGACGAAAATACCCTTCTTCAAGGTAATATCCCCGCTCTTCCTCAATCCCGGCATCTTGACCTTCGTGAAATCCTTGCTGTCGCCCGCCCTGTATTCGATCACATCAAACTCCATATCGAGGCCGGAAACCTCCTTGAACGACATATCTCCTATATCGTCTATACTGACTTTGAAATAAAATTCGGGCAACGGCCATATTTCTTTATCCTGTGCTTCTCCTGGCATAATATTTTTATCTAATGGTTAATTGTTTATCCAAATAATAACGACTATCCGTCAACTCTTCTGCATTTGTTGCTGGAAGGTGATTTCAATGAATTCCGCAGGGCGGGAAATGGCGACCAGAACGGTAATCCGCAACATCCCTTCCAGAATATCTTCGGGAGCCATGGTATCTCCCAGCCCGACATGCACGCTGAACGCATCCTCGGGCACAGAGCCGGCCAATCCGCCACGCTTCCATACGCCACGAAGGAAATTCTCAATCATGCACTTCATATTCAGCCATGTATTCGCATCATTAGCTTCAAATACATAAGCGCGGGCTGCATTCTTGATGGATTCTTCAAGGAACAGCATCGTACGGCGCACATTGATATAACGCCAATCCAGAGAATTGCCGTCCAGCGTGCGGGCGCCCCATACCTTGATACCTTCACCGATAAACGAGCGGATCGCATTGATGGCTTTTCCGTTCATGGGTACATTCAAATCCATCTGAGCAGCATTGTCGATAATCTCCGAAGGACTTTGCACATAATTCACGGAAACATTGGCCGGAGCTTTCCAAACGCCCTTCGTCTGATCCACCATCGTATAAAGACCGGCCATCGCAGCAGATGGCGGCAGCAAATTCAAATGGCTTTTCAGCGCTTTCATAGCCGTCTGATAAAGAGGGGAACTCTTCACGAGCAGGTAATGCAGATTGACCCGGTTCACGGTCTGCGACTCCGGGCTAATCTCAATGGTATTCTTCTTTTGCTTCTCTTCCGGAGTCGCTCCACTATCGTCATACTTGTACAAAACTCCATTGATGATCTGGCTTTGCCCTACACTGAGTGTAATCTTTTTCGCCATGCACTGCTCAATCGCTTGAGCCAAATGGGGATCAGAACCGAAAAAGCGGCGGCAATGCGTTTGGAATCCTTCTCCCAGCTCCACCATGCCCGGCTTGATCTCCGACAGCACGGAAGTATTCAGCCACGGATAATAGGCCGCGCCATAGGACAAACCATTGGCGCCGATACCCGTTTGGAATTTTGATATCTGGAGGGCCATCGGCTCATTTTCATCGCTCTTGGGTTGAACATCGAAAATGGCAAAGCGGTTTTGCATCTTGACGCAGTGATTCAGCATCTGCGTCTGCATATCGCTGCAACTCGCGGAATACGCGGCTTCAGGAACGACGACCATCGTAATTTCCTGCTCCTTCTCCAAAGCGGATAAGGCGCCTGCAACACTTTCCTTGCTGAGCATCGCACCGTATGTACCTACGGACACGATATAACACGTGCCGCCGCCATTGGCAAAAAACATCAGCATCTGGCGGTACAGCGTGTATTTATTATCCCCTGTAACGCAAAAGGCATACCCTTTTTTGACCGACTCGTTCTTCTCATTGGTTTCAACAACCTCCACGACCTGCTGAAATATTCCCGGATCCGGCTTCATCACAGCGTCTTTAGGAGTAATAGCTCCTTCCGAGTCACGTGAAGCTCCCGGATCATAGGTCTTGATATCGACCTTGAAATCAAGGGAAGGTCCTTCTCCGAAATACTTCACATATTCCGTCATGGAAGAAATCTTCCACGGCTTCATCAGCAAGGAATCCGCTCCGTTTTCGGCTTTCTGCGTGATTCCGATAAAGGCGGGAATCGCCGTTGGCGCTTCCACGACCGAATTGGGAAAAGCGCTCTTTTCCACAATATACACACCTGGTGTTTTGTATTCTCCCATAGTATTTATTCTATTTTAACATTATTTTATATATAACAGATTTGTCGGATGGCTCCCTCGCTGCCGGAAGAATATCTTCCGGCCTGAGGACTCGGCAAAAACCGGGCGACTATTCTTTTTCTGGGCGGAACTCTCTGAATAATTTCTGAAAGAATCAGATGATATTCATCCTGTTCGAAAGATTTAACGGGTTCCAAAGATGCAATTCTCCAAACGTTTGGTCCGAAGATGCTATCCTTTTGCGCTTCAGGTGTTCCGAACGAAACACACTGCGAAGCATCTTCCAATAAAAGCCGCGGCCCGCGGTCATCGTCCGGATGCCTGAGAATAAAGAAATACTCCCAGACATAACTGCGGGCACGAAACCGCAGCGTCACATCGCAGGATTCCCGATCCATCCGTGAAGCATCCGCTCCTTTGCCGCCGGGGCGTCCTGCTGTATCCTGGGCTGGGGGAACCATCTTCTCTTCAAGCCATTGCTTGCTGGGTGACCAGACAATCCGGCAGAAATCATTCCCATACCGTTTCTCTTCCCCATCGATCGGCCTTAATAGGGACATCACATCCAGCTCTCCGCTGCCTTCCACATCGATTCGATACACCTTGCGCGGGTCGTAGCCGTCACATACGGTATACGGGAAAAAATCCGGCCTGCATATGCGCATGGACAAGATCAATTCGTCACCGTCCATCAATCCGTGAAAACCTTCCCGGAGAGCCAGCCATTCCCACATGCCATGCGACAGTTTCCGGAACAGTACCCCACGGCGGCGCATCAACTCGGCGGTACACGGCAAAGGCATCAGCTCAACCATGTCACCGCCATTGGTATACTCGTGGCGCACACCTACGCGACCCAGGCTTACCCACTCGCTCATGCCTCCTCCTTTCGTATGCCGG
Source organism: Neoakkermansia glycaniphila (assembly GCF_900097105.1). Lineage (GTDB taxonomy): Bacteria > Verrucomicrobiota > Verrucomicrobiia > Verrucomicrobiales > Akkermansiaceae > Akkermansia > Akkermansia glycaniphila. The sequence continues at coordinate 1,525,579 of NZ_LT629973.1, read as the reverse complement.
AATGAACGAGGGGAGGATCCGTGACAATTCTTCCGCTTCCGGAGCTTTCGGCAGCATCAATCGCAAGCCTCCGCAATTTGCACATCACGGACGGATAATACTGCCCTCCCAATGTCGTCCAGATATTGTGTACATCCTGCAAAGACAACCCCGCCATCTCTACCGAATACACTTTCTTTTCAAATTCGAAAGTCGGCGCCGACTGGATGAAATGCAAGGTCGAGGAAAGAACCGCCAGCGATTCCGCATATCTCTGATCGTCATAAACGGCCGACAGCATCAAATCCAGATTCAACAACAGGGGAGGATAGCTCCGGATATACTCGCCGGAATCCCGCCGCATGCCGGATGCGTATCCCCCGGCCGCCTCCCGTTCGATATTGATGAGAGAAACAATCAGTTTACAGGGAGGTTCCCCTGTGCGACTGCCAAGAAAACCGACCTCCGCCACACCTTCCGGTCGGGCAAATTCACGGCGAAGGTATTCATCTAAACGCGCAGCATAAGATGTCAGGATCCTTTTGATCATACTTATTTTGAATGATTGATTGTCGATATGTAAAATCGGTTTTTTGATCCTGCTTTAAAACGCTAGATACACACATCTTATCCAGCTTTCAGCCAGATATGCTTCATGTGTCTACCCGCACGAAAGTGCCAAAAACCTCATATCTTCATGCGCAATTATTCATTTGAATATATTCCATGCACCGATATGAAAATCTTTCAGCCTTCTCTTCATTGTATGCAATATTATTTTATTTTCAAACATTTTATACTAACAAATTTATTATTGGGTTTTAAATATAAAACAATTTATTGAAATAAAGCAAAATACGAAATTCGAAGATTGTTATTATTCTTTTCTTCTCTTTCGGATAAAAAACGAAAACCCAACCGCAAAAGACGTATCAGGGAAATGAACAAGTGCCCCTATGCGGTCAGACATTCTATGAGGTGATCGCATGGTCGACATCTGTTTTCATGCACCGCCGACAAACCCAATCAATACATCAACTGTCCTCCGCCTCCTATCCGCAAACAAGACGAAGCCGCAGTTCAAAACAAGAAACGTGAGCGGAAGAATACTTCAGACTGAGATAAACATTCCCAGATATTGCCAGTTCGCACCACAATGTAAACTCTAGACCTACGCCGGGATGTTGTCTTGCCCCATCTTTTGTAAAATGCGACAAAGGACAGAACAATTTTTAGGAAAGGTAAATCTCCTATCAATCCATTCGTCATTATGAAACATCAGGACCGTGACGCGCTACCGCCAGCAAAAATTCATCGGCACCTTCCATAAGAGCATCGATGGGGCACCGCAACACCTTGGCGAACAGACACACCTCCGCATCGTTCACACGGCGCAAGCCCGTCTCCACCTTCGCCAGCGATTCACGCGACAACTGCCACCCCATAATCTGGCAATGAGCGATCAACGCCGTTTGCGTCCACTTCTTCGACTTGCGGATACGCCTTAAATTTTCACCGATAATATTCAACCCGATTCGTTTTTGTTCCATAAGTCGAACATTTTAGCCGTCTGACGCAAAATAATGTTCGCATTTCCGAACATTATTTTGTATAGTCTGAACACCGCAACATATAGATACCCTCCAGTACTTCATTTATCATATCAATCGAACCCTCACATCCAGCAGAACAAAAATGAAACGATACGAACAGTCAAAACGATGGAGCTTGTTGTACCCCGCACTCATGCTTTTGGCTTGTACCACACAAGCACAGGGACACTTGGGTGAAACAAAGGAGCAAATAACACAAGCTCTAGGATCAGCGATTACCCAAAACCAACCGAATTCAAACGGGACGGTAGAGATCTGGAGAAAAGGAGCCTATACCATCCAAGCGACATTTCATCCTTATGGAAATTGTACCAAGTTATTAATTAGGAAAAAGGCGAATACTGAGTTTTCCAAGGAAGAGGCAATAAAAATTAGAGCATTTTTGTGCCCAAACCATGTTTTCACTCCATTAGCTGATTTCCAGCGAGAATTCACCAATGGAGAATTGGAATTTGCCAAAGATGGAACTTACCAATCCGTTTTTACAAAAACGGCAACTGGCAATATTTTAATGCTCCGAGATACAAGACCAGATAAAAACACCAAAAATCCCGGTATTGCCAAAAAATGGGCCGAATATCAACAAACAGAAACTAAACCTGCTACCATAGGTGCCACTTATAAAACATTTGAAGATAAATGGGGGAAGTCATATCAAACCGAATTGAGTACATACGGATTTAACGCAACATGGATTGAACAAGGATACGAAATTACAGCGATATTTGCAGGTAAAACAGGCCCTTGTTTCAAAATTGTCATCCACCCTATTGCCCGCCAATCAAGCGGATTCCCTGCCGACATTTTACCGTCCATGGAAAAGCGTTTTATCCCACAAGCGCAATTTAATGAAATTTGGACCGAAGCACAACTTTCGGAGCAAGAGAAAAAAAAGAGAAAGGCGCAAGACAAAAAAGATTTTCCCTATGGTACGGGAACACCTCATCCGAATAGATTCTTTTTTAAAAATAAATCTATCATTCATATTTCAGAAGATGGTCGTTTCCGATCGGTATATTTAAACTCATACGATGCGCTTGGCACCGAGTTAGGGATATGGCTCATTGATATGTCGCTCGACGTGACGGCACAGAACTCTACAAGTAGTAACTTGAAAGACTTATAACCTCCCGCATACCATGCAACTTTACTTTTATACAAATACACAAGGAATCGTTTGCGGCCCAGTGACCGCAGATTCGTTGCAGGAAATGCTTGATCGGCGACAATTGAATCCACAATGCCAAGTATATATAGAAGAAGAGCAAACATGGAAACCATTGGCCTGTTTCATTACGGCACAACCTAGGCAACAAGTAAGCAGCACCAAACACCGTTCAGCAAATATCCCGCAAAAATATCGGCCCAATAATACGCCTAAATCACACGATTTACTGATATTAAAAATCTGCATATTTATCATTGGTAGTGCATCATTGATATATTATACATTTCGAAATCCCAAGCCGTCTCAATCAAGTCTCTCAAGTATCACCGAAGCCATCAGCCATACATCCAACTCATCTATAGCCATTCCATCTCCCTCACATCCTCAAAATTTCAAACTGGTCGGCACTATACAAAGCTCTACAGATGAATTCGGATTCACTTATATATATGCCCAAATCAAAAATGAATCCGGCACCAATTATCAATCCGTACACGCCTCATTCGCTATAAGGGATAAAAATGGCAATGTCGTCTCCATGGCATATGGCTGTTGCCTCAATATGAAAGCGGGAGAAACGAAAGCATTTGAAGCCGTCGCCCAAATAACTGTCTTCGATGGTATTACTCTAAATAGCGTATTCGGCACATAAAGGATCTGCTCTCTACCCTCTCTCAATGAAAAACCATCATGACAAAAGTTGCATTAATAGTGGAATATGTTATCGTCTTTCAAACCTGTAACGATGCATCCTTCCCACATTCCTGTTTGCCTCTTCCAATCCGCACGCCTCGACTTCCGCAAGCTTGCGGAGGGTGATTTCGCTGCACTCTGCGCCATTCTTCAGGATGAACGGACCATGTATGCATGGGAACACGGCTTTACGGCCGAAGAAGTCCGCGCATGGGTTGATAAAAACCTGCACCGTTACGAGACGGACGGCTTCAGCTATTTCGCCGCCATCCGGCGCGATACGGGCGAACTCATCGGTGTGATGGGACCTCTGATGGAGGAGGTGGAAGACACCCGGCATATCGGAATCGCCTATATTCTGCGCCGGGATTGCTGGCACTGCGGCTATGCTGCCGAAGGAGCCGCCGCCTGCCTGCAATACGCGTTCGAGGAGTTGCATGCCGAACAGGTCATTGCCCAGATACGCCCCGAAAACACGGCTTCACGCCGGGTTGCCGAACGTCTCGGCATGACCGTAACCGGCCAATTCGTCAAAACCTACCGGGGAAAGGACATGCCCCACCTGATCTACGCCATCGGCAGGGCGCAAGCCCAAGCCTTCATGCAAGCATAGTCCCGCGCTGATTCCATGCGTTGCCGCCGGTCCTATCGGCCGCCTCGTCAACAGGCCATCATTTCGAGGCGCCATTTCCCATCGCGATACCGGAAAGAGCATGACATCACATCCTTGCGTGCCTCTCCATCGGAATCTTTGCTTTCGAACCAGATACCGAGACTAATCCGGTCATCACTTATACACCAAATACCACCGCTAGGCTGCATCGTCAAACTGATGGGAATCGGCGAATCCGACCCTTTTTCGAGATTTCCGACAATCCTGTCCCATACCTTTCGTAACGTTTCCTTCTTCACCTCGGCAGGAATGCGCACATGCGAGCGGGCGACCCACCCCGAATCATCCGTCCAGACGTTCCGCCCATCCACACGCTTGTGGCTGCCTCTCTGCGCCCGAACAGGCTTGCCTTCCACACCGTATTCCGTCACCTCAAGCGCACCGTCCTCCACCTTCACGATAAACTCGGCGTCCTTGCTGAAAAGACGCAGCGTTTCACCGTCGAGAATCTGAAAAACATCCGTCTCCGCCTTTTCCGTCAGCAGGCTGCCCATCATCTGCCGCACTTCGGCAATATCGGGAGCTACTTTGGATTCAGCCGCACGCTCTGCACCGAAGGCGGAGGATACAGCAACAGCGGTACAACCCAGCATCAGGGTAGTATGTATATTCATATAATCCTGTACTATCACACGGGTCTTCTCCAGTCAACCGAAAACATCCATCAACACGCACTGATAAAAACCTGCCATTTCCCGTCGATCCATCGGCAAAGACAAGACATCATCCGGGTAGAGCCGTCTCCCAAGATCATTTCAATGCCGATACTGATCTCACCCGAATCATGCACCGTCATGCCCGAATGTGCCTTCTGTTCCGAAACGCCCAGATCCTCATGCACTTTCCGCACCCAGTCCCGGAGAAAATTCGCCGATACGGCAACAGGCACGCGATATTGCCGCACCGCCTCCATCCCGGGATCATCCACCCAAACCAATCCGCCGTCCTCCTGCACGTATGTGCCGCGCTTGCTCCCGCCGGAGGGGCTTCGGCAGGCACAGCGGGCGGAGATTGATACGAAGCTTCCCCCGGCAGCGACAAAAAAGCCGTTTTTCCGAACAGCCGAATCGTCACGCTCATACCGATCAGTTTCCCGTACTGGTACTCCTTCATCACCTGCACCGCCGCTGCTGCGCCCTCCGGCAAGCCTCCCTCCAGATAAATATACGGTCTCGGATCCCCCGCTGCCGGGCCGGATGCAGATGCAAAGGCGGACAGCCCCGCCACGGCGGCAAGCCCGCACCCCGGCATTAAAGAAACGAAGCGATTCATCACACTGCCCTTCATACTGCCGGCAGCACATGAAGTCAACCTGAAATTCGATCTCATCTGCATCACAACGGCCGACATGCACCATGTCGCCGCTGCGGGGAGATTGCCCTTGAACCGCCCATCGATGTCGGGTACAATCCCGCCATGCCGACGGTTACTTTGTCTCTGGGAAAGGATTCGTACGATGTCCATGTCATGAACGGCGCTCTCGACCGCCTCGGCGACCTCGTTCACCGCAGCCGCCTGACGGGTCATGCCGCCATCGTGACGGATACGACGGTCGTACGCCACTACGGTGAACGCGCCCGCCTCGCTCTTGAAGAGGCCGGCTACACGACCTCCCTGCACGTCGTCGATGCCGGCGAGCAGAGCAAGAGCCTTGCCACTGTCGAAACGCTGGCCTCCGAACTGGTCAAGGCCGGAGTGGATCGCTCCGGATTCATCGTCGCGCTCGGCGGCGGAGTCGTCGGAGACCTCGCCGGGTTCACGGCCTCCATCCATTACCGCGGCATCCCGTTCGTTCAGGTACCCACCACCATCATGGCGCAGGTGGATAGCTCCGTAGGGGGTAAAACCGCCGTCAACATCCCTGCCGGGAAAAACCTTGTCGGCTCCTTCCACCAGCCCCGCCTCGTCGTCGTCGATCCTCTCACGCTCACCACGCTTCCCGCCCGCGTCATCCGCGAAGGCATGGCCGAGATGGTGAAACACGCCGCCATCCGCGATGCCGCCATGCTCTACGACATCCGCGCGCTCGCAGAAGAAACCGAACTCGGCTTCACCCTTTCGACCATCGAACGCCTTCCCGACCTCATCGCGCGCAACATCGCCATCAAGGCCCGCGTCGTCGAAGAAGATGAAAAGGAAACCAAGGACGTACGCGCCTTCCTGAATTTCGGCCATACCCTCGGCCACGGCATCGAAGCCGCCGTCCCCTACGGCGAGCTGCTGCACGGCGAAGTCGTCAGCCTCGGCATGCGTGCCGCCCTCTTCCTCAGCGAAAAATATGCCGGGCTTTCCGCCCATGCTTCGGAAGATGTTCTCTCCACACTCAAGGCGCTTGAGCTTCCCCTCGTCCTGCCCGAAGGAATCGACCCCGCGACTGCGCTTGAAAAGACATTGACGGACAAAAAATTCCAGGCAGGCATGATCCGCTTCGTCCTGCTCGGAGCGCTCGGACAGCCGACCATCTCGGACGATATCACGATCGACGACCTCAAGGAAGCGCTTGCTCTGCTGCAACGGCCCGCGTAAAACGCAGCTCCATTCCCTCCCCATGCACGGTTCCGCTCTTGACGCACCGGGGAGCATCCTGCTATAAACAGTCCACATGACGGACATTGCGTAACAAGGGATTTCCATGGCGATCCCGAAAACCGGGCCATGGAACTGCCCTCCGCCTTCTCGCGCCCGACGCACGGAAGGATTTTGAACCACCGCGGCAATAGCGTTCCCATCGCAACGGAACGGTTGCCTACCCATTCATTTCAAAGATTACGCAATCATGAACCTGCAAATACGCCCTGAAAACGATCAGGATTTCCATCTCGTCGAAGACCTCACCCGCAACGCCTTCTGGGATGTTTACCAACCCGGATGCACCGAGCATCTGATTCTCCACAGGCTGCGGCAGTCGCCCGGCTTCATTTCCGCACTTGATCTCGTCGCCGAAGACGAAGGGGTCATCGCCGGACACGGCATCGCCACCCGGGCAACCGTGACGGATGCTCAGGGAACCTCCCACGATGTCCTCTGCCTCGGCCCGTTGAGCGTCGATCCCTCCCGCCAGGGCCAGGGCATCGGCGGCAGCCTCATCCGCGCCCTGACGGACAAGGCCCGCGCGCTCGGCTACCGGGCCATCGTCCTGATCGGGCATCCGTCCTACTACGGGCGCTTCGGATTCCGCTGCACGGAGGAATGGGGCATCACCATGCCGGACGGCAGCTGCTTCCCGGAAATGATGCTCGTCGAACTCTACCCCGGCGCACTGGACGGCATACGCGGCACCTTCCATCCGGACGCCGCTTTCGATGTCTCACAGGAAGAAGCCGATGTCTTCGACCTCCGGTTCCCCCACCGGGACAAACACATCACCGACACCCAGCTCAAGTAAGGAGGACGTTGCACGGACATTGCACTTGTCGCACTCTCAAGGTTCGTGATAGGATAGCGCCATGAAAGACCCACGTTTCGACGCGCTCGCCCGGCAACTGGTCGGCTACTCCACCCGCCTGCAGCAAGGCGACCACATCCTGCTCGAACTTTCCGATGCGCCCGATGAAATGGCCGTCGCCCTCATCCGCGCCGTGCGTGCAGCCGGAGGCTTCCCCCACATCCGGCTGCACCACGGCCTCGTCTCCCGCGAGATGATGGCCGGAGCGCAGGAAGAACAATACGCCGCCGTGGCGGACGACCTGATGCACGAAATGAAGCGCATGCAGGCCTACATTGCCATCCGCGGAGCGAACAACAGCTTCGAGAACTCCTCCGTGCCGCCGGACAAAATGCAGCTCGTCATGAAGCACATGCGCCCGGTCGTCAACCAGCGCGTCACCCACACCCGCTGGTGCGGCCTCCGCTGGCCCACCCCCTCCATGGCCCAGCAGGCGGGCATGGGCACCGAAGCCTTCGAGGACTTCTACTTCCGCTGCTGCCTGATGGACTACGCCCCGCTCAAGGCCGCCATGGACATCCTCGCCAAGCGCATGGAAGCCACGGACCAGGTCCACATCACCGGGCCCGGCACCGACCTGCGCTTCTCCATCAAAGGCATGCCCGCCATCCCCTGCGCGGGAGAATACAACATGCCGGACGGCGAAGTCTTCACCGCCCCCATCCGCGACTCCGTCGAAGGCATCCTCCGCTACAATGCACCCACCGTCTTCCAGGGAACGCCGTTCGACGGCATCGAATTCCGCTTCGAGAAGGGCCGCATCGTCGAAGCCCACTGCAACGGCAATGACGAAGGCCTCCGCCACATCCTCGACACGGACGAAGGCGCACGCTACATCGGCGAATTCGCCCTCGGCGTGAACCCCGCCATCCTCCAGCCCATGCGCGACATCCTCTTCGACGAGAAAATCGCAGGCTCCTTCCACTTCACCCCCGGCGAAGCCTACGACGTCGCGCCGAACGGCAACCACTCGCAGGTTCACTGGGATCTCGTCTGCATCCAGCGCAAGGACTACGGCGGCGGCGAAATCCGCTTCGACGGCGAACTCATCCGCAAGGACGGCCTCTTCCTCGACCCCGCCCTCGCCTGCCTCAACCCCGAGCCGCAAGCCTGACCCCCTCCGGCATGGATACGCCCGACGACACGCCGCAACCCGGCCAGCCGCGCCGATTCTGGACCCGCCGCCGCTTCCTGACGGCGGGCCTGCTAGCAGCGGCAGGCACGGCCTCCTACGGATGGTGGGAAGCCGACCGGCTGGAATGCAACGTCATCCGGCTTCCCAAGGGACTGCTGCCCGGCATTCCCCGGCTGCGTATCCTGCACCTGTCCGACATGCACGACGATGTCGCCATGCTCCGCCGGGCCATCGACAAGGGGATCGAAGCCAAGCCGGATTTCGCCGCCTTCACGGGCGACCTCGTCACCAGCTTCACCCGCCTGGCGCGCACCCGCAGCTACATCGAACCGTTGAAATACCTCGCGGAGAGCATCCCCTGCTACGCCTGCTACGGCAATCACGACATGGAAAAGCTCGAAAGCGTGGAGCGCATCTTCCAGACGGCCGGAATCCGCATCCTGCGCAACGAAAGTGCGCTGTGGACCGCACCCGACGGCAGAACCCTCCGCATCGCCGGAATCGGCGACTGGACGGAAGGGGATGAAGACCCGGGCAAATGCCTGCAACCCCTCTCTGCCGGCACGCCGCCCCAGCCCGTCATCGTCCTCTCCCACAACCCGGAAAGCCGCTTCGCCCTCGAAGACTATTACTGGAACCTCATGCTCTGCGGCCACACCCACGGCGGCCAGATCGGCATCCCCTTCACCGGCAAATACCTCAGCTTCCGGGGAGACATGGTCGCCGGGCTGTACCCCTTCGACGGCAAATGCGACAACCGGCAGGTCTTCGTCACGCGCGGCGTCGGCAACATCGGCGGCATGCGATTCTTCTGCCCGCCCGAAGTCGATATCCTCGAATACGAGGGATGAAAGGGTTTCAGCCACAGATTTCACAGATTGGCACAGATGTTGGATGATTGAATCCGGCTGATTGCCGGATGGCAAATCGAATTGTTTGATCAATATTGCATCAAACAATAGCAAGATGCAGGAAATACATCTTTCATTCATCTCTTGCAATCCGGCTGATCGCCGGATTCTTACTTGAAAAATCTGTGCCAATCTGTGAAATCTGTGGCTCAACCCCTCCTCACCGCCCCAATCCCCGCCACCCGGCAAGATAGGCGTTGACGTTTCGCGGCAAGGTTGTTAGCATGGGCCATCATGAAACCTACCGATTCTCCCGGCCTGAGCACCATCGTCATTCGCGGCGGTTACAAAAACGAACCTGCGACCAACGCCTGCGCTGTCCCCCTCTACCTGACGAGCGCCTACAATTTCCCGACGAGCGACTACGCCGCCGACCTGTTCGCCCTGAAGCAGCCCGGCAACATCTACACCCGCCTGAACAACCCCACCAACGACGTGCTTGAACAACGCCTCGCCGCGATGCACGGAGGCACGGGAGCCCTCGTCTTCTCGTCCGGGCAGGCCGCCACGACCACCGCCGTGCTGAACATCACCAGCGCGGGACAGAACATCGTCGCCTCGAACGCCCTCTACGGCGGCACGATGAACCTCTTCGCCTACACGCTCAAACGCCTCGGCATCGAAACACGCTTCGTCAACACAAAAGACCTCGCCGCCGTCGAAGCCGCCATCGACGAAAACACTCGCCTCGTCTTCTCCGAAACCATCCCGAACCCGCGCAACACTGTGGAGGATTACGAAGCCATCGCCGACATCGCCCACAGGCACGGCATCCCCTTCATCATCGACAATACCGTCACCCCTCCGAACTGGTTCAACCCCTTCGAACACGGCGTGGACATCATCGTCTATTCCCTCACCAAATTCATCTCCGGCCACGGCACAGTACTGGGCGGTGCCATCGTCGAAAAAGGCACCTTCGACTGGAACAACGGCAAATTCCCCGAAATCTGCGAACCCGATCCCTCCTACCACGGCGTCAGCTACTGGGAAAGCTTCCCCGGCATGTCCTACGTCCTCAAGGCGCGCGCACAACTCCTCCGCGACTTCGGCAACTGCCTCTCCCCCTTCAACGCCCACCAGATCATGCAGGGCATGGAAACGCTGCCGCTGCGCCTCAAGGCTCATGCCGACAATGCGCTGTCCGTCGCCGAATGGCTCTCGAAACATCCCGCCGTCACCTCCGTCAACTATCCCGGCCTGCCCGCCCATCCCGACCACGCCATGGCGGCCCGTTACTTCAAGAACGGCTTCGGCGGCATGATCGGCTTCACCATCAAGGGCGGCCGCGCAGGCAGCCGGAAATTCATGGACGCCGTCCAAATGCTCTCCCACATGACGAACCTCGGCGATGCGAAAACGGTCGTCACGCATCCTGCGTCCACCACCCACCAGCAGCTCACCGACCAGCAACTCATCGACTGCGGCATCTCGGAAGACTTCATCCGCATGTCCGTCGGCCTCGAAGACGTCAAGGACATCATCGCCGATCTCGACCAGGCGCTTGCCGCCTCCCAGTCCTGACGCGGCAACAGCTCCCTCTCATCCGGCGGCATCAGGCTTCTTCAGGCCCGGTGCCGTCCGCTTTTTCCGGGGAAGCGCTGCGACGGATGCCGCCTTTGCCCTTGTTCCTGTCCACGCGGGAGAAAACGAGCGAACTCAGCGCGCACAGGCAGCCGATCGTCACGAAAGTGGCATGAAACGCCGTCATTACATCATCGGAGCTGCGCCCGGCATCCTGCCCTCCCAGCGCATCGAGCAGCAGAGAAGCCGCCGCAATGCTGATGGCGATGGAAAGCTGCATGATCATCGAAAGTAGAGAATTGCCGCTGCTTGCGTACTCGTCCGGCAGGTCGATCAGGGTCAGCGTATTCATGCAGGTGAACTGCACCGAGTTTGCCGCGCCCAGCACCGCCAGCAGGGCGAGCAGCGTCAGATCGTCGCTCGACTGCGTGATGAAGGCGAAACAAACCAGCATCGCGCCGATCGTCACCGTATTCAGAATCATGATCGTCCGGTAGCCCAGCGTCTTGATGAGCCGCGTCGCCACCGTCTTCGCCAGCAGGTTCGAGAGAGCCAGCGGCAGCAGGAACAACCCGGACTTGAACGCGGAAAAACCGAGGGCAACCTGAAAGAACAGAGGCATCAGGTACGGCAGGCAGCTCCCACCCAGGCGGCAAACCAGATTGCCCGCGATGCCGATGGCGAAATTGCGGATGCGGAACAAGGCCGGACTGAACAGCGGCGCACCGCTGCGGCATGCGAACAGCCAGTACAGCAGCTGCAGCAGCACGCCCGCCGAACCCAGCACGGCCATGTGCAGCTTGTCCGGCATGCCGTGTGCGCTCTCAAGACTCACCGACAACAGCACCGCCGAACCCGAAAACAGCAGAAACCCCTTCCAGTCGAACTTCTGCGCCTTCACGGCGTGCAGGTCGGGCATGAAACGGCGCGTCGCCCAGAACCCTGCGATGCCCACGGGAATATTGATCAGGAAAATCCAGTGCCATGTGGCGTACTGCACCAGAATGCCTCCCAGCACAGGTCCCAGCAGCGGGCCGAGCAAGCCTGGAATCGTCACGAAGTTCATCACCTTCACGAACATCCACCGAGGATAGGAGCGCAGAATGGCCAACCTGCCCACGGGCATCAGGAATGCACCGCCGATCCCCTGCACGACGCGGCATGCCGTCATCATCTCCACGGAGGTGGACAGCGCGCAAAGCAGCGACCCCAGAGTGAACAGGAAAATGGCCGTCAGAAACGTGCGCCTCATGCCGAACCTGTCGGAAACCCAGCCCGAAGCGGGAATCAGCACGCACACCGTCAGCATGTAGGCCGTCACAAGCGAGTGGAGCTGCAGAGGATCGCAGGCGAAACTCCGGGCGATCGAAGGAATCGCCGTATTCAGGATCGTCGCATCCAGAAGCTGCATGAAAAACGCAGCCGCCACGAGCAACGGCAGCCACCGCAGGGCTTCTGGTTTCGCAGGCAACGGATGCATGGCGTACAACGGAGTATGCACCCTCACACCGGAAGGGACAAGCCCCGAGTCTGTCCGCACCTCAGCTCCGGCCGCAGAACCGCGCCACATCCTCCCAGCCGCAGCCGGAACAGGCTCCATACAGCGGGTGCGCCCACAAACGGGCGCGCAGGGAAGCAGGCGAGGAAATGCCCAGCAGAAAGCGCACCCACTGCGAAGGGCGGCTCAGAGCGGAAAGCCCCCTGTCCGCCAGCTCGTCGAGCTGCTCCCTCAAATCGTCCGGGAACGCCGATTCCATATCTTCAGGGCAGGCGATGCGCTCGCCCCTGCACAGGAAACAATGGCCGCACGGCTCCTCGCCGGGAAAACCGAAATACGCACCGAGCGCACGGTTCAGGCAATCATGCCCGGTGAACATGCCGAGTACGGTATCCAGCCTCTCCTGCGCCGCGCGGCAGCGGCCCGCATAATAATCCGCCAGCAGATCCGCCACATCGCGGGGAGAGGCCGCGGGATCGAGAGTCCTGACCTGCAGCGCGCTCTGCCTGAATGCAATCTTCCACTCGCCGGACTGCTCCATCTCGTCGAGGCAGGCGCGAGCCTCCGTCCAGTCCATATCGAACTCGAACGCCAGATCCTCCACCTCGCCCTCGCGATGGCCGTCCAGCCAGAGCAGCACCTTGCGCTCTTCCTCGCTGCGGCCGTCGAGAATGGTGCCGATCGGGAACAGGGGCCGGGCCTTGTAATACTTCGCCCCGCGTGCGGCTACCTCCACGATTCCCTCATCCTGCATGCGCTGCAGAATGCGCTGAATCACCTCTTCGGGAAGATCGCACTCGGTGCCGAGCTCCCACAGGGAAACGACGCGGCGGGCGGCGGGCAACAGCCAGCGGACGCAGCGCATCAGCCCCTCATCGTCCGGCACCTCGCCGCGTATGCGGTTGCGCGCCGTCACGAGATCGCCGGGAGACAGGAGAACGAGGCTCCACGACGGCCCGCCGTCGCGCCCCGCACGGCCCGACTCCTGAATGTAGGATTCCGGATTGGCGGGAAGATGGTAGTGGACGACGGTGCGGACATCCTGCTTGTCGATCCCCATGCCGAAGGCGATGGTAGCGACGAGCACATCGCAGCTCCCGGAAAGGAAATCGTCCTGAATCCTCGCCCGCACATCCGTCGGCTGGCCCGCATGGTAGGCTCGCGCGGAGAAACCCGCTTTCCCGAGCCTGTCCGCCACCTCCTCGGTGCTTTTGCGCGTGCGGCAGTACACGATGGCGGGCAGATGCTCCGGCTCGCGCAGGAAGCCTTCCAGCAGCCCGTCCCTGCCCTCTTCGGAAACGCTGCAAACGCGGCGGTCGATACCGGGGCGGTACGGCGACAGGGCGAACACATGCCCGGCGGCAATGCCGAACGCCCGGCACAGGTCTTCCTGCACGCGGAGGGTCGCCGTGGCAGTCAGAGCCATCACGGCATGGAAACCGTGCGGCTCGGCCCACGCCGGGAGCTTCAAATAATCGGGCCGGAAGCTGTGCCCCCACTCGGAAACGCAATGAGCCTCGTCCACGACGAACAGCCCCTTCGGCACATCCCGCAGGGCATCCGCCAGCTCCGCATTGTCGAGCGACTCGGGAGCCACGAACAGAATCGCCAGCTCCCCGGCACGCAGCGCCTCCAGCGTCTCCGCCCGCTCGGCGGGAGAAAGGCCGGATTCCCAGCGGCGGGCGGCGATGCCCAACGCATGGAGGGAATCCTCCTGATCCCGCATCAGGGCGATCAACGGCGAAACGACGACGCTCGTACCGCCGAACAGCACGGCGGCCGCCTGATAGCACAGGCTCTTGCCGTGGCCCGTCGGCAACACGCCGAGGCACGACTCGCCCCGCAGGGCGCAGGCAATCAGCTCCCGCTGCACGGGGCGGAACGAAGGCTTGCCGAAAAGGGAAAGCACACGGCTCTCATCCTCCGGCGAAAGCAGGGTCGTCATGGACATGGGCGCAGGAAGGCAAAAAAGGCGGGAGGCTTGCCGCCGCCCGCCTTCCGCCGCATCAGCTTTCGGCGCGGAGTTCGAGCGAACGCCCGTGGGCATCCAGCCCTTCGACTTCCGCAAAGACTTTCACGAACGGCACGCTCCGTTCGGCGGCGGCCTTATCCATGCGCACGATGCTCGTGCGGCGCTGGAACTGGTCGGCGCGGATGCCGGAGAACGACTTGCCGCTGCCGCCCGTCGGCAGCGTGTGGCTCGGCCCGGCGAGGAAATCGCCGCAAGCCACCGTCGAATAATTGCCTACATAAATCGCACCTGCCGTATGAATGCCGGCAAGGGTTTCCTCTTCGTCTTCTTCGTTGACGACGAGAACGAGATGCTCCGGAGCGAAGGCATTGGCGAGTTTCGCGCCGTCCTTCAGCGTCGGCACGAGGAAGCCGAAGGCGTGTTCGTCCAGCACCTCGCAGATGTAGGCGCCGCGGTTCAGCGTAGCCGCCTGCTTCTCGATCTCTTCCTCGACCTTTTCCAGCAGGGAGGAAGAAGTCGTCACCATCACGATCACGCTGTCAGGCCCGTGTTCGGCCTGCGCCAGAAGATCGGCGGCGACAAAGGCCGGATTGGCCGTCTCGTCCGCCAGCACCATCACTTCGCTCGGCCCCGGAAGGAGGTCGATGGAAACGGCACCGACAAGCTGGCGCTTGGCCTCGACGACGAAGCGGTTGCCCGGACCGAAGATTTTTTCGACGGGCTTGATCGTCTCGGTACCGAGGGCAAGGGCGGCCACGGCCTGTGCGCCGCCCACCTTGTAAATCTCCGTTGCGCCCGCTTCCTGCAGGGCATACAGCAGGGCGGGATTCATCTTGCCGTCCGGCCCGCAGGGGGACACGGCGACGATCTCCGGCACGCCGACGGCGAGAGCGAAGCCGCCCGTCATCAGCGCGGAGGAAACGAGGGGAGCCTTTCCGGCGGGCACATAGATGCCGACGCGCCGGTAGGGAACGAAACGCTCGCCGACTTCGCAGCCCTGGGCATTCACGCCGCTCCAGTCCTGGCGCATGCTGTTTTTGGAAAAATAGGCGATATTGTGCAGGGATGCCTCGATGGCGGCCTTCACCTCGTCCGACACGGCTGCGCGGGCTTCCTGCAGCTCTTCATCGGTCACACGGAGAGTATCGGGCGTCAGATGCACATGGTCGAAACGTTCGGCGTAATCCACAAGAGCCTCATCGCCCCGGGCCTCCACATCGGCAATGATCTTCTCTACCGTCTCCCGCACATTCCGGTCGGGTACGGCGCGGCGATCCATCCGGCTCAACGCCACATCATAATCCTCGTCTGTTTCGCGATAAATTTTCATACACAAAAAGCGGCTGCCGTCCTGCGGAAGCGCGCACATCATGGCAGGAGCCACAGGCAAAGTCAATCCCGGAGTAGGGCTTGCCCAAACGGGCCCGGTAGACCGCCGCCAGAAGGAGAATCACTCTTCGCCCAGCAGACCGCGTTCCTTGGCGAAGCGGGCGATCGCGTGCAGATCCTCCAAAGGAATCGCGCTGGAAGACAATTTACAGGCGCGGTTCTTCCCGTCCCACAGAGTGAGAGTGAAGATTTCGGCAGCACCCTGGGTTCTGTCGTCCACTTCGGCGCGGACGACCTCTTCCCACGGCAAATCCTTTTTCACCATGCCGCAGACGGTGATCCGCACGCCCTGTTCGGAAACGCGGATGGCATACGTCATATACAGCAATCCGCCGATCAGCACGACGCCGCTGCCCAGAACGATCTGCCAGAGCCTCGCCGTATCTTCCGCCCTCATCCATGCATACACGGCCATCAGAACGATGGCGGCAATCGCCATGCCGAAGAAAGCGCGATTGGGCGCACGGTAGGTTTTGCTTTCCATGTGCAGGATGAGCCGTCAGACTGCAGCCGGAGTTCCCGCCGCAGGGGCAAGCGGGGAGGCGGCCGGCACAACGGGTCTCGGGTCGGAAATGGATTCGGGAGCCTTTTCCGGAACAGCCGGAACGGCGGAAGGAGCAGGTGCCGGAGTCGCATCGGCCGGATTAGCAGCAGGAGCGGCTGGCGTTTCCGCAGGAGCAGGCTTGGGCTCGGGTTTCGGCGCGACAGGCTTCTTCTTCGGCACCGGAGGATTCACCGCCGCCACAGGCTTCAGGTCGGAGGCAGAGGCATGGCCGCTGCTGTCCTCGATGCCGTTCGTGACGATGACAGGCGTACCGACGGAGGTAATGCGGAACAGCTTTTCAGCCGGAGCCTTCGGCATGCGGATGCAGCCGTGCGAACGGGGGGAACGCCCCACCTTGCCGACATGCAGGCCGACGCCGCAGTTGGTCAGCCGCTGCCAGTACGGCATGGGAGAGCCGACGAAAGCTCCGCCTTCGGGCGGCGTTTCGGTGAAGGCATCGGCATCGCCGTTCGTCGTCTTGCCGGAGGCATCGACAAAGCGGCCATAGCGGTTGGACGCATGCTTGACTTCCTTGCCCAGCACCTTATAACTGCCTGCGGGCGTAGGGCGGCTGCGCACGCCCGTGCAGACAGGCCAGTCCATGCCCACCTTGCCGTTCACATAAAGCCGGGCGCGCTGTTCCTTCAGGCTGACGACGACTTTGGAGTTGCCGCCATTCGCCTGAGCCAGCAATGCATTGTCATAAAATACATCGTAGGTTTTCGGATAATCCTTGCGTGCGACGAAATGGTTATAGGTGTTGGCCGGATACGGATTCTTGTACAGGGGATCGCTCTTGTTCACGGAGCGGGGGGATGCGGGCAATCCCGCATCATCCTTTTTCTCCGGCTTGACCGACGTACAGGATCCCAGTATCAGGGAGCAACCCAGAAGGCTCAGAAAAATTTTATTCATAGCAAAAGGCGGACGCTGATTCATCAGGTCCTAATGTGTATCTTCCATGCGCACCCTGATCGTCTGCCCCGTTCTGATACGGGCTTTCTTGTTCAGGCGGGAGTCCTTGCGGATTTCATCCGCAGTCGTACCGAATTTTTTGGCAATGGATTCGAGAGTTTCCCCTCTCTTGACAGCGTAGGTATGCAGGTGGCGTTTCGGCTTTGCTGCGGAAACGCCACTTTGCTTGCCCGCATGCAGCGCGGCAACAGCAGTCTCTCCGGACGCCGTACCTCCAAAGGCCGCGATGGCGGCGATGCAAAGGCAGGCAAGAGTCGAGAAAATGTTGTTCATGGCGCTTTTATGCGTTCAGCGGCAGTTACTTGGGGATCTGCACGGTCTGACCGCGCTTCACCTGAGCCTTCGAGGAAAGGCCCGATGCCAAACGGATGGCCTTGGGTGTAGAACCCATTTTCTTGGCAATGGATTCGATGGTTTCGCCCCGCTTCACGGTGTAGCTCATCGTGCTGGCGTGCGTCACGCTCTTCGTTTTCGACTTGGAAGAGACCGACGATTTTCCGGAGGAAGGAGCATCACCCTTGTAGCGCACATAGATCACATCGCCGGGATAGATCTTGTCGTTCTTGAGCTTGGAGTCCTTCATGATCTGCGAAACGGTCGTGCCGCTCTTGCGGGCGATGCGTTCCAGCACATCGCCCTTCTTGACGGTGTACTTGTACACAGCGGGCTTGGCAGGCTGCTTCTTCGTCGAGCCGATCTTCTTCGTCGTACCCGTCTTGCCGCCGGTGTTCGATTTCACCTTGGGCGTGTTGATGACGGGTTCGTCATAGGAGCCGACATCCGGCGTTTCAGTCAGATATGAAGGCACCGTGTCGTTGGAGGCAATGACATCGCCTTTCACCCACGGCGGCACTGCATCCGCGGGAAGTTCGATAATCGGTTCATCGATGCCGGCCGTATCCTTGCTGGACTGGCAGGAGACGAGCGCCAGGGACAGGCCCATCAGGCACAGGAGGGAAGCTCTTTTCATTTTCATGTTGGTTTTGGATTTTTTGGGGGTGGATAAGGATGGTTATTTGGGAATGCGGACGGTCTGGCCCGGTTTGACCCTGGCGCTGGAGGAAAGCCCCGTTGCACCGCGGACGGCTTTGGAGGTGGAACCGAATTTCTTCGCAATGCTTTCAACCGTATCGCCCTTCTTCGCGGTATAGCTTACCGTTTTGGCATGCTTGACCGTAGGCTTGAGCTTTGTTTCGGTCTTTCTGGAAGACGAGGAGGATTTGCGCGAAGACGAGGAGGAGGAAACCCTGCTCTTGCCGGAGGACGAGGTGCGCGTACTCTTGACCGTGCGGCGGGATTCGGTGCGGGAGGATTCCGCCTTCTGCGCCTTGAAGGGCACGATGATCGAGGTGCCGGGCTTCACCTGCGACGAGGTGAGGCTGGACAGGCGCATGATGTCGTCCACCGTCGTGTTGCTCAAGGCCGCGATGCGGCTCAGGTCGTCACCCTTGCGGAAGGTGTAGCGATACAGCTTGTAGCCATTGGCGGAAACGCGGTTCGCCGTGGAGGCGGCCGGCCCGAGCTGGCGGTCGCTCGGCGTCTTCGCCGTATTCACGACGCCATCAATGTTGCCGCCCGTCTCGTCGGGAATGGTCACGCTGTTGTTGGCAAAGTAGTCCGGCGTGCGGGAACCGGCGGCCACCTGCGGACCGTCTTCCTGCATCCAGGGCGGGATTTCGCCGTTGGCGATCGGAGTCGCCGTTTCAAGATCGTCCAGAGAAAACTCTCCGGCATTTTGGGTAGATTGGCAAGATGTTACGACGAAAGCCAGGCAGGCGCTCACGCCGAGGAGTAAAAATTTTTTACGCATGTCGCCAATTCCATAACAGCTGAAGGCTGCAAACTCAAGTTTTTATCGCGTCACAGCCTCGCTTTTTCCATGCCGGGAGATGCGGTGTTCACACATGGTCAGGCAGCCGGAAGAAGCGGCGGGCATTCGCCGTGGTCGCCGCCTCGATTTCCGGCACGGGCAACCCGCGCAACGCGGCAATTTTGTCCGCCACGTAGCGCACGCGCCCCGGTTCGTTCTGGCTGCCCCTGTATGGTTCGGGCGAGAGGTAGGGGGCGTCCGTTTCCACCATCAGGCGGTCGAGAGGGCACCAGGCGGCGACGTCCTGCACCTGCCTGCCGTTCTTGAAGGTGACGATACCCGTGACGGAGATCATCCCGTCCAAACCCGAAAAGATGGTTTCGGCCTGCGCACGGTCGCCGATGAAGCAGTGGAATACAGGCTTCACGCGGGGAAAGTTGCGGGCAATGGCCACGGCATCGTCGAAACTGGCGGAGCCCTTGCGATCCCGCGTATGGATGGAGATGTTCAGCCCGAGCGTTTCCGCAATGGCGAAGTGGCGCTCCAGCAAATCGCGCTGCAGGGCATGGTAGCCCGCTTCATCGCATCCTTCGGGCGCAGGATGGAAGTAATCCAGCCCCGCTTCGCCGATGGCGGCCAGCGCATGCTTCCCGCCCAGTGCCTGCAGCAGCTCCATATCCTCCGGGGTAGCCAGATGGGCTTCCGTCGGATGGATGGCCAGGCAGGCCGAGACGTAATCCGGCATCGCCGCCGCCAGTTCGAGCTGGGTTTCCCAGTCCGGACGGTGCGTGCCGAGGGAGATGCAGTGCGTCACGCCCAGCTCGCGCGAGCGTTCGGCCAGTTCCTGCATGGATGTTTGTGCGTAATGGTGGGAGGCGAGATGGCAATGGGTATCGATCAGCATGTCGGAATATCAGGATGGTTCTTCTTCCTTGCGGTGGGAAAGGATGCGCCGGGCTGCGTCGAACTGCCGGGGTTCGGCAAGGAACATGAGCCCGTCTCCCCCGAGGATGCGCGTGTTGCCTTCGGGCACGACGAAGCCGTCGCCGCGGCGTATGAGGAAAATGCGCGTTTCCTTCGGCAAATGCAAGTCGCGGATCAGACAGTTTTCCGCCGCTGTGCCCGCTTCGATTTCGTATTCGATCATTTCCCCGGCAATGGTGTTGGTCTGCTCGAACTGGAGCGGGGACCTCCGGCGGACGACGAAGGGTTTGTCGAGCTTCAGCAGCTTGGCGACGGGCATCAGCGTCGATCCCTGAATCAGTACGGAGGTGATGACGATAAAGAAGACGACGGTGAAGTATTCATGCGCATTCGGCACGCCGTAGATGGCCGGAAAAGTGGCCAGCACAATGGGGGCGGCTCCGCGCAATCCGACCCACGAGACGAAGGTGCGCTCCCGCCATGTGTAGCGGCTGCCCAGCATGCACAGATACACGGCTGCCGGGCGGGCGACCAGCATGAGTACGACGGAGAGGACGAGGCCTTCCACCGCGATGCCGGGCAGTTCCCGAGGGTTGACCAGCAGGCCGAGCATCAGGAACATAGTGACCTGCATCAGCCATGAAATGCCGTCGTTGAAGTGGATGAACCCGTTTTTGTACAGGAATTTCCGGTTGCCCATCATCAGGCCGCAGACGTACACGGCCATGAACCCGTTGCCGCCGGCTATCTCGCAGATGCCGTAGCAAAAGAGTACCAGCCCGATTCCCAGTACGAGGTAGAGGCCATCGTATTCCAGCCCGACGCGGTCGAAGATACGCGCCGCCGCATAACCGATCGCCAGACCGAAGGCGATGCCGAGGCTCATGCGCGTCAGGAAGCTGGTCAGCACCGTCCAATAGGAATCGCCGGGATTGCCGATCATTCCGATCATGAAGATCGTCATGAAGGCGGCCATCGGGTCGTTGCTGCCGGATTCCAGCTCCAGCAGGGGCTTGAGCTGCCCTTTCAGGCTGACTCCGCGCGAACGCAGCACCGCAAACACGGCGGCGGCATCCGTCGAGGAAATGATCGCGCCGAGCAGCATGGCGTATTCGAATTGCAGGTCGAAGAAAGCCATGCCCGCCAGAGCGACGACGAGTGCCGTCAGCAACACGCCGAGGCTGGCAAGGATGCCGCCCGTCACGGTACAGCGCTTGATGCTCTGCCAGTTCGTGCCAAGGCCTCCCGAGAAGAGAATGTAGCACAGGGCGACGGAGCCGAAGAAGTTGGCTATTCTGTAATTGGTGAAGGAAATGCCGCCCCAGTCGATGAAGGACAGGCGGGCTATACCGTCCGTTCCGGCCAGCATGCCCACAGCCAGAAACATCAGCAATACGGGCGTATTCACCCGCGACGAGATCTTGCTCGCGAGAATGCCCAGAATAATGAGGGCGGCACTTCCGAAGAAGTACCATTCCATCGGTATGGCATGCGTGTCCATCGGTGTTTTCGGGAGATGCGAAAGGAGAACCGGAAGAAGGGCCGCCCGAGCGGTTCGCCTTCCTCCGATTCTCCCGGCTTATTCGTTCAATGTCGGAATCAGGCTTTCTTCTCGTCCGGCATCTTGCCGTTGGTGAAGTATTCCTCGATTTCTTCAAGCGTACGTCCCTTGGTTTCCGGGAGGAAGAACGCCGCCGTGATGAAGTAGATGACGGTGAAACCGGCCAGCGTGTAGAACACGCCGGAGTAGCCCCATGCGCTGACCCACGGCAGGAAGGTGCCCGCGATGACGGTCGAGACGCCTTGGTTGATCAGCAGTGCGATGGCCATGCCGTTGGAACGGATGCGGGTGGGCATCAGTTCGGAGAGGGCAAGCCAGACGCAGACGCCCGGACCCACGGCGTAGAAGGCGATGAACACGACGAAGAAGAGAGTGACCAGCCAACCGGTCGTGGCGCTGGGCTTCTGGCCCAGTTCAGCCTTCACGACTTCGACGGTCTTCAGATCGCCGGGTTTGGCCGTTTGCTTCTTGCCCCACATATCGTCCCACCACTTGCCGAAGCTGCTCGGTTCAAGCACAATGCCGGGAGTCACGCTGACGCCTTGGAAAGGAGCGGCGGCGATTTCTTCCGTTTTCTCCACATCGCCCTGCTTGTAGCTGACGGCGAGTGTCGGATGCTGACCGGCCTTGGCCGTATCGTTCGTTTCGGCGAGCTTCTGGGCGGCCTTCTTGTCGGTCGCCAGCTTCATTTCCATCAGGAAGTCCACATCGTTGAGGGTGACCTTGACACCGCCGTCCTTGACTTTCTTGGACAGTTGCTCCGTCACATCCACTTCCGTGCCTTCGACGGTTTTCCATGTCGCCTTGTTGATGGCAAGATCCTGCTTGTCCTTGGCATAGACGGCAAAGACGGGGTTGTGCTGGGTCTTCTTCGCATCGGCATATTTCTGTTCGCCGAAGAATTCGCCCACGGTCAGCAGGGATTCACCGTCTTCCTTGTACTTGTAGGTCACGATGAGCTGCGTGCCGGGCGTAATCGAATCAAGACCGAGCTTCTTCTGGACGTCCGTGTCCGCCAGATCGACATTGAGTTTGGAGGCGTCATCCTTCAACATGGCCTGCACCTGTGCGGTCACGTCCTTGCGTTCCTTCTCGACGGTGAGGAACAGCGTAGCGGCACCGGCAAGACCGACGATCACGCCGGAAGTACCGAGCTTGAGCAGGAACTTGCGCCCCTTCTTGTCCACCAAAGCGACGGCCACGACGGTCATCACGCAGTTGGCGATCTTCAGGGAAAGGTCGGCCCAGTTGCCGTAGGTACCTTCAAGACCGGCCTGCTGGAAGACCTTCACGGAGTAGTTCAACACGGAGTTGATACCCGTGGCCTGGTTGCACGCGAGAATGACGACGGCAAGAATGAAGGGGATCACGTACTTGCGCTGCAGGATGCTGTCGCCGCCCTTCTTGGCAGCCTGCTTGGCTGCCTTTTTGGCTTCGGCCTGCCTGCGTTCTTCTTCTTCCGTCTCTTCCATTTCTTTCAAAATGGCCTGAGCGTTTTCTTCGCCGTTGTTGCGGGCGAGGGAAGCCAGAGCTTCATCCTTGCGGCCTCGGCGGAAGAGCCAGCGGGGAGATTCGGAAAGGCGGAATGCGCCGAAGAAGAGAATGATGCCCGGAACCATGGACACCCAGAAAATCACCTGCCACGCATGGGCCTTGGTGCTTGTCACGATTTCCTTCGTGGCTTCCGGATCGGCAACGACGCTATCCACATGCTGCGCCGTGAAGAGGCCGATCAGAGCCGCGAAAACGAGGCCGACCGTCAGCAGGAACTGGAACATGCCGGTACCCTTGCCGCGGGCGTCCGCACCGAGACATTCCGCCAGATAGAGGGGAACGACGACGCCGACAAGGCCCGCGCTCGCACCCTGCAGGATGCGGCCGCCCATCAGCATCGAGAAACTGCCGTCGGAAAGGCAGATGACGGGAATGCTCAAGGTGAAGAGCAAGGCCGACAGGATGATGACCGGCTTGCGGCCGAAGATATCGGAAAGCACCCCGGCGAAGAGCGAGGAAAGCACGCTGCCGAAAAGAACGGCGGCCACCACCTGCGAGAGCTGGGATTCCGTGTAGGAGGAGGTATCCTGAATGTAGGGGAGTGCCGCGGCGATGATGCCGACGTCCACCCCGTAGAGGAGACCGCCCAGACCCGCCATGATGAGAAGATAGCGGGCATAACTTTTCACTGAAGCCGGGAGTGCGGCTTTCATAGGAGCATCGTTACTCATAACGGTGCCATGTTACCCGTTTTCACGGGGCTCTGCAACCACAAATTTCACGCTTCCCCTTACCAAACCTCTGCATACATGAGGCTTGGAGGTGTTTTTCACACCCTTGCCGCCCTGCTTCCACGAGTGGAAACGGGCAAGAGAGGGCGGCGATTCCTATTCGGCGGACATGCGTGCCATCCACGCGGCGTAAACGTCCGGCGAGATTTCGGAAGGCTTGATTTCGGAGCGTTCACCCCAGAAAACGGCCGTATGCAGCACGGGGATGCCGCAGGCTTCGAGATGCTCATCAATAGCGGCCTTGTGGGCCAGCACAGCATCCCGCTCCAGCCCGTGCACGACACCCATGATCTGCGCGCCGCCGAAGGCCTCGCCGCCCGTGCGCCAGTAGCAATGGGTCATGCAGTGGTGGCGGCCGCATTCCGCACCCGCGCGCACTTCCATGCCCTCCGGCACCGTCCAGTGGAACAGGCCGTTGTGATGCGTCACGGGACCGTCCGCACTGCGCGTGCGCACATGTTCGAGGAATGTGGCGAAGCGCCCGATCACCTTGCGTTCGTTCAGGCTTTCGGCGATGGAGCAATATTCATCGCAACTCAGGCCGATGGAAGCCGCACGCACGGTCCACGGATCGGGCACGATTTCTTCCGGGGCCAGCTGCTCCTTCAACGTCAGCAGCACGCGCCATTCGAGCGGAGAAAGGCTCACCTTCGCCGTCGTCTGCATCGGCGCGGGTTCCGGTTTCCGGTCGCCGGGCTTCAGGCCGCGGCGGCGGATGTGGCCCACGCCCAGCGTGAACACGCCCTTGGCGGGCAGCAGCACGTAATGCTCCGCTCCGATGTGCCTGCCGAGAAGATCGCAATGCCCTTCGAGCGTATTGGAACCGATCGGCACTTTCAGCGTCGTCCAAAGCCGGTAATCGGCTCCCGGCAGAGAGGGATCCGCATTCCGCAGGACGACATGGCCGGTAAAGGGATCGTTTACCTTCAGCCACTCGTAGGCGGCCTGCAATTTTTCTTCCGGCAGTTTCCAGGCGACGAGCGCGCCGTCCGCCAGCTTGGTAGCCAGCAGAGTCTGCCGCACGCGGCGGACGACTCCCGCCTCCAGCATGGCCCGCAGGCGCTGCATCACCGTTTCGGCATCCAGCCCGCAACGCTCGGCAATGGCATGGAACGGCAGCCGGTGAAAACCTTCGACACGGTCTTCCGCCACGGCAAGAATCTGCGTATTGACGGGATCGTTGGGGGAGGTCGGTATTTGCATGGATTACTGGGGGTTGACGATGCCGGTCCAGACAAACAGGGTGGGGTCCAATTCCGCCACAGCCTTCTGGGCGATGGCCTGTGCCTCATCGGGAGAGCCCGTGAGCGCAAACATGGAGGAGCCCGAGCCGGACATCAGCGCGCCTTTCACGCCATCCTGCCGCAGCAGCCATTGCTTCATCATGCCGAGGAAGGGGTATTTTTCAAAGGCGGGCCGTTCCAGATCGTTCACGAGAATCACGCCGTCCGCATTCTGTTCCGCGTAGGAAAATCCTTCCACGGGGCGGGAGTCCGCCCAGCGCCTGTAAGCATCCGGCGTCGCGATGCCGAACGAGGGTTTGAGTACGACGATGGGACTCGTCCACCCGGCGAGAGCCTCCAGCGGTTCGACCTGTTCGCCGCGTCCCGTGCAGCGAGAAACTGCGGGATGCAGAAAGAAGGATGTATCCGAACCGAGTTCCGCAGCGAGCGCCGCCATCTTTTCCGAGGAATACCCGGTGCCGATGATTTCATTCAGGGCCAGCAGCGTCTGCACGGCATCGCTGCTGCCGCCGCCCAACCCGGCGCCCGCAGGAATGCGCTTGACGAGGTTGATTTTTTGCTTGGCCTTTTTGCCGTACTCGCGCTCGAAGAGGCGCACGGCTTTCATGACAAGATTGCTTTCGTCCGTCGGCACGCCCGGAGCATCGCACAGCAGCGTCGTGGTGCGGGAATTGGCGAAATGGATTTCATCCGCCAGATCCAGAGGAGCCATGACGGTATCGATTTCATGGAAGCCGTCTTCCCGCTTGCCGAGGATGCGCAGCGAGAGGTTGATCTTGGCCGGAGCGGTCACAGTCATCATACCCCCACCTTACCCGAACCCCGGCCGTTTGGCAATTCCATATTGTGCCCGGCAGAAGGAGCAAAAAACGGAAAACGCGCGGACAACAGGCCGAAAAACAATTCGGCCGGATACCTGCAGAGTCATACAAAACTCGTATTTCATTATTTGATCATCAATGAACTATTCTATTTTTCAAAATCGCGGAAATTACATAAATAAATCACAATATACTTATATTGAATACTATACAAAACCTGTCATTTCGTTCAAAATTTTTCGCGCTTTCCCTTGACAAAAAACGTACAACATAGTAAAGCAACCGCGCTCCTCCTTGTAAACATATCAAAAATTATATCTCAATGATGTTGCTCTTATGTTTCACTGCTTGCGGTACCACCGCTATCTGATCGCGTTATGTTTTGCTTCCGCTCCGCAAATCATGGCTCAGGACGGCTCTATCCGCCCTCTTGAATCGGAAACGGAAAACAGGGATTATTCTCTCTCCCTCTCTTCGGCAAGAACAGGCAACCCGGCCGAGTTCCAAACGGAGACCTATGCCGACACGGCGGCATCCGACCCGCTCGGATACGGATACTACTTGTGGACGGGCAAAGGCTCCAGCTCGAATGTGCTGGACAAGAACAACTGGACGTATGATTCCGGCACTCCGGATCCTTCCAACAAAGCGACATGGGGCTCTTCCCAGACGCCGACATTCCTGGTTCTCGATCCGAACCTGATGTCGACCTTCCCCAATGGGCTGCTGCAGAATGCCCAGATGAGCATCAACTTCACTCCGTTGACCCTCAGCGGCATCATTGTCAAAGCCCGCACCGACGGCAAAAGCGATAAATTCGCCATCACTAACGTAGCCGGAGTCGGAGAAACCAGCGGCAACCTCGTCCGCTACCTGAACCTCGTGGGCGTCAACGGAGCGGACGTCACGTTCCAGATGGACGGCAGCCTTGAACTCGGCAACGCCACCAATCCCTTCACCGGGGTCAACGTCGATTCGAACTGGAACATCAACTTTGCGGACGGCAAATACCTCAACGTCTACGGCAGCATGCGCAGCATGGCGGGTACGCGCATCTCCCTGACCGGAAAAGGCACACTGAACCTGTTCAACGCCAACCGTGAACTGAACGCGGAATGGCATCTGGCGGACGGCGCCTCCATCGTGTTCAACCGCAATGCCGACATTTCCATCAACAGTACCAACTTCCTCGGCACGGGCGACATCCATGTCACCTCCGGAGTAGGCACGCTGCAGATTGCCGGCGACAACGGCGCGCTTTTCAGCAACAACGTCATCATCGAACAGGGAGCTACCTTCCACCTGATGGAAGGCATTCGCGATACGACGACCGTGGACTTGATCGTGTACAGCAACATGACGGGCAAAATCTCCGGCTCCGGCAACATGAGCTTCGAACGCCAAAATTCCGGCAAGAATTACTGCAACGAGTCATGGGTATTTACGGGCGACAATTCCGGATTCACCGGCAACTGGCTCACCGACCGCGACATCAACTCCTACAATGACCGCGACAAGCGGTACGGCATCATTCCGCTGATGTTCGGCGACGGACAGACCCTGAAAGGAACAAACGAATCCATCGCCGGCACGGGCGCCATCATCGGCACTTCCGCCAACAATCGCGGCGGTTCGCTGGTAGGCATCAACTATTCAAACGACGTTACGCTGATCAACAGCCTTCAGGGAGAGCTGCGCCTGCACCACCTGACCGATTCCACGCTGACTCTGACAGGCAACAATTCCCATATCTACGGCACCTACGTCGAAGCCGGGGGTACGTTGCGGGTCTACGACGTTTCCGCTCTGGGCGATGCCAATACCTACACAAAATCGGGCGTCAATAACCGCGGCGGCGCAGTCGTCGCGCTCAATAACGGTTCGACCTTCGAATATGCCGGCGACAGCAATGCCAATGCCATCACCAACGGCCTGTTCAATACGGAAGGTACATGGGGCATCAATATTGCCAAGGAAACCACCGTTCTCACTTGGGATATTTCCCAGAAAGCCGTCTATAAGGATGCATTCAACGCGCAATCGGCCAGGCGCGAAGGGAACTTCACCAAATCCGGCGCGGGCACGCTGAAAATTACAGGAGCCTCTTCCGCATGGGATGGCCAGGGCAAACTGTTCACTTCCTCGACAAAGGCAGGCACCTTGTTCCTGAACGAAGGCACGCTTGAAATCGGCGACAATGCTTCGCTCGGCAACGTCGGCAAAATCGTCATGGGCGGCGCTACCCTGAAGCAGTCCGGCGGCAATCAGGTCTTCACACTGGGCAGCGGAGTGACTCTGACGACGGACAAGGCTATCCGCTATGCCATGAACAACACCATCGACGGCGGACTCAAGGTCTCGGGAGGGATCATGGAATTCGTGATGAGTCCGAAAGACATCTTCGGCACGCCGGGACTGCCCGCCTATTCCTTCCTGAACAGCTAC
Organism: Neoakkermansia glycaniphila; assembly: GCF_900097105.1. Lineage (GTDB taxonomy): Bacteria > Verrucomicrobiota > Verrucomicrobiia > Verrucomicrobiales > Akkermansiaceae > Akkermansia > Akkermansia glycaniphila. Next base: position 1,496,970 of record NZ_LT629973.1, on the reverse strand, counting down.
AACGTCACAGGCAACTTCGATCTCAGCTCGACCGGCACCTTCAGCTTCGTCCTCGACGGAGGCATGGCGTTCGACAAGGAAGGCTACTACCTGATGTTCACGGCGGCCAATGACATGTCCTCGATGGACTGGAGCCGCTTCAAGCTCTCCGGCGTAGAAACAGGTGAAAACTCCCGGCAAAAATACGCCATTTATACGGGCGGCACGGTCATCTCGGCTGAAGAAACGGTAGCCGGCACCTCCAACGAAGTTTACCTCCAGGCCACGCCTGACCTCGTGGACCTTCGCTGGAACCGTGCTGACGGCGGCACATGGATGGCAGGCAAGGACATCAGCGCACAGTCCGACTGGCACCTGCCGAATTACGACGATTCCCGCTTCTTCCAATCGGACCGGGTCATCTTCGGCGACACCATCATGGTGGACGGCAAAGCAGTCACCCTGACGGGCGAACAGACCATCACGCTCGGAGGAGATGTACGGCCCTCGCGCATCACTGTCGAAGGCAATGCCGATTATGTCATCACCTCGCAGGAAGGAGCCTCCTATGGTATCGGCGGCCAAGCCGCCCTGTACAAGACCGGATCCGGCCAGCTGGACATCCGGACTTCCAACACCTATTCCGGAGGCACCATCGTCTCGGAAGGCGCTGTTCGCGGCATTGCAGCCAATTCTTTCGGTTCGGGACTGATCACCATCAACAATACGGGGCAGGTATTCACCTTCGCCGAGAATGCTCTGGGTTCCTGCGATATCAAGATCGAAGGCGGCCAGCTCCTGCTCTACAGCACCAACAGGAATCAAGGGGACGTCACCATGAACGGCGGCACCATCACGGCAGGAGCAGCCCTCTCTCTTGGCGAGACAGGCAATATCACCATCAACGGCGGAAGCCTGTATGCCACGGCTCAGGGAGCTTTGGGAAACAATACGATCAAGTTGACGGGCGGACACATCTACGCGCACAACGTCAACTCGCTCGGCTCCAGCAACATTGTTGCCCACGGCGCAGCCGACGGAGCCGAAGCGTGGATCCATACGAGCGCCTTCGACCATGCATCCTCGCTGGGAGCCGGCAAAATTGCTTTGCAGGAAGGTTCCGTCCTTTATCTGGAGGGAGCTCAAGGCAAAGCACTTGATTCTCTGTCGCTCCTGACATTCGACGGCGGCCGCGTCTACGTGGACGGCACGGTTGATGCTTCCGGTTTCACCAATTACCATTCAAACAACGGACGCAATGCCATCTTCGACGTGGAAGGAGCCAACGCACAGTTGACCGTCGCCGACTACGCGGGTACCGATCCGTCCATTACGATCGAAAAACTCGGTACAGGGATACTCTCCACCACAGTGCATACCGATATCAATGCCAGCCTTCTTGTCCGCGAAGGCTCCATCGTCCTGAACATGTCGGATAAGGGCGGAAGCGCCTACCAGCTCAACGGCTCCATCGCAGGCGACGGCACGATCGTCATCCGCGGTTCCCATGCGTTCCGTGCAGGCCCTACGCAGGATTTCAGAGGCACGTTCTACATCGACCAAAACGGTGAGGATAAAATGATGATCGTCTCGGGCAACTCCAATAGAAAGGATACCTACTACGATGTCGTGCTGAACCGGGGCAATATCTCCATGTGGGACAGCTCGTCCGACAATCATCTCGTCTGGGGGAACCTGAGCTCGGGAACAGGCGATTATGCCTCTCTGTGCACGATCGGCGTCAACTCCATCGTCGATGCCGGAAACGTATACGATCCCTTCATGCTGACTGTCCACCAGACGCGCAACGAAATCTTCAAGGGAACCTTCATTGATGGCGGTGTCGGGAAGAAGGTTGTCGCCGACTTCGAAAAAATGGGGGCTGCCACACTTACCCTCACGGGAGACAGCACCAGCACCGGCACCATGTACATCCGGGAAGGAGCCATCCAGCTCGGCAACGGCGGAACGACCGGCCACTGGGCAGGCAACATCGAAAACAATGCCAGGCTCGCCATGAACTACGGAGCTGTCGACAAAACGTTCAACAGCACCATTTCCGGCACGGGCGCCGTATCCATCCAGACGGGAGGAACCGTCACGATCACGAAGGATAATACCTATGCAGGAGGTACGGAAATCGGCAAGGGCCGCGTTCTCTTGGACAATACGGGTACGCTCGGAAGCGGTGAAATCACGATGTCCGGCACATCCTCGCTCGAAGTGGCTGCCACAGCTGCCGCAGACAAGGGGCTGGTGAACAGCAGCGTCCGCGTTGCCGACAATGCGAATGCCAGCGTCAAAAATGCTGACCTCGGGCAATCGGGCCGCATTTACACCGCCAACGGAACCATCAGCGTCAAGGGCGGCCAAAACACCGTCACCGTCACGACGGGCAGCAGCAAGAGCACACTCTCCGGCACGATGAAAGGCGCGGCGGTCAGCCTCAGCACCATCGATACGAACATGGTCGCCGTCCTGCAGCACGGAAAGCTGGATACGGGCGCCAAAGTCACCGCGACTGCGGGAGAATCCAAAATCTCCGGCGGCCTGTGGGCCATCTACGATGCTTCCTCGCTGGATCTCTCCAATGAAGCGATCCTCACGGAATCGAAGCTTGCCATCGCCGACACGGCCACCATGAACGTCGGAGATCTGAGCGTGATCGTTCTGGACCTCAACCAATCCATACTGGACCAATTGACAGGTGCAGGCAAGGAACGCCTGTCCATCAACCTCTTCGATTCGGTGAGCGATATGAACAGCCTGATCAACGGCGGCTCGCAAATCTATATCGACCTCAGCACCAATTTCAGGGAAGCGGGATGGTCGGTCAGCCGCAGCTCCGTCGATACGGCAAGCGGCACCGCATGGTGGGACAACGGAATCGTCGTTCTGGAACATAATGTGCCCGAACCTTCCAGCGCCACGCTGATCATGTTCGGAGCCGCATCCTTGCTTCTGCGCCGCAGGCGCGGCAAATAAGCGGCAAAACCTGCATGCAACTTCCGAAAACGCCGATCCTCAGATCGGCGTTTTTTGTCGTGCGCCGTTCGAAAGGCTCTCACGCAGCCGGGCGCGGCCCAGCTTGCCCATTTCATTCCTGGGCAATTCGCCGCAGGAAAGGAACCGCACCCGCTGGTATCCGGGCACGGAGGCATTCCACATTTGGGCGGCCTGCCTCATGATTGCCTCCTGCGGGCCGCACAGAACCAGAGCCAGCCCCGCGCGTTCGTCCGGCACCGTCTCCACGCAACTGTCCGGCGCAACTGCACGCAAGGCATGCTCGACGGCGTCAATATCCACCAGCTCGCCCAGAATCTTGACCTGACGATCCACCCGGCGGATGAATCGCAGCCGACCGCCTTTCAATTCCACCAAATCCTTCGACCTCCACCACGCACCGGGTTCATTCCCCGACAGGGAAAACACCCCATCGCCATCCTCCGTCACGATACCGCTGAACAAGGCCGGGCCGTTCAAGGCAAGCAAGCCGTCTTCCTCCACGCGCAGGTTCCAATGAGGAAGCACGGGCAGCCATTCATCGCCGAATTCATCGCCGGGAAGAGCCGTCGCAATCTGCGAGGCGGCTTCCGTCATTCCATAGCTTTGCACGACAGGCCAGCCCAGCCTGCGAGCCATGCGCCCGGTTTCGCGTTCAAGGCTTCCGCCTCCGACCACGATGCCGCGAAGGCAGGCGGGAGCTTCGATCCCCTGCCGCACCAGATCCACCACCTGTGCCGGAACGAGGGAAGACCACGCGCTCCCCGTCTGCCGGACGAGATCGGCATAGCGGACGGCATCCCATTTACCGGACAACTCATGAACGCGCGCACCCGCCTCGCGCGCCCTCCAGCCGATCATGCTGCCGCCGACATGGTACAGAGGCAATGGGCAGCACCAATCCCCCCGCCATGCCGACAAATGCTCCACCGCGCCACGGGCGGAAGCCTGCAGGGCGTCCGGGGTAAAAAGGATCATTTTCGGCGGATTGCCGGACGACCCGGAGCTGGCGAAGCCGACCATGCCGGGAAGATCCTTCCGGCCATCGAGAAAGGCCTTGACGCGCTCGCACCACGCGAACAAATGCGGCGGAGCATGCAAAATGTGGCGAGCCATGGCCTAGCAGGTTTCGCCGCGCCTCCGGAGAACGTGCAGGCGTTCTTCCATGCGGGGGCGCAGATGGTGTTCGATCCATGCATACGCGCCTTCCAGACCGTCGCTTTTGAAGACGCGGCCGATCTGGGCTTCCACCCCAGTGGCATTGCCGGTAAGGCGAAGGAAATCGTTGCTGGTCATTTCGATGAAAAGCTTCCCGTCAATCTCCTTTCGGAAGGAAAGTATCCATTCCCGCACATAAAGCGCCAGAATGGCATCGCCTACCCATGCTTCGGCGCGCACGCGGGGGTCCTGGTCTGGTGGTAATTTCGACATGAAAACGATCAATCAGGCAACGACTCCAGGAGCAATGGACGAAGTTGCAGGAGTTGGCGGTGCAGGAGCCGGAGCAGCGGGAGCAGGCGCCGGAAACGGCTCCGCCGCAGGGGCGGCAGGCTGAACGGGAGCGGGCTGCGAAGGCTGCGGCTGCACAGCGGGCAGCACCGGGGAACTTATGGGCGGCTTCGATCCCTCAAGCCTTTCGATACGGTTGCGCAGCTCTGCTTCGGAATCTGCGCTCCAATAGCCGGAATCCAGCTCAATGCAGATATTGGAATAAGGCAGAATCGTATTCGTCTTGATGACGAGCACGCGGAATTGCTTGATGGCATCCTCGACCTGGCTGTTGATGATGCGGTTGGGCAGGCTGTAATGGAAACGGCCAGGTATAAGTTTACCGATGCTCTGGCGGTACTTGCGGATGCCCGGCGCATAATCTTCCGTCACGGCATCCATTTCCTTGCATATCCAGATGCGGGGGATCAGCTTCCCTTCGGCCTCCAGAATATCGAGAACTTCCATGAAGACCGCATCGGACGGCGCATCCACCGCGATGGTCTGCACACCCGTTCCTGCATAGACAGGGTACGAAGCTTCCGCAATGACGATCCAGTTCCTCGCGCCGAGCGGCGTCACATTTTCCGCGATCTGGTTGCGCAGCTCCATTTCCGGCCCGGTCGGCATCTGCATGCACGATACGCACAGAAACAGGGAAACAGCACAAGTCAATGCTGTTTCAAAGAAGAATCCTGTCTTGCGTGGGGATGGGGGCATGGAGGGGACAAGGGGGATGCATGCATCTCCCCCCTCAGCAGTCGCAACCTCGTTCCCGGGGTTCGCGTTCGGCACTGGGGCATACGCCGGGCCGTGTCGCGAAGGGCGCACCGCCTGTCGGAGCCTTTTCCGTAAACGCGACTCCGGGCAGTTCAGTGGGGATACCTTGTACGGGGAAGTCTTTGCGAAGGGGATAATACGGATATTCTTCCCACATCATGATGCGGCGAAGATCGGGATGGTTTTCGAAAACGATGCCCATCAGGTCGTAGGTCTCGCGTTCCAGCCAGTTTGCGCCCCGGTAAACCGGTACGCAGGAAGGCACGCTGCCGCCTTCGGCAACGGGAACCCGGAATTCGAGGTTCACGCCCTTTTCGGCCTGAGTGACGACGTAGATGACTTCGAAGCGCGGTTCCGAACCGAAGTTGTCCACCGAGCAGAGGTTGACCAGCATGTCGAAGCCGGCGGCATCGCGGGCATAGCGCAGCACGTCCAGAATCGCATCGGGCGTCGTCGTCAGAATCACGTCGCCCTGAAACTCGGTGCGCTTGGTGATGGCGGCTTCGAAGCGTTTGCAGATCTTGTCCGCGGCCAGGTTTTGCTGTTCGGTCAAAGTCATCATGATGGTGAATGGAAAGATTGGATTATTCGAGGTTCATCGCCGCCACGACGGGATCCGGGCAGTTGGCCTCGCGGGGTTCCGCCGTCTTGAAGAAAGTGCGGGCGGGCTTGTCGCGGTCGATCTTCTTGCGCAGGGCGAGAAGGGATTCGAGAATGGCTTCCGGACGGGGAGGGCAGCCGGAGATGTACACATCCACGGGAATGATCTTGTCCACGCCCTGCAACACGGAATAGCTGCGGAACATGCCGCCCGTGGAGGCGCAGGCACCCATGGCGATGCACCATTTCGGCTCGGGCATCTGATCCCAGATGCGGCGGATGGCCAGAGCCATCTTGTAGGTCACGGTACCGGCCACGAGCATCACGTCCGCCTGGCGGGGAGAGAAACGTGTCACTTCGGAGCCGAAGCGGGAAAGGTCGTAACGGGAACAGGCCACAGCCATGAACTCGATGGCGCAGCAGGAAAGGCCCATCGGCATCGGCCACAGCGAAGTCTTGCGTATCCAATTGATGGCGGCATCCAGCGTGGTGAAGACGAATCCGCCTTCCGCATTCTGGTCAACGATACTTGTTTCCTGCATTTCTTCAGTGGACATGACGATACTTCAACGGGGGATGATGTTCCCGTGCGGCTTCCAGCATACTTGTTTCCACCCGCTTGGCAAGCCAAAAGTGCGTGTTTTGCAGGGAAAACGGGAAATCCCGGGGCGGGCGCGGCACCGTTTCAAACGCAGCCCGGCATCAGACGTGCCAGTCGTCCAGAATCCACTTCGCCGGCAGCACGCGATGGTGCACCTTTTTGCCCCGGAATCCGTCCACAGCCTGATCCGGATCGGGATTGCCGTGAAACACGAGAATCTTCGTATCCGGGCGGGCGGGAGCCTTCAGAAGATTCAGAGGAAATACGGGGCGGCATGTGCGCTTGAAGCTCTTCACCCACTCTTCCGGCCACCAGCAGGGGTTCTTCATCGCATGTGTCAGGAAAGCCTGTTCCGTAGGATACCGGCGATGATCGTTCGCCGCCTCGAACTCGCGGACGAATGTTTCGAAAATGTATCCCGAACGCCCGGCATCAAAACGGAAGATTGAGGAATTACCGATGGCCGGACGCTTGCGGAACAATGTCTTATGCCATTCGATCCAGTTGTGGATGATGCAGTTGCGGCCGGGCATGTAGTCGAAAAAGCAGTCGATATCCTGCATGATGACCACATCCACGTCAAGAAACAGCGTCGGCCCCTCCAACCCGGCAAAACCATCCTGAAGAATGGTCAGCTTCGAGAAAATATTGGGCCATTTCTCATAGCCCGGATTGTCCGGGAAAGGGTGAGGCTCTATCCCCTCATCCAGCCCGGAAGGATCATCCGTGACGCAGAGGAAGCGGAACGGGCGCGACAAATGCCGCTTGACCGAGTGGTACAGAATGTTGGTGTACGAAGCCGGATAGCGCGTCCCCCATTTCAGACAGATCACATTGCACTCCGGTTTCTTACTCATACACCCGGAAGTCAATCAATTTACGCCTCGCTTGTCAAGACAATTTCTCGTATTCCGGCAGGATATGCGCTACCGGACGCCCCCGGTGTTTGATCTTGACATCCAAAGGATGCCTTGTTACGGTTCCAAACGGAACCGCCGCCTCCCGCCGGGAGGAATCCGCAGGATTGCATACACGGCCGGCAACGCGCTTCCAAAGGTTCATCCACTCATGCATTCCATGCGCCAAACAAGCCCGTTCTGGGACAGTCTCGACGCCGTCCTCATCATCAATCTCGCCCACCGCACAGACCGCTGGGAACGCATCACCGCCATGCTGAGGGATCTCGTCCCCGCCGAAAAAATCCATCGCCTCGATGCGGTGCGCGGCATCACCATGCCCGGCTACCTCGAACAGCCGTGGTTCACGGATAAAACACCGGAAAAAGTCGCCGTCATGCGCGCCGGATCCGCAGGATGCATCGCCTCCCACCGCAAGGCCATCGAGACCGCCCGCGACAACGGCTGGAAAAACGTCCTGATCCTTGAGGACGACGCCAACCTTTTCGACACGCTGGAAGGCCGCAAGGGCGACATGATCGCCGAAATCATCCGCGACCCGCAGGCATGGGATCTCTTCTACCTCGGCTTCTACCAGCGCCACTTCAAATACACCGTCTGCCGCGAAGAAACGATCGACGGCGAACCGTTCCGCCTCGTCCGCATGGGAGGCCCCATCATGCTGCACGCCTACATCGTCAACCAGAGCATCTACCAGCCTCTGCTGGACGGCATGCCGACGCAGGACGACATCTGGGAATGGAACGCATACTACGGCTCTATCGACGCATGGATGCAGAACTACTTTACCCGCGACCGCAACATCAAGGTATGGGGCACTCTGCCTCGCCTGTGCATGCAAATTGCCGATTACTCGGACCTGCTGGCACGCCCCCGCACCGTGGAAGAGGAGATGGGCATACACCGCACCGTGTTTGAAAACCCCGTCACCCTCGCCAGCCTCGAAGCATCCCTGCCCCGCTCCATCTGGAAGAAAATGTACGACGCCTACAAATACGGAGGCCGCCTCTTCCGCCACCGCCGCCACGGATTCACCAAATAAGGCCCTCGTTCCACCCCGGCATGAAAGACACTCCGACGCGCATCAAAATCATCCGCAAGGGTATCGAACGGGAGCATCCCGAAACCTTTGCCTGGGACGACCTCCTCTTCATCACGGATGCGTCCTGCACGGAATACGACTGGCTGATCGTCTACGACGAATTCCCGAAAGGCAGCACCGGCACCATCCTCCAAGGCTCGGAACGCCTCGCATGCCCCCGTGAGCGCACCATCCTCATCACGGTCGAGCCTCCCAACATCAAAATCTACAGCACGCCCTACGTGCGCCAGTTCGGCTACGTGCTGACCACCCACCCCGCGCGCCTGATGAAGCATCCCGGCCACCGCATCGGCAAGGGCTGCCTGCGCTGGTTCTATGAAAAGGACTGGGCCGCCATGGATGCCCAGACCGACTTCCCCAAGCCGGAAACGGTCTCCGTCGTCTGCTCCTCGAAGCAGCAGAAACGCACGCGGCATTTCGACCGCTACTCCCTCGTCCGCTATCTGGCGGACCACATGCCCGAGCTGCAATGGTTCGGTCACGGCGTCAAACCCATCCGAAGCAAAAACGAAGCGCTGGACGACTTCAAATACCACATCGCCATCGAGAATTACATCGCCGACGGCCATTGGACGGAAAAACCGGCAGATGTCCTTCTGTCCGCCGCCCTCCCCTTCTACGCCGGAGATCCGAAAATCACGGAAGTCCTGCCGCCCGGAAGCATCATCCCCATTCCTCTCGACAATCCACCCGAAGCCCTGCGCATCATCCGCGAGGCCATCGCCGCCGGAGAATACGAAAAACGCCTGCCCGCCATTCTGGAAGCCCGCCGCCTCATCCTGCACAAGTACAACATGTGGGCCCAGGTTGCGGAAATCATCGCCCGACACAAGGATGCACCCGGCTCCGCACCCGGCTTCACCCTGAAAGGCCGCCACAGGCTGCGGCGCAATCCCCTGAACGCCATCCGCGAAGGCTGGGACATCCTCCGTTACAAGGCGGGCAAACTCTTCGGAGCCTTTCAATAAGCCGCACGGCCGACCGACTGCGCTCGCCTAACCTCCTCACGAAAAAACTCCGCAGCCGAACGACTGCGGAGTTTTTTGAAAAGATCCTTGAAGGAAACTTACTGGGCGTCCTGCTGAACCTGCACGAGGCGAAGCGGCGTGCGGGAGATGAGTTCGCCGTCAAGCGTCACGTCCACGGAATAGTTGCCGGTCTTGTCGAACTTGAGACCCTGGAAGTTCATGATCAGGTTGCGGGTGAAGAAAGCAGCGCCTTCGGGAAGAGCGACGGTAAGATCGCCAACGATCGGCATGCGTTCGGGATCGAGAGCGACACCGTCTTCATCGACAATGGAGATGCCGAGCTTGTGGTCGCCTGCATCCTCGGGGGTCATGCAGAGGCGAAGAGCCAGAGAGCACATCGGGTGCACCACCGGGAATTGACGGGCGAAGAGAGTATCGAAGGCGCCTTGCACGCAAAGCTTGCCCTGATAGTCGGCTGCGTAATCGCAGAGAACAGCAACTTGGATATCCATAGTCTTGAGTAGAGTTTACATTAAAAACCTCCGCCAGCGGCGAAGCTTACAAAACGTAAGCTACCATAGCGCAGGATATATTCAAGGGAAAAAACAGTATCATTCTGTCATCGAAAAAAAGCCGCGCAGGGAATGTGCGGGGTGCGCGGCAAAAAGTTTGCCTTCTGACATCAATTTGGCTTCACCCTTTGCGGAAAACTCTTTAGACTGATGGGCGTGCCCATTTGTCCAAAATGTTCCAGCAATTTCCACCGGGGCGCGGAAGATCAATGTCCGCGTTGCGGTTTCAGCCTGAAACAGGCGGAACATATATTCGGCATCCACGATACCCCCTTCCAGCGGGTCACGGACGAAGCCGGGGCCCTCACCCACAAGGAACGCTCCGCCCTCGCCCAGATTCTGGAGAAGATCGAGCGGCGCATCTCCCCCGTAGCCCTGAGCGTCTACTTCACCGACCACGGGCAGCAGGAGCACTTCCGCAGCCACGCCCTGTGGATCATCAACCACCTGCGCCTCCACCACGCCAGCTTCGGCAAACGCGAACAGGCCAGAGCTCTGGACGATGCTCCCATCCTCATACGAGAGCAGGCAGACCAGCCGCACGGAGCGCCGTCGCCCGCCGGGCTGGCCGGGCGCACGAAAGACGCCTTCGACGAATGGAGAGAGAGATGGCACGACTTCCTTCATCCCCTGCCCCCTCCCGTCCGCCGGGAATGGATGCTGATTCTCGTCATCGACGTGCAGCTTGAGACAGCCTGCTTCGTCTGGGGGTACATGCTCGATCCCTACATCGACCCCGACCGCATCAACAGCTCCATCCTGAAAGCCCGCATCCCCATCCGCGAACGGGATGTCGTCCAGGCCATCAAAATCATGATGACGGAGGCGGCCCGCGAAATCGCCTCCAGCGGCCATACCGTCATACGCCATGCCGGCAAACACGGCCTCCTGCCCCGCGGCCAGCGCGCCACCCTCTCCGCCCTCACAGCCGCCGCCCTCCTCACCCCCTGCCTCTTCGCCCCTCAAACATGGGCCGTCCCCACAAGCGCGCCATCGCCGCCCATTGCCGAGGAAGTGGAAGAACCATCCGCCGCCGGGGACGATGCGACGCCCGCATGGCTACCCGCCGACTCCCAGCTGCTGATGCAGGGCAAATGGTGGTCGAGCTATCCGCCCATCCTCTTCGAACCGGAACCCGGCGCACCCCGCGCCAGACAGGCAACCCTTCCCCAAAGCAGCCTCCTGCCCGATCCGGCGCAGCTTCCCGAAAACGACAAAATCGTTCCGGCCGCCTACCTGAGCCTGTACGCCCAGAACGACCCCAGCAAACGCTCCAACCTCATCGACCCGCAGATGCTGCTCGCCGAGGTCGAGAAGAACGATCTGGAAACCCTTCTCAACGCCATCCCGAAGAAGTGCAACTTTCGCATCTACGTCAGCCTCTTCGTGCGCGGGCAGAAATACGACCCGAGAATCGACGCCCAGCGGCTGATCGCCCAGGTATGCCGCCCTCACGAGCGCAGCGTCCTCATCCAGTACCACCTCGGGGACTCGGAGAGCGTCCAAATCGCCTACGACCCCAATTTCCATGACGAACTCCCGGAGGGGGACCGCAACCGCATCCTACAGGAAGTCAAGGAAGAGGTATCCCGGTACTCCAACGGGCCGGATGCCCTCTACGCAGGCATCACTTCTCTGGCGGCGCGCCTCCATCCCGAAGTGGCGCAGCTGCAAAAGCTCGAAAGAAGGCGCCACAAGGAAGCCCAGGCCAGCACGGATATCGAAGTGCCTGCCGTCGACATCCAGATCGCCAGGGAACAAACGGAGAAAAAGGAATCATGGAAGGCCAAGCTGGCGGAAATCGCCCAGAACCCCGCCATGCTGACCATGCTCTATGCCGTACTGGGCGTTCTGGCCCTGTTCGGCGCCTTCATCCTCCTTTGGCGCCGCTGGAAGAGGCATATCCACCTTCTCGACTCCCATCCCGATATCCGGCTGGGCGCACCCTACGGGGCCGGAGTCAGCCGCACCGTCCGCTACATGGACGGAAAAGAACCGGCAGCGGATATCAGGGACGTTGTTTAACACACACTCTCTCGCCCCTTTCCTCCGCCGGAGGCTCCTTTACCTTACCGGGCCCATCATGCCCATCTTCCGGCATCCTGAGCATCCGGTAAGGAAAAAGGGTATTGACGGAGCGGACCGCCAATACCCTTGCCGAATAATTTCTACGCTTACTTGCCCTTGTTCCTACCGTTCTGACGTTCGGTATCATCAGGTTCAGCCGCGAGGAAGCTTTCCGTTTCCGCGGGAATGGCATACTCCGGCATAATATTGCCCTTTTGTTCGTCCAACTTGTCAATAAACAACCGCAAGGCAATACGCAGAACCGCAGTGCGATCCAAGGCATATTTCTTGCAGTACTCGTCCATGCGAAGCTGGAGTTCTTCTGGGCACCGGAATGCTATTAGTTTCATTTTCATTGTCTGATGGAGAGAGATTACCCGATTATTCCTCGATTTTTCGTTGGGAGGCTTGCTTTTCTGCCGCAAAAAGATCCTCCGGGGCCTGAGTCAAATGGTATTCCGGCATGATGTTCCCTCCCTGTGCATCCAATTGCTGCAAACATGATCGCAATGAAACCCGCAAAACCGTCGTCCGGTCGACGCCGTATTCTCTGCAATATTTGTCCATGCGTCTCCGGAGTTCATCGGGACATCTAAATGCAAGTAGTTTCATGCTCATATAGTGTGTGTGTGAGGCGTTATCGTAACGAAAAGGCTGGGTCAAATCAACCAATTTTTTGTTTCCAACAATTCTCCTGCCGGAATGAATATACTCGATTTTTATGTTAGGACAACGATATTTTTTCTGTTATGCATAAGTATCTCTTTTTCCGAGAATGGATTACAGCATAATAGTCAACCTCCTAACTTAACAAAACTCCAATATAATAGTATTTCAATGTGAAAAAACTCCAATATTATGGCATACTTTATGACAAAATATTTTTATGCAAATAGAGTGCCATTTTGAAAGATTCTTCTTGCCATTCTCTAATTGATAGAAAAATGTCATCTCTATGGCATTTTTCTATCCCGTCATCATCCGCTTGCCTGCTCTGGCAGCCATACAGGCAATACTGCCCTGTTGCGATCATGCCGCCCTAACTGCCTCCATGAGGTGCCTCGGCAAGGTGTATTTCGTCGCAAATACGCCTTGACAAAACCTCTACCCTGTCATACATAGCGGCCGCCTTCAAGCCATCGGCCATGAATTCGGAATCCCTGTATTACTGCAAACGAGTGTTGATCTACTGCATCGGCCTCTTCCTGCTTGCCACCGGCGTCTCGCTCTCCGTACTCTCGAATCTCGGCGTCTCGCCGCTCAACACGCTGCCCTACGTACTCAGCCGCATCACATCGGCCGAAATGGGTCTTTGCACCTCGCTTGTCTTCGTCGGCTTTATCGCTCTGCAAGCGGTCATTCTGCGCCGCGAATTCAAAATGACCACCCTCCTGCAGATACTCTGCTCCTTCCTCTTCGGCTACTTCGTTTCGCTGGCATCGGCCTGTACCTCCTGCCTGCCTGCATGCGGCAGCTATCCCCATCAGCTCCTCTACCTCATCGCCAGCATGGCATTGGTAGCGCTCGGCATTCTGTTCTACCTGAGCGCCGATCTGCTCTCCCTTCCCGGCGAAGGTGTCATGCAGGCCGTCTCCTACAAATCCGGCATCGCCTTTTCGCATTCGAAAATCTGTTTCGACTGCACCATGGTCGCCGGCGCCATCCTCCTGTCGTATATCTTCTTCCAGAGATTGGAAGGGGTACGTGAAGGCACGGCCATTGCCGCCGTCGGCGTGGGCGGATTTCTCAACCTCTTCACGCGCCTCTGGAAAAACAAACTCGTCCATTTTCTGGATCGCCGGGACGAAGAAGAGGAAGATTGCAGCGAAACGGCCGGTTAAAAACATCAGGCAGCCTTTACCGGGCATTCATGGTCCATCGTCCATGGGAGGAATATCGATCTGCCAGAACTCCCACGGAGGTACGGCTCCCCTGAGAGACTATTATGGGACAGCCAGCCGGATACAGGCATCATCTTGTCCGCCCTTGCAGGCAGCACAGCCGGTACATGGCCGTAACGATCAGGATTTCGAAGGATTCTGCCCTTCTGCCGCTTTTTTCAGATCCCGCACATCCTTCACCAGCTCGGGCAAGCGGCGGATGCAGGCATATTGCTTCTTCGCCTGCATGAACTCGCTGGCAGGCGTGCCCCAATAAACCTTGCCGCCCTCCAGATGGGTGATGACCCCGGCTTGAGCCGCAATCGTCGCCTTGTCGCCCACTTTCAAATGTCCGGCAATGCCGACCTGTGCAGCTACGGTCACATAATCGCCGATCTGCGTACTGCCGGCTACTCCGGACTGAGCCACGAGAATGCAATGCCTGCCGATCGCCACATTGTGTCCGATCTGCACGAGATTATCGATCTTGGTTCCTTCACCGATGACGGTGCGACCGAAGCGGGCACGGTCGATCGTCGTATTCGCTCCAATATCCACATGGTCGCCGATCTCGACGATACCCACCTGGTCGATACCCTCATAACAGCCGTTGGCGCCCATCAGGAAGCCGAAACCATCGGAGCCGATGACGGCGCCCGGCTGAACCACAACGTGCGAACCGAGGCGGCACCGCTCGCGCACGACGACGCGCGCATGAAGCTTGCAACATTCGCCGACTACGGCGGACGCTCCGATCACGCATCCCGGGCCGATATCCGAACCGCTACCGATGCAGGCTCCTGCTTCGATCACCGCTCCGGCGCCGATGCGCACGGCAGAGGCATCCAGCTTCGCCGAAGGATCGACGACGGCCGACGGATGAATGCCGGGAATCCATGCCGTGGACACGCTCATGAAATGCTTCACAAGGGCATTGAACGCCAGCGAAGGATTGGCTACTTCGATCAAAGCGATGCCTTCGGGATACTGGGGAAGACCCGGAGGCACGAGAACGACCCCTGCACGCGTGGCAAGAAAGTCGTGAAAATATTTTTCGTTGCCAAGAAAGGCAGCATCATCGCTGCCGGCCTCGGACAATGTGGAAACTCCGGAGATTTCACTCTCCGGAGTTCCGATTAACAGCTTACCCCCCGTCAGTTCCTGAACGGCTGCAAGTGTGAGCTTCATGAATCGCAAAATGGGGGGGATGACGCGCTTAGTTGGCTGCCGGAGCGGCAGGCTGGTCGAGAGGAGCGTTCGGATCAAATCCGGCGGGAGCATTCTTGTTCAGCTCGGATTTCATGGCCGGAGTAATATCAAGGCTCTTCTTGGCGAACACGAACGTATGCGTACCGGAAGGAGTCACCGCGCTGCTGTCGAACACGATATCGAAGTTTTCCGCGCTGGCCTTGTCCTGCACTGCCTTTTCGATCTCGGTGATGATGCTGCTCATATCGCGCTTGACCATTTCCTGGAAGGCGATCTGCTTGCGCTGCATGAAGTTCTTGTATTCGTTTTCAGCAGACATGGCATCGTTCTGCTTCAACTGGAACTCCTTGGAGATGGCCTGGCGGCGGGCATCGTTCAAGGTCGGGTCGTTATACTGCTGCCTGATCTTCTGCAGCTCTTCGCCCAAGGCCTTGAGCTTGTCCTGGCGTTCCTTGGTTTCGTTTTCGATCTTGATGCGCTGCTCGTTGATCTTCTTCTGGGCTGCATGCGTCTTGTAGTAGGATCTGAACAAATCCTGCACGTCTACGGACGCTACCTTCAGTTCCGCCGCCGTTGCCGTTGTGGCAAGACCGAGCATCGCCGTCGCAATAAAAGAAATATGGGACAATTTCATGTGTACACAGTGTCTTCTGACACCTTCACTTTATCTGCGACCGGGAACCATGTCAAGGGTTCGGCATGTCTTTCCCCTTGAATTTTCGGCATAATCGTGTACTCTTTCCCCGTGCAGAATATTTCCACCAAGCAGGCCCTTCGCCGGGCTCTGGCAGACAAGAGGAGCGGCCGCATCGTTTTCGTACCGACCATGGGCGCACTTCACGAAGGCCATGCCAGCCTCCTGAGGCAGGCACGCGAGCTGGCCGGAGCAGAAGGCTGCGTCGTCGCCAGCATCTTTCTGAACCCTGTCCAGTTCGACAACGCGGGAGATCTGGCCTCCTACCCCAGCACGCCGGAAGCCGACCTGAAGCTCTGCGAAACGTGCGGCGTCGATATTGCATTCACCCCCGATCCCGCAAGCATGTATGAAGGCGACCGCTCCATCTCACTGGAAGAAACGAACCTCTCGACCGCGCTCTGCGGCGCAACCCGCCCCGGCCATTTCGCCGGAGTTTGCCTCGTCGTCAACAAGCTCTTCAACCTCGTCCAGCCGACGGATGCCATCTTCGGCAAAAAGGACTACCAGCAGCTCGCCATCCTGCGCCGCATGGTGCGAGATCTCGATATTCCCATCACGCTGCACGGAGCCGAAATTGTCCGGGAAGCGGACGGGCTTGCCCGCTCATCGCGCAATGTCCGACTCACTCCTGAACACCGCGCCGCCGCTCCCGCCATCCGGCAAAACCTCCTTGCCGCCAAACAGGCCTACGAAACGGGGACGAATGCCGACGACGTGCGCCGGGATCTGACGGCCGCCCTTGAGGCGATTCCGGGCGTCCGGGTGGATTATGCCGAACTCGTCGATGCGGAAACCCTGCACGAACTCCGCACACCTGCTTCCCCCGCGCTGCTTGCCGTCGCCGCCTGGTTCGGCGATGTGCGGCTCATCGACAATATCGAGCTTCAGCGTGCCTGATTTCCACCCCCCATCCACATCCCTCACGTGATCAAAGCCATCAACCTCCACCGCAGCTATACCATCGGCAAAAAAACGATCGAAGTGCTGCACGGGCTGGAACTGCACATCCGGCCCGGAGAGAAAGTCTTTCTGTGCGGACCGAGCGGAGCCGGCAAAACCACGCTCATGTACACGCTTGCAGGCCTGGAAATGCCACAGCAGGGCACAGTGGAAATCGGCGGCAAAAGCATCTACGGACTCTTGACAAAAGCGCGCGCCGAATTCCGCAACAGGATGATGGGCTTCATCTTCCAGAACTACATGCTCATGCCGGAACTCACGGCTCTGGAAAACGCCTCACTGGCTACGGCCATTGCCGGACGCGAAGCCACGCAGGAAGTCACCGCCCTGCTGGACCGCGTCGGGCTGGGCAACCGGCTGGACCACCTGCCCAACGAACTGAGCGGCGGCGAGCAGCAGCGCGTCTCCATCGCCCGCGCACTGGCCCACAATCCGGAAATCATTTTCGCGGACGAACCGACGGGCAACCTCGACTCCCGCAACAGCAACGAAGTGCTGGACCTCCTCTTTTCCCTTGCCGACGAACGCAAAAAAACGCTCGTCATCGTCACGCACGATCCGAACATCGCCAAACGCGGAGACCGCATCCTGACCATCCGCGACGGCATTGTATGCGACGAGGCATAATCGCTGCCTTTCAGTTCCCTCGCTGAACATTCCACCCCTCCCAAAAAGAACGGCCGCCTCTTGCCGAAAGGCGGCCGCCGATCAAATCGTATGCAGGCAAAGCACCTGTCAGGCAGCACGCCGACGGCGCAGGGCCAGCCCCGCAAAACCGAACAATCCGAAAGCTGCAATGGAAGGTTCCGGAATAATGCTGGAAGTTTGAGTCAGCGTCAAGGCGTTGATCGTACCGCGTTCACCCATTCTGCCGATCGTCAAATTGCCGAGAGCATCCGCATGCCCCGTCAATTTCAGCACCACGTAATCGGCGCTTCCACGCAATGTATGAGTCTTTGAAGAAGCAGCCAGATCAAGCGTGCTGTATGCGCCTGAAGCCGAACTGGTCACATACTGTTCCGCCTTGGTAATATAGTTGGTATCAAGCGTAAAATACTGGTCGTTCGCACGATTCTGGCAACCGTAAACAACATACATCGTATAGCTTTCATTGGCCACAAGGCCGGAGAAAGACGTCGTCTGTACGCCCGCTGCACCATTGGTCAGCCCGGTCTGGTACACATTGGCGGTCATGCTGATTCCCGTCGTTCTTAAAAATTCAGCCAGAATATCCGCATGAAGCGTCGTCGTGGAACCCGTGCCATAATTGCCTGTATTGAAGTTGCCACCGTTGGCACTCACGGTCAATTGATACGGAGATGTCACGGAAATACTTGCTCCTCCGGCTTGCGTATGGGTCGTCCAGCCGACATCCACGGATGTCGAGCCGAAATTGACGGCCTTGGTATCCGGAGCGGCGGCGGCAATACCACAACACGCCAGAGAGATTAGTGTTAAAGTGATTTTTTTCATAATCAGTCCAAGTTAAAATAAAAAAGACATTAAATCATAATGACTTTTCCGGGAATAATCATAACGGATTGCCAATCCGCCGTCAACAGGAAAATGACTTAAAATCATGCTCATGGAGATATTATATATGGTGTATGTTTTTTTCTTCCCTACATCACATCAAAAAAACTGAAAAGATATATAGTAAAGCCATAACGGATTGGCAATCCGCAATCAATGAGAATTTCTGATAAACAACCATATAATTATCGTAAAACAATGATTGCGTGCTATATAGACGGACACGCAAAAGCCGGAGGGGGCATTTCCCCTCCGGCTCTGCCGTTGCGTGGTTGCGGTCGGTTGGTTCGCGCCGTTCCTTTAGAAGTTGTAGCGGTAGCCGATTCCTCCGCTTACTTCCGTGCTCCGGCTGCGCGCATCAAGGTTGATTTCCATGAAGATGCTGCTTTGCAGTTCGACCGGTATCGTGAGTCCGAGGCCTACTTCCACTCCCGTGCTTCCGGGTTTGATTCCTTCTACCGTGCGTTTGTACCCTTTCGCGTCCGCAAAGGCTACGTCCGCTTCTACCTGCCGGTCTCCTATGTCCTGCAGGAGCATGGCCCGCGCTTCGAGGGTGGCCGTGCGGTTGAAGAGGTTTTGCCCGACGGAGGCGATGTAGCGGCCGCCCACTCCTACCGTGCCGTAGGTGGTGTCCATGTTTTCGACGCTGAGGTTGGCGTTGCCCGCTCCCGTTTCCGTGTAGCCTTTCATGCGCGCGCTGTTGAGGCTGGCGTTGAAGAGGGGCTGGACGAGGGATTTGTAGTCGGTGTCCAGCGCGATGTCGTAGGCGAGTTCGTACATGGCGCCGAAGCTGCTGCCGTCCGTGGTGCCGCTGGTTTTGTACTGGCCGGCGCCGTAGTTGACGGTGCGGTCGAGGTCGGCTTTCGCGGTGCCGCCCGTGAGGATGCCGACGTGGGACCATTTGCCGCTCTGTCCGCGGAGGTAGAGGCTGGTGAGGTAGCTGTCGACATGTCCGCTGGCGGTGTCCGCTCCGGTGGCGGTGAGTTTGCCGTAGTTGGCGGTGAAGGCGACGCCGAGGGTGATGTGGCGGCTGATGTCGCTGTCAGCTCCGATGGTGCCGCCCCAGCTGCTGAGTTTGTAGCCGGGCTGGTCTCCGTTCTGCGAGATGTCGCTGTTGGCTCCGTTGAAGCTGGCCCAGGCGTTCCAGTAGGGGAGGTCCTGCTGGACGACAGAGGGGTCGATTCCCATGGTGACGGTGCGGTTGCGGATGGCTCGCATGTTGCGTTCCTGGGTGCCGAGCTGCGCCGCGTTGAGGGTGGTGACCGTGGCCCCTGCAGCCGCCGCCATGATGGTGTTGGCTGCCGCTTTGCCCGATGCCGTGTTCTGGTTGATCTGGTTGTCGAGTTCCGTCATCAGTCTGGAGAGGTTGCTGTCTGCAGCCGTCGCCTGCGGGTTGACCGTGACCAGCATGTTGTCCAGCAGGGCGCCGCCGGCACGTCCGTTGACGGTCGTGGCTTCATGGACGTAGAAGCCGCGCGTGTTGGCGGAGGTGGTGAGGACGAGTTTGCCGTTTTTGACGTGGACGGTGGAGAGGTTCGCATCAAAGTATTTGCTGAAGAGTTTGTCGTAGGAGATGGTGTAGTTGCCGTCTCCCGTCAGGACGACTCCGTCGGCCAGGGTGATGTCGATGGGCATGCTGCCGTTGATGATGCTTTGGTTGCTCGCTGCAGAGAAGCTGAAGCGGGCTCCGTCCGATACGTTCAGGACACCGGTGTTGCTGATGAGGGGGCTGTCGCTGTTGGGGAAGAGTCCGGCCGCCGCCGTGTTGACGATGAAGCCGAGGGTGCCGCCCGCTGCGATGGAGCCGCCGTCGATGCGAAGCTGGTTGTTCTGTCCGTTGCCGTTGGCTCCGTTCAGGATGACTGTGCCGCCCTGCCCGATGTTGACCTGGCGGTAGCTGGCGTTGCCTCCGGCGTAGTTCAGGGCGATCGTGCCGCTTCCCGTGGCGGTCAGTGCGGTTTCAAGGCCGCCCGTGCCGTTGATGGCGAGGGTGCCGTTCGTGTTGGCCAGGGTGCCGCTGTAGTTGTGCAGGTCGCCCTCGATCGTGCCTCCGGCCGTGGTGGTGACGTCGCCGGTGCCCGTGAGGCTGCTGCCCGCGGCCATTTGGAGGCCGCGTACGGTGGCGGAGCTGCCGTCTGCAAGGTCAAGGCCGGTGGAGGCGGCGAGGTTCAGGGAGAGTCCCCGGATGCTGCTGTCCGCGGCCAGCATGAGCGAGCCGTTCCGGATGTCGAGGTTGCCGGTGTTGTCGCTGCTCGCGAGGCTGCCGGTGTACATCGATGCCTGCGGCAGGGCCAGGATCATGGTGGCGTTGTCGGCCACGTCGATGGAGCCGTTGGATCCGGCGGCAAGTCCGTTTACCGTGAGGGTGCTGCGGTTGCCTCCGATTTCCATGCGGCCGCCCTGCAGGTCCAGCGTGCCGAGGGTGGTGCGGCTTTGCGCTCCCGTGGCGGCGAAGGTGCCGTGCGCATCCACCTGCAGCGCCGAGATGTCGTTGGTTTTGCCTGCACCCGTCAGGGCGAGTTTGCCTTCTTTGACTTGAAGCAGGCTGTTGCTGCCAATCGTGACGTTGCCGCCGATGCCGAGGCCGTATGTTCCGTCTTTGACCAGTTTCGTGTCGGTGGCGGTGAGGTTGCCGAGGTAGGTGGTGTCCGATGTGCCGTTGCGCAGGGTGACGAGCGTCTGTTCGCCCGCGACGCTGCTCTGCAAGGTGAGCGTGGCCGTGCGGCTGGCTTCGCCGTTGCCGTACATTTGGTTGATGACGAGGCCGTCCGTTTTGTCGGCAGGCGCCGTGCCCGGCAGGTCGATGAGCATGTCATGGTCCATCTGGACGGCGGTGAAGCCGTCCAGGCTCTGATAGGTTGCGAGCGTGTAGGCGTCCGGCTGCGTCAAGGCTCCGTCCACGGAAGCCACGAAGACCGTGTTCAGGCGGGCGGTGAAGTTGATGTTGCCGCCCTGGATCTGCGTGTCCGCGACTTTGAGAGACATCGAGTTGCCGAAGACGATGTCGCCGATGTTCGCCGTCAGCGTTCCGTTCGTGGCAAACAGGCTGACTGTGGCCGAGTCGTTGCCGATGGCCGTTTTCAGCGCTGCCACGAGTTCGTCGGAGAGGTTGGCGGTGAAGGCGCCGTTGACAGTGAGGTTCGCTCCCGTGACGATGCTTTTCGCGGTGTCCGCACCTGCGCCGTTGATGCTGGCCGTTCCGGTGCCGAAGGTCAGGAAGGCCGTGTTCAGCGTTGCCGTACCCGTCAGGCCCGTGATGCGCGCTCCGCCGTTCGTGGTGCGGAGCGATGTGATTTTGGCGGCGTCCATGCCTCCGAAGTTCGTCGTCAGCGCACGGGCCACGTTGATGTGGACCTGTCCGATCGTTCCAGTCGCTCCCGTGATGTTGCCTCCCGTGACGGTGAGGGCGCCCATGTCGATCCCGTTCAGGTTCAGGCTGCCCGTGCCGTTCGTGCCGCCCGTCATGGCGATGGCGGTGGCGTTGTCCACCGTGCCGTTCAGGTCGCCCGAAGAGAGGGTGAGCGTGTGCGCTCCGCTCAGGCGGGAGGTGTCCGTCATGACAAGGTTGTTCATCGTGGCGTTCGCGTTGAGCTGGAGGCCCGTGCCGGCTCCGAGCGCGACATCCGTCGCTCCCAGTGTGCCGATGAAGGTGCCCGTGCCCGCGAGGTTGAGCGTGCTGCCCGCTACCTGTGCAATGGTGCCGGCCAGAGTGGCGTTGCCATCCGTGCTGAGCGTGGCGTTGCCCGTCATGGTGAGTTTGCCCGTGTAGGTGCTGGCGGCAGCTCCGAAGGTGAGGGTGCCCCCGTTGACGGTGGCATCGTAGCCGACGGCCGCATTGCGGTCGGTGAGCGTGCCCGTGAGGGTCATGGTTTTGTCGCCCAGCGCCAGCGTGAAGCCGTTGGCGAAGGTGGTGGTGCCCGTGAGGTTGAGGGCGCTCGCCGTGCCGTTGAGGGTGATGCTGCCGCTGTAGGTGGTGGCGCCTGCCAGTTCCAGTACGCCGTCAGTGGCGGTGATGGCGGCGGTCGTGAGCGCCGTCTGGCTGAGTTTGAGGGTGCCGGCTCCGCTCTTGGTGATGGCGGTGGTGCCCAGGTACTCGGTCCATGTGACGATGCCTGCCGCCTGCGAGATGTCGATGTGCGCGGCGGTGGAGCCCGCGGCCAGCGTCAGGTTGCCCGAGAGGATGTCGTCTTCCCAGCCCGAGGCGTTCGCCCCGTATTTCAGCGTCGCCCCATCGCTCATGGTGACGGTGCCCGTGCCCAGCGCTCCCGCCGTCCGGATTTCCGTCGTACCATCCCGAAGTTCTACATTCGCAAAGTGGTTGTTCACTCCTACAACCAAAGTGCCAGCACCGTTCTTCACCAATGACCCAGTCGTCGTGAAGCCGGAATCACCAATAATTTCATATGTGTTCTGAGCAGACATATTGACGAGAATATCTCTTACACTCAATCCACCGGGGTTGATTTGGAGCGTCGTCGCAGCCGCCGCTGCAAAAGCCGAATCCGCGAATACGATTCGATCGTTTGCCGTCGGCGCACCCGTGTGCCCGGACGGTACGATCCAAGCATCGGCCAAAGATGCATCGGCCGATGAGCCACGCCACCCGTAGGCATCCTGGAAATTCGGATCCACCTGAAGCCACAGTTCGCCGTTTGCCAGATATTCCAGCGTGTAGGATACGTCTGTCGTCGAGGCAGCTACGGTCACCATGGCATCCGTCAGCGCACCGCCGTCCCACAGGGCCACTTTGATGTGGTCACCGATGGTGAAGTCGGTCACTCCATTGAAATCAACGACCGTACCTGCCGGAGCATCCCCCCGGATATTCCAGAAGTTGTCGGCGCTCGTAAAGTAAATGGTGCCCGTATGCGTCACATTCCTCGTATTGAGAGTTATATGGGGAGCAAGAGTGATCCCTCCGGTAGAGGCGCCGCCCGTGCCGGCCGTCAAGACGGAATTGCTGTCTGTAATACGGATCGGATTCGCCACCGTAAACGCAGCCATATCCAGCGTGCCGCCGGAAAGTATGATCGAACTCGCACCGAACGCCGTGGCACTCCCTGCGATAAGGGTTCCGTTTCGGATCACCGTATCGCCCGTATAATCGCTCGCTCCATTGTTGCCGGACCCGGAAAGCCGCACACTGCCGCCGCCATCCATGACGATGCTTCCTTCGCCTGTGATTTTTGTCTCCCAATCATTCACGCTGCCCGCAACGTAAGTATCGCCCGTCGAAAACAGGAGTACGGCATCTGCCCCCAATGTTGTATCGAACGCCCACGTGGCTCCGGCACTGCGTGTCATCGTACCAGCATCCAGAGTACCCCGGCCGCTCACTGTCAAATGGGCTCCGCTTGCCGTCGTGTCGCTTGACGTGATGCGGCCCAGTTTCATATTCGCACCGTCCGCCAAGGCAAATGTTTTTGTGCCTCCGTCGTACAGGCTTTCTGTAAAGCTGACATCCGACGCCACATTGAATGTTTGATCGCTGCCCAATGTCAACCTTCCGGCAAATGTCAAGGCGCCGCTGCCGGCAGCTCCCAGCGTCACGGCACTCGTGCCTGAGACTGCTACATTGGCATTGATCGTACGCGCCGCCGCATCGCTCCGCAGCGTGGAATTGTTGTTCAGGGTAATATCGCCCGTGCCAAGAGTGCCGGCTCCCGCCAGTTGCAACGTGGTATTTGCCGCAATGGTCGTATTGCCGGTATAGGTGTTGGTTCCGGTAAACGTTACCGTCTGGCCGCTGCGATTCACCGTCACGCTTCCGGTGCCGCTGATGGCTCCGCCGTACGTTTCGTCGGCAGTGGTTCCACCGATGGTAAGGCTCGTATTGGTTCCCTGCAAGACCAAATCGCCCTGGAACATGGTACCGGTCACCGACAGCGACATCGCCGCCGTGCTGCCCGCACCGTCGAGCGTCAGAATCCCCGTATAGCCCGCATTGTCGCCGCTTAACGTCAAGGCACCCGTACAGGCAGCGTTCGCCCCGGTGAAGGAAGAAACATCCCTGGTGATGGTGAACGCTCCGCTGCCCGACAAAACACCCGATAAGGTGGCTGCACGGGCCGCATTGTTATTAAAGAACATGCTGAATACGCCGCCGCCATCTGCAATATTGATGGACATCGGCATGGTCCAGTTCCCCTGATTGTTTCTCCAAGCCGTACCATCAACCGTCATGCCGGCAAAACCCGTCGCCATGGAGCCGTTGTCAAGAGTGACCGAACCACCCCAGTTATGCGCAGCAATGGCCAATGAAGATCCTCCGGTAACGATCCAGTTCAAGTTCGACAGGTTGGATCCCGTATCCATCTGAACGCGACCTCCTCCGGCCACGGTAATGACAGTACCCGGATTTGTCGCCGAGATGGTCGCTGCACCTGCCGGTGCGCCTATGCGCAGTGTTTTGCCCGCTGCGAGATCCCATGTCTGGGATGCCGTCAATCCAACGGTGCCGGTCATGAATACGTACCCGGCAGCATCATTGCCCACGCTCAGCCCACCCGCACCCAAAGAAAGTGCGCCATTGAATCTCGTGTTGCCTCCCGAGACGACAAGGCGGCCATCCGTACATGTGATCGCATTGCTCAGGATCATTGACGCGGCCGTATCGAACACAAGCGACCCGCCTGTCACCGATACTGCTCCGGTACCCCATCCACCCGTATGCCGCACGACCAACGAGCCCCCGCTTACCGATATGGCACCGGTGCCCAATGCGCCTGACTGCTGCACGATCAACGTACCGCCGCTTACCGTGGTACCGCCTCCATAATCATTGGTCAAATTCAAAGTCAACGACCCTGCTCCGACCCTCAATGCCGTATTGCTCCCCGTCAGCTTGCCTCCTCCGGCATCCGCCACGAAGGTGTAATCGCCGCCTGCCACATGGATCGAAGGCGAGCCGATATCGCCGCTCAGTATGACCGTGCCTGCCCCTTGTGCGGAGAATGTGACATGGTCGTCGGCATGGAAGTAATCGGCGGCACTGCCATTCAGCCAGTTCTGATTGGAATTATTATCGATGTCCCAGGTCATACTGCCCGGCGAGCCGTTCCAGACAAGATCGATCGCAGCCACATTCGCAATCAGAGACTGCGCCGTCGAAGAAGACCAGTCGACGGTCGTGCGGCCGGATAAACCGGTCACCTGAAATTGCGCGGCATCGTAACTCAGCGTCCCGGTCGTCGTCAGCAGGATGTAGGATCCGTCTGCAACGCCCGGAGCAAGATGGATGACTTGCCCCGTAGCCAGCGTGACATTCGCCGAACCAAAATCCAGCGTTCCAAGCGATGTTCCCTGCCATGAGAGAGTTCCGGCCAGATTTACGGTTTCCGTTCCGGCGGCGATTGTTCCTCCCTGTGCGCCGACATTCAGCGCATTGGCAATGGCGGCAGGGATGGCGTCAAACTCCAATCTTCCGCCGTTCAAGGTAATGGCGCCCGTGCCCAGCGTCGTGGCATCCTTGACGCGCAGAGTGGATGCATCGCTGACGAACCAGCCGGAAGAGAGTGGCGCGCCCGTCACGCTGGACTGATTGAAAGCGGCAGTCGCCCCCGACGAGTTGACATAAAATGTACCGCCTCCATATACATAGATGTTCCCCATGTCCGTTCTTCCGGCGGTCGTATTATTGGTCAGATACTTGTTGAAGGTCAACGTCTGGCCGGCTGCAATGCTCACATCCAGATTGCTCCACAAATTCATGGCGACAAAACTGCCGTTGAATGACGTCGAATAGCGCAGATCCAGCAAACAGGTCGTCCTCCCGTCTACAACGGAGCCTCCCGTGAAGTTCGCCACACGCGTTGCATTGTTGGCGTTTATGGCATAACCTGAACCGGACACAACCATGCCGCCGATCGTGAAATGCGTTATATTCGAATTGCCGTAATCCACACTGAGAGTTTTATTGGCGGGCTCTTCCCCCAAAAGCATGATATTGGCATAAGGATTGGCTGTATTGCCTATCCTGAAACCTGCCGCCGTACCTGCAGAGTTGACCGCCGGATCCCAGTTCGCCGCTGTACCTACCGAAGAGTTATTACCCAGCCACGTATGGGTAGTCCCATGGGCAAGGTTGCAAGTCAGGGAGAGAGTCAGTTGGGCGGCAAGAATTGCCTTGCGCCATGCTGTGGGGATATGCAATTTCATAGTTACTTTTATTAATTAGCAATTCGCGCGCTTGGTATCAAGTAAATAGATGATATCGCAAAAGACGTCTCATGGCAATCAAACAATTACAATTGAGATTGCATAATATTGAGAAACAAATCCATCCCATAAATTGTTAGCTTTTATTATGAGCGATTAATATTACCATTAAAAGCATAAGGGAAACGTGTACCCCATAGTTGAAAACATCCGTATATACAATTAGGATTGCATCTCTGGTCTACTTGTGGTCTTTTGACGGCAAGGGCGAAATTTCCGGACGCAAAGGCAGGACCTGCCGGATAACAAACGAATATGCATTTCTGCCCATTGAAGAGCCGTACATACCGCCAATCCCCCTGTTCCACAGGCGGAATTTGCATTCCCGTTCAACGATTCGCACGGACAACGCAGCAGGGGTTGCCGAACGCCACCGTGTTCGACGGGATGGAATGCGTGACCACGCTCCCCGCGCCGATCACGACATTGTCCCCGATCGTCACGCCGGGCAGTATCATCGCACCGCCCCCGATCCACACATTCTTGCCGATCACGACCGGCGCCGTAAGCGTCTTGCAAAAGGCGAACCCTTCGCCGGAGGATTCACCGAACCTGTCCGCCGCATTCGTCGGATGGAAGGCGGTGTAAATCTGCACGTTCGGCGCAATCAACGCATGGTCGCCGATCTCGATGCGGTTGCAATCGAGAAAGGTACAGTTCATATTGATCTCGCAGTGATCGCCGAGGTGGATATTCTCCCCGTAGTCCACATAAAAGGGCGCCGTGATCCAGCTATGCGCACCCCGGCTGCCCAGAAGCCGCGCAAGCACGCGTTCCCGGCCTTCCAAATCGGCAGAGGCGAGATTGTTGTACTCGCGGGCCAGATCCTTCGCTTCATGCCACCGGCGCATCAGCTCGGCATCGCCGCAATCGTACAGCTCGCCGGCCAGCATCTTTTCACGCTCGGTCATCATGGCGGCCTTCCTTTCCCTTCTAGTCTTTCTTCCTGTTCTTGAACGCCTCGAGCAGCTTGCCGTGAATACCGTCGAAACCGCCGTTGCTCATCACAAGCACCACATCGCCCGGCTGGGCCTCGGCCTGAATATGCTTCACGATGGCGGGCACATCCTGCCCGATGAAAACCTGGCGGCCGAGAGCTTCCAGATCCTTGCCGAGCTTGTCGATATCCAGCTGGTCTTCCTTGCTGATCTTCTCCTTGTTCTCCAGAGCGGAGACGACGGGCCTGTCCGCCGTGGCCAGCGCAAGAGCCAGCTCATTCTGGAAAATCTTCCGCATCGTCGTATTGGAACGGGGCTCGAACACGCCCCAGATGCGCGCTCCGGGATAGCGCTGCCGCAACCCCGTCACCGCGTGCTTGATGGCGGTGGGATGGTGCGCGAAATCGTCCACCACGGTGATACCGTCCTCCTCGCCGCGCACCTGCTGGCGGCGGGCTACGCCTTCGAACCTGCGAAGGCTCTCGGCGACGACCTCCTGGGGAATGCCTGCAAACCGCGCCGCCGTAATGGCCATCGAAGCATTGCGCACGTTGAACTCGCCGATCATCGGCAGTTCATAGAGATAGCCTTCCAGCTTCCACGTACAGCCTTCGGGCTTGTATTCCACATCGGAAATTCGGATGTCGGCATCCTTCGAGAAACCGAGCGTCTGAACCGGGCAGGGTACGGGCTTGCCGTCCTCGCCGGGGCGGGTCAGGTCGAGGCAATTCGGATCGTCCGCATTCACGAGGGCAAGGCCATTGCGGGGGACGACTCGCAGCAGGTGGCGGAAACTCCTCTTGATTTCCTCGACGTTGTTGTAAATATCCGCGTGGTCGAACTCGATATTGTTAACGATCACGACCTCCGGCAGATAATGCAGGAACTTGGAACGCTTGTCGAAAAAGGCGGTATCGTACTCATCGCCCTCCAGCACGCAGAACTCGGAATCCGTGAACCTCCCGCCGCGCTTCAGATTATTGGCGATGCCGCCGATCATGAAGCTGGGATCCTTCCCGGTGTACTCCATGATCCATGCGAGCATGGAAGTCGTCGTCGTCTTGCCATGGGTGCCGGTCACCACATAGTTTTTCTTGCCGCGCAGGAAATGCTCCTTCATCACCTCCGGCAGCGACACATAGTAAAGCTTCCGCTCCAGCACGGCCTCCACCTCGAGATTGCCCCGGCTCATCGCATTGCCCACGACGATCACATCGGCCTCCGCCGGAATGTTGGAAGCGGCGTAGCCGTCGAACATGCGAATGTTTTCGGCAGCGAGGAAGTCGGACATCGGAGGATAGATCTTCGCATCCGATCCGGTCACGGTGTAGCCCTTGCGGGCCATGGCTGCCGCCACGGCGCCCATCGCCGTACCGCAGATTCCGAGAAAATGAAAATGTTGCATATAAAAAGATTCCCTTGATTATTGGCGCATGCCGGGCTTCACACTCCCGCCCGGACCGGGAAATCATACGGCAGTTGCCCTTCAAAATCAAGAGAGTTTTCCCCTTTTCGGCTACCCGGATGCAGATTTATCCGAAGCCCCGTTCCCGGCGGCAGGCCGCGCCTTCCCTCCGGCAGGCAAAGGCACGAAACGCCAGGTGCGGTCGCCACGCCCGCGCAGCTCCACCTCCCCATACCCGCGAGCCGAAAACCCCGGCACCGGGCCTCGAGCCTCAAAGCGGGCATTGCCCAGAGAAGGAAAGACAATACAGCCCCCCACCGTATCCGGTGCCTGAAGAACATGCGGATGCGAGCCGAAAACCACATCCGCCCCCGCCGCTGCCAGCCAGCGCGACCACACATGCTGCGCCTCGCTGAGCTTCTCCGTATTCTCCCGGCCCCAATGAACCAGCACCATGCAATAATCCACATGCCGCCGCCACGTCCGCATACTGCCCAGCAACAGCCCGGCATCCTGCGGCAGGCGGGCCGCATGCACGCCCGGCAGGGGTGCATTCATCGCCTCGTCGTGGGCGACTCCCCAAACGGCAAACGACTTCCCGCGCCGCACGCCGATCCACGGCTGCACGGCCTCCTCCCTGCTCCTCCCGATACCCACGCAGCCGATTCCGGCACGCTCCAGCTCCTCCTTCGCCCGCAGGGCTCCGCTCGCGCCTCCGTCTTCCGCATGATTGTTCGCCAGCGAAACCACATGCAGCCCCGCCTGCCGCAGCAGGGGCGCAAGCGCACCCGGTTTCGCCCGGAAGGAGAACGAACGCTTCGGCGGAACCTCGCCCGCCGCTTCCTCCACGCTCCCCTCCAAATTCCCGACGACAAGATCTCCCCGGCCTGCCGCAGTCGCCAGCTCCGCCCACCGGGCATCATCCCCCGCAGGCGAAATATCCCCGAAAGCCGCCACCCGCACGGAGCGGCCTTCCCGCTTCAGCGTCCACAGACCGTAACCCGCCCTCGGATACTTGCGCTCGAACTCGGCCCGCGTCAGCAACTCCGGGAATCCGGACAAATGATGCACCAGCACATCTTCCGCGCCGAAGCTGCCGAGCGGCGGCCTGTCCTCCCACAGCGCGGACACATGATTGCCCGCATGGTACACGACCCCGCGCCGCACATCCTCAGCCGAAACGGCCACGCGGCTGCCGGGCTCCAGCTGCAGGCCCAGCGGCTCCATGCACGCCTTGAGCTGCTCGGGATTCGACCACGGCACCGCCTTCCCCGCACGCCGCCAGGCATAAGCCATATAATTCGCGCAATCGTTCCCGTAGCCGCTCTCCGCCACGGCCAGCCCCCGCTCACGCTCCATCCCCGCGCCGAACATGTACGGCGTACCGAGCTGCTCCGCCAGCCCCGCATGAAAACCTTCCCCCTCCGTCACGGCCACGCAGACAACCGGACTTTCCCACACACGCCCATCCTGCTCCGCACGCACCTTCCACCACGAACGCCCGGCGCCCGCCCCCTGCCGCCATACGGCGGAAGCCAGCAGCGGATCATCCGTCTGCGCCACCTGCCGTGCATGCCATACCGCCGCCCGGAACGTCCCCCCGGAAAAATACCTGCCGGAAGCCATCGAAGGCACCAGATTCGCCACCTCCCTCTCCGGCTCCAGCCGGAACCACGTCACCCGTGCATCCGCACCGAACGCCCCCTCCACCTGCAAAGCCGCCTCCGCTCCCCGGTCCAGCCTCCACACCCCATCGGGCGACCTCAGCCGCCCCTGCACGCCCAGCTCAAGCGGAGCATCCGCCTGCTCGTCCAGCAGGGCATCCCATTCCTCCCTCCGCTCCGCCACATCGTACTGAGCCCTCTCCGCCCGGAGCAAAGCCAGCAGGGAAGCCGGGGCCTTCTTCATCTCCAGCCGGGGCACGGGCTTCCCCAGCTTGGCAAAACTCTCTGCCTGCAGGGAAGCATCCGGCCCCTCCGGCATCAACGGCTCGAAGGAAACATGCGCCGGATGTGTCGCCAGAGCCAGCCGCAACGCCTCCTCCAGCAGCGCGAACGCCCTCGCATCATCCGGCTGCCAGGGGCGCGACACGCAAATGCTCACCGCCCGCAAATCGTGCAGCGCCAGCACGCGCGACCACGCCGCCCGCAGCTCCGCCACAGGATCGGCGGACGAAGCGAACGAATCCAGATCGATCGTCGCCAGCCACGGCATATCGCCCGCAGCGGGCAGCTCCTCCCACGACCGAACCACCCGGAAACGGCCGCCCAGCTCCGGGCCGCGCCGCTCGTCCAGCTCCGCACGCCCATCCAGATAATCGGCGGCATCCTTCTGCAAAGACTCCGCTCCCGCCGCCGCCACGAGAGCCGGGGGAGGCATCCAGTACACCTCCGCCACGGGGGCGGGCATCAGCGGCTCGATCCAGTTATAGGCCTGAATCCGCCCCTCCCGCCGCCAACCGGCCAGCCGTTCATGCCGCTGCGCCAGATTGGCGACGCGGCGCACGCCTTCGCGCAAATCATCCGAATACTTCACCCCGTTCGCATCGCAGTGCGCATCAATCAGCAGCAGGCGGTGCGGCGACTCCAAATCCGCATTCTCGGCGAAAAAGGCGAAACTCCCCGCATGATTATCCTCCACATGAATACGCACCGGCTGCGCCATGCACACCGGCACCGCCGCACACACAACGAACGCCACGCACCGGAGACGCCAAACGGCATATTTCAGGAAGAAAGGGGCCACGAAAGGCATGGATGGAATTAACGCCCGGCGGCTATGCCTTGTCAAGGCAAATACTGTCGGCACGTCCGGCAGCCGGCACACTTCCTTCAAAGCGCCGCCACCGGGCAGCGCAGCATGCCTTCCCGGGCGCAAAGGGCACGAACAATTATTTTACATCGTTTTATCTGTTGGCTTTTATATAGTTATATTTCCTGTTACACTTCTGTTACAAAGAATGCACTTTACATGATTCATGTTAGCATGTAATCGTATGGTAAATGTATTCCTTCGTTAGACAACTCCTCTTCCTCCTCGCTCTCGCAGCAGTCCTTCCGCTGCAGGCGCAAAGCCCTCCGCCCGAGCGCCCCGAAACATGGCCGCCGCACTTCGTCTCCCTCACCCCCGACCTCCTCTATGAAGTCGAACCCTCCGACTACATCGCCGATCCCGCCACGCTGGACGGAGCCCAGCTCTTCTACGCCCCCGTGCAGGGAGACGATCCCGTGGCGTCGCTGCAGGGCGCGGCCGTTCTCCTCGTCCGGCCCTACAATACGGTGGAGCGGCAGGAGGAGCCTTTGCGAGAGTGGGAATGCGTCTGGGGAACCCTCGACCACCTGTACCATCAGGACGTTCCCCTCTTCTGGAAACGGCCCTCTACGGCCTTCTACTCCTGCACCCACCCCACCCGGTCCATCAAGAAGCCGGACGGCACTCCGGACTGGAAGGTGCAGGTCGATTTCGTCGACTGGACCCGGGGTATGCGGCCATGGCAGCAGGTGCTTTCCCGGTATTATGCGGGTCTTGCGGACAAGCCTTTGTCCGCCCTCGGCCTGTTTACGAATGGGAATTATCCCGAAGACAAGTTGATGGATGTGTTGAACGGCTCTTCCGGCCTCTCCAAGGCCGATGTGAGCAATGCGCTTCTTGCCCGGTTTCAGTTCAAGGGGGAGAAGTATCCGCGCAGAAGCAGGGCCTATTACCCTTTGGTGGATGCTCTGCAGCGCAATACGGCTGTTCACGATTTCCGGGATTTGACGATTCCCGCATCGAATGGCAAGCGGAAGCTTGAGCTGTGGGAGCAGATGCTGAATCGCAGGGTGCCGGGCGGAACAGTGCGTTCCGAGTGGGTGGCAAGCCAATGGCTGCAACGGGCAAATGCCGGCAGCAGGTCGCCGTTCGTCCACTGGTGGATGTCGGATTGGCTGGCGTTCTCGGAGGGTGCGACGCCGGGGGATGCCGGAGCCGTCGTCTGGGAGGAAGAGTTCGTGAAAACGCTCAACGAGACGGCAGGTGCATACGACGGCTTGTTGTGCCTGAAGGATGCGGAGAGAATGAAGAAGGATTTCATCAAGAAGATGTTGCTGCCGAAGTCCGTGCAGGATCACCCGGTTCCCGGCAAGTTTGCCAGTCCGCCCCGGACGAATGCCGTGCCGTTTTCCCAAACCGCCGTGTACGCCGGAGCCTTGAAGGAAGCGAAGGTCGATCCGAACAAGGATGCCGGGACGCCCCCTTTCGTCCATCTCGTCCCCTTTGCCGCCAAGGTGCATCAGAAAAATACGCCTGAGGACGGCAACACCGCCGCACTTGCCAAGGCCGTGATTTTGTCAGACGGGCGGGCGACGCGACGAGATGGGGATTTTGTCGTTCTTGCCATCGCCTGCGACTGGAAGGACCGGTCGTCTGCCGACGATGGGATTACCGTGACGAAGACATACCAGTCCAACGCCACTCTGGAGCAGGATCTCCAGCAGCGCGTCGATCGTGCGGAATACAGCCGCATCGCCCGCAGTTACTACACCTTCCGCACCGACGCACAAACGCAGGAAGCCTCCTACGCATGGCAGGGGGCCGACTCCGGTGTGCGGCTGGAAGAAAACGCCCTGCAATCCCCCGCCGCCTTCCGCGCGGGAGCCTCCGGCCTCAAGTACCGCCTCCTCGTCGCCGTGAGGGAGGATGTCGATGGGGAATGGTCGCTGATGGCGGAGCCGGAGCCGATGAAAGGTGAGCTGCTTGACGAAGGAACGTACTATGCCTATACGAAGGAGAATCTGGCGAGGACAGTGAGACAGGTCGGCCGGCGTTCCCTGGGGAGGTCGATTACCTTTTCCTCTCCGGAAAAGCCGGGGCGCTACTTCCTCTATGAAGTGGACGTGGTGCAGGATTACGCCTTGACACCAAGCATCCGCTACGGGAACATGAAGCATGTGTGGGTCTTGCGCCGAGGAGAACACCGCCGATATACGGATCGTACGGAGATGACGGAAGTCTATACCATTTACGGGGATTCCACCTGGCCGAAGAGCGGAGCCATCGCGGACATGGCGACTCCCTACGGCAATGCCGTGCTGGTGTGGGAAGATGCGCTGAAGGTGATGTGCCGCGCCTATATGGCGGACCGCAATACGTACAGGAACGAGGCGACGCTGAAGCCGCCCGCCAATGCGTTTTTCCATTTGGCGACGTATCCGGTGGGGCCGGGGTACCCGTCCCGGGACTGGACGTATCAGAGCAGAAGGGTATATCGCTCGAATTACAGTGGACAGGCGGTTCCGTATACAAAAGAGAACAACCAGTGGCAGCCGTCCGGGGGAGAGGTGCTGATCGTGTTCGATGTGGTGAGGCTGGTCGGGGATGTGTTGTCCAAGCACGGAGCCGATGATCCGAAGGCGATGTGTCTGGAGGCGGCCAGTATGACGGCGGTGCTGCCCCGTATTTGCGGTTTCCGCGAGTGTGTGGAGATTTATTGGGCTGCAAAAAGGATTGATGAAGTAAACGGCATGCCAAGCACCATTGAGGGACATTACTTTAACGTTCTGAATAACAGAGTGTATGATGTTACGCCATATTTTATAGATGAACGTAATCCTGCCAATAATATAAAAGAAGACCAAATGCGGTTTAATAATGATCAATATCAGGCTCCATATCTTGATACGGACATCCGTGTCTATATGCAGCGAAAAGGATTCAATAATAACCTTTTGAGAAAGGTGTGTACCAAGGTCAGGTTGGAACCTATTGCTCCCTTAAACCAATAAGCAATTTCACTATATATCAATCATATGAAAACCATATTTCTATTAACCATTTTTTTAACGTTTTTTACGCATGCAGATGAAATCATCTCCATTAAAGAACTGAAAGATATTCCTTGGCCGAATGATAAATCGGAACCCGGCGATTTAAGAGCTGATCCTCAATGCCAAAAAAGGCTTCATGGCGCTAAGATTGGAGCATTGATTATCAATGCTCGAGATGCCGCATACGATGTAGAAGGCAACTGTATTTTTAAATGGTCGTTGATGAAAAATCCATCTCCTGAAATCTTGTTTGCGACAAGAATGTATCAGCGTATTACCCATTCCTTGGGGTGCACTCGACAGGATTTGGCGCAAGTCATCCGAAAAGGTGATGTTATCGTCGTTCTTGATCCTACGGACAAACAAGAGCAACCAAAGCCCACCAAATTCTATCTTTCAGAATATTATCGCGGGAATTACGGTGTCCAGATCAAAGCGTATGGACAGCAGCCTCTAGGTCCATTCGGGAGTGGAGGCCGCCCGCTCCTCGATCTCGACCCCTACTGGCCGACACCCATCCCACGCCCCTCCAACGAGGAAATGGAAAAAATCTGCGCCGCCATCCTCGACATCGCCAGCGGCAAGGTCGAACCCAAACGCGACCTCGAAGAACTCGCCCGCCGTGAAGCCCTTTACAACAAACGAGCGAAGGAATACCGGGAAGAGAAAGAACAACACCTGCCCATGCGCGCCACGCAGGAATGGAACAAACGGCAGGAACAGGAACCGCGACAATTTGCCCCCATCTTCTGGGACAACGCCAACTACGGCAAAGGAATCGAACAGCTCCTCAAGCTCGAACCGCTCCCCGAACGCAACACCATCCCCAACATCAACACGGGCGTCGGCTGCGAACCCTTCCTTGCCGAACTCATCCAAAAAGGCTTCCAGCTCACCGCTCGCAAAGGCGGCAACTACCTGATGACCGCTACACTCAAAGACAAGAAAACATCCATCCGCTACTGCATCTACCACGCCTTCAACCCCACTGAAGCACGGCAAACACTCTTCGCCTGGAACATGTATGCGGATGAACGAGGCACACCCCGCATCGTCGAGAAACCCGGCGACTTCACCATGCAGGCGGCCATCGACAACATGAACGTCCGGCCCGGATGGGTCGGAGACTTCGACCTCTGCACCAAACCGCGCTTCAACTGGGAAGGCAGCCTCGTGGAAGGCAGCGAGAAATCGGCCGTCTATTTCATGAGGGGCAACACGGCAGCCTACTTCATCGCAGACAACCCGTCCTACGACGTCCGTCCCCTCGCCCGCATGCTTGACGAGCAGTTGAAGAAGGGAGTGGAGCAAGCGGCCAAAACACCCGCCGACCACACGAAACCACCCACGGACAAACGGTAATAGTAACAGACTGCCGGGGTCTCCATGTATACAGGAGATTATTATCTATACCTTCAACACATGAAAACCATATTTCTATTAACCATTTTTTTAACGTTTTTTACACGTGCAGATGAAATCATCTCCATTAAAGAACTGAAAGATATTCCTTGGCCCAACAATAAGCGTGAACGTGGTGATTTGCGGCCTTCTCGCGATTATTATAAACGGTTGCATGGATGTATTGTTGGCAACTGGATTGTAGGCAATTTCGGAGAAATCTATGATATCAATGGTAATAGCGTTTTCAGATTCTCATTAATGAGTAATACGTCTCCTGAACTCTTATTTGCCACACGAATGGATGAGCGCATCGTCGAGTTTATTGAACATAAACGGCAAAAATTGGCAATCGTCATGCGTAAAGGAAATGCCATTATAGTTTTGGATCCATGCGATCAACAAGAACAACCGAAACCCACAAGATTTTACCTTGGCGAATATTTTCGTGGTAATGATGGTTTAATAATAAAATCTTACGGCGAACAATATTTAGGTGGGTTTGGTGGTTTCGGCAGACCTCTTCTTGATATTGACCCCGTCTGGCCGACACCCATACCGCACCCCTCCAACGAGGAAATGGAAAAATTCTGTGCTACTATCCTCGACATCGCCAGCGGCAAGGTCGAACCCAAACGCGACCTCGAAGAACTCACCCGCCGCGAAGCGCTCCACAACAAACGGGCAAAGGAATGCCGGGAAGCATGGGAACAACACCTGCCCATGCGCGCCACGCAGGAATGGAACAAACGGCAGGAGCAGGAACCGCGACAGTTCGCCCACGTCTTCTGGGATAATGCCAACTACGGCAAAGGAATCGAAGAACTCCTCAAGCTCGAACCCCTCCCCGAACGCAACACCATCCCCAACATCAACACGGGCGTCGGCTGCGAACCCTTCCTTGCCGAACTCATCCAAAAAGGCTTCCAACTCACCGCACGCAAAGGCGGCAACTACCTGATGACCGCCACACTCAAGGACAAGAAAACATCCATCCGCTACTGCATCTACCACGCTTTCAACCCCGTCGATGCACGGCAAACCCTCTTCGCCTGGAACATGTACGCCGACGAGCGAGGAACGCCCCGCATCGTCGAGAAACCCGGCGACTTCACCATGCGGGCAGCCATCGACAACATAAACGTCCGGCCCGGATGGGTCGGAGACTTCGACATCTGCACCAAACCCCGTTTCAACTGGGAAGGAGCCCTCGTGGAAGGCAGCGAGAAATCAGCCGTCTACTTCATGCGGGGCAACACGGCAGCCTACTTCATTGCGGACAACCCGTCCTACGACGTCCGCCCCCTCGCCCGCATGCTCGACGAACAACTGCAAGGCGGGCTCAAACGATCCGAGTCCAAACATTCATCAGGCGAAAAGGGCAAACAGGACTGACGTTCTCCTCATGCCCTGCTCCGACCGCGACGGGTAGGATTCCACTCGTCTCCGGCATTCTGGCCGCATAAAAACAGACACGCTCCATTCATGGCATGTCATTTCATTGTATTTTTTTGCAACTATCATGCACAAGCGGGGTCAACATGGATATATGCGCCTTCTCCTCGCTCTTGCATGGTTCGCTTCGGGAACCGTATCGGCCGCCACGGAGCAGCCGGACAAACGGCCCGATGTCGTGCTGATCGTCTCGGATGACGGCGGCTACTCCGATTTCGGGTTCAACGGCTGCAAGGATTTCCGAACGCCCGCGCTCGACAAGCTTGCCTCGCAGGGCATCGTCTTCCGGAATGCCTACGTCTGCGCCTCGGTATGCAGCCCGTCCCGCGCCGGGCTTCTCACAGGCCGCCATCCGGCCCGCATCGGCCACGAATTCAACCCGCCACAGGGGCGCGGCGACACCGGAGGGCTTCCCCTGCCGGAAAAAACGCTGGCGGATTACCTGCAACAAGCCGGATACACGACCGCCGCCTTCGGCAAATGGCACCTCGGCACCGCACAAGGCATGACCCCGAACGAACGGGGGTTCGGCCACTTCTACGGCTTCCTCGGCGGCTCCCACGACTATCTTCCGGCTGCCGGACGCAGGCCGAAGCAACAAGCCATGACCCTGAACGGCGTGGAAGAACCCCTCGGCGAATATATCACGGATGCCATCTCCACCCGCGCCGCCGACTACATCGGCAACCAGCCGAAAAACAAGCCTCTCTTCCTCTACGTCGCCTTCAACTGCCCCCATTCCCCCATGCAGGCCAAGCCGGGTACGGAAAGCCGATTCTCCTCCATTGAGGACGGCCAGCGGCGCACCCTCGCCGCCATGCAGGCCAGCCTCGACGAAGGAGTCGCCCGCATCGCCACAGCCCTGCAACAGCGCGGCAAGCTCGACAATACCATTCTGTGGTTCATCAACGACAACGGAGCGGGAACCTACTGGAATTTCGACAACGGCGGCCTGCGCAACCGCAAAGGCTCGCTGTTCGACGGAGGCATCAAAGTCGCTTCATTCGTCCGCTGGCCGCAGGGCATCCGCCAACCCGGCATTCAGCAATCGCCCGTTTCCTCGCTGGACATAGCCGCCACCGTCCTCGCAGCAGCCGGGGTACCGCCCTCATCCCTCCACGGCGCACAGGACGGCATCAGCCTGCTGCCCCATTGGCGCGGCGAGGCAGCCGCCCCACAACCGCGCACACTCTACTGGCGGCAAGGCCGCATCGGAGCCATCCGCCGGGGAGATGCAAAACTCCTCCTCATCGACGAACAACCCGCGCTGCTCTTCGACCTCAAAACCGATCCGAACGAAACAACCGATCTCCTTCCCCGGCACAAGGAGCTGGCCGCCTCCCTCGCCGCCGACTTCACCCGCTGGAACCGCCTCAACAAAAAAACCGCATGGGCGCCCACCAGCCAGCCCGGAGTCAGACAGTATGATCCTGCCTCACCCCGGGATGCCTGGAAGCAACGTGCCGCCCGCGAAACCTCTTCCGCCCATGACGGCGAATAACCCACCTCACAAGCCACTCCCATGACCGCCATCACCGCAGCCATCCCCGCCATCCTCTTCGCCCTGCCGCTTGCCGCCGCCGAACCCTCCCCGGTTCCCGCCGCCGCCAAACCCGCAGCGGCACAGCGGCCCGCCCTCTCCTACCCCATCGTCCATACCGGAGTCTCCACCTTCTACGATGAGCAGGGGCCCATCCCGCAACCGGCCAAAACCTCCGCCTGCTACCGGCAGGACGCCGCCCTCCCGTACAACAAACCGTCCTACACGGACAACGGAGACGGCACCGTCACCGACAACATCACGGGCCTCATGTGGCAACAGGACATGGGAGCCAAGATGAAACCCGGCGACGCAGCCGCAGCCGCCAAAACCTGCCGCCTCGGGGGCTACGACGACTGGCGCGTGCCCACCATCAAGGAACTGTATTCCCTGATCCTCTTCTCCGGCACCACCCCGCACATGAACACCGCCAACCCGGACCCCTCCACCATCTACATCGACACCCGGTACTTCAAGCAACCCTTCGGCGATTCCTCCAGGGGAGAGCGCATCATCGACGCGCAAACGCTCTCCGCC
This sequence comes from Neoakkermansia glycaniphila, assembly GCF_900097105.1. Classification (GTDB taxonomy): domain Bacteria; phylum Verrucomicrobiota; class Verrucomicrobiia; order Verrucomicrobiales; family Akkermansiaceae; genus Akkermansia; species Akkermansia glycaniphila. Next base: position 1,457,317 of record NZ_LT629973.1, on the reverse strand, counting down.
ACCCCCTGCCTCGGCAAGACCAAAGCGGGATCCGAAAGCATCTTCGGAGTCAACTTCATCGACGGCCGCATCAAGGGCTACGGAGTCAAACCGCGCGGTTCCGGCCGTCCCGGCCCGGACAGAGGCATGCGCCCCCAGCGCCCCGGCATGCGACCGGAAAGGCCGGAGGGCATGCGCTCCGAAAAACCGTGGCACTTCCGCTTCGTGCGCGGCAACACCGCATACGGCAAAAACAAGTTTACGGACAACGGAGACGGCACCATCACCGACCACGCCACCGGGCTCATGTGGCAACAGGCCGACTCCGGCAAGGCTCTGGACTGGAAAGACGCCATGAACTACGCCCTCAACCTGAAGCTGGCCGGGCATGCCGACTGGCGGCTCCCCACCGCCAAGGAACTCCAAAGCATCGCGGACTACTCGCGCGCTCCGCAAACGACGCAATCCGCCGCCATCTCCCCCCTCTTCAAAACGACGGTCATCCGCCCGCACGGCACGCCGGACTACCCGTACTTCTGGACCTCGACCACGCATCTCGACGGACCGAAGGGCAATGCGGGCGTGTACATCGCCTTCGGCGAAGCAACCGGAAAAATACAGGATACCGTGCAGGACGTACACGGCGCAGGCTGCCAGCGCAGCGATCCAAAAACGGGCAACGCCGCCGATTATCCGAAATACCTCGGCCCGCAGGGCGACGAACGCCGGGTGTACAACTACGCCCGCTGCGTCCGCTACGCCGTGCGGCAGAAGTAACAGGCCGCACCCACGCCTCAGCGGCTGGGGTCGATCTTCGGCTCCTTCGCCAGCAGCCTGTACAGCATCAGGCGCGACAGGCAGGTGATATCATGCTTCGTACCCGGTTCGATCCTGCGGATAATCAGCTGGAGCGTCTTCACCTTGCCCTTGAAGGAAGCCAGAGAAACCCATGCGTCTTCCTGCAGGCCCGGTTCGAACACCACCGTCTTCTTCCACGAGCCGTTCACCACCACTTCCATCTCCGTCACGCTGTTGAAATCCGAAGAAGCGTGGGATGCATCCGATGAGTCTGCCGGCATTTTGTCCTTCATGCAAACCCCATAATGATCGACATAGCCGGGCACGATCCTGAAACCGGCCAGCCGTTCGGGCTTTTTCAGCGTCACCGTCACAGACTCGCCGCTCCCCGGCCCCGGCACGCCTTCACCCCATGTATAGCGGGTATCCCAATCCATGGATTCGACCGGAAGACTCCCGGCATCGAATCCGCACGGTGCATCTTCACCCTTCACGGCAGGCAGCGGCTTGCTCGTCGAGGAAGCTTCGAGATCGATCTCACAGGGGCTCATTCCGCGCATCCAGACAGTGCCGCGATGCACCACAAAGTTTCTCAAATCCGCATTTCTTTCAAAATAATCTTTCTGATCCGTCACCACGGAACGCCACGTCTCCTCGACAGGTTCGACGGCAATGCGAATATCATCCGCCAGAGTCGGCTCCAAATCCTCGAACGACCAAACCCACGTATCGCCCTCGCGTTTGAACCGGTTGGCGGGCGTGCCCATACTCACCTCGTCCGCTTCCACAGAACGCGGCCTCACCGTGATTTTCCCCTTGCGGATGGGGCCGCTCCACACCGCCGCCGAAGACAGGCGGTACACCATCTCCCGGCGTTCGACGGATTCATCGGACACATACGACACACGCACCAGATGATTGACCCGGCAGTCGATGGAAAGAGTCAACTCCTCGCCGGGTGCAAACTCCAGCTCGGAAACCATCCATGCCGCAATCACATTCTCGCCGCCCTCATCCGGAGCCACAGCCTGGCTGACCTGACGGAACGGAACTTCCTGCCCGCGAGCCTCCACCCTGTACCGCCGCGGCGCAGTGCTTTTCCGGTGATTCTCTTTGGAACTATCGTACGGCAACATCTCCGCCTCAATAGGGAAACCGAACCGCACCTTCACGGGGCGGTCTTGCGTATTCTTCATTTTGTACGTCACCTTCACATCGGCATAGCTCGTCCAGAGGTCGATTTGCAGGTCTTCCTCCAGCATCGCCACCTGCCCGATCTCTTCCATCTCGAACGGAAGAATATCGCCGTACGCCGAGCCGCGCGTATACCCGCCGCCGTTCGCCTCGGCCAACGAGGGCAGCAAGGCCATACACCCGGCTAAACCGGACAACACGGCCATGCCGAATAGATGGCTTACTTTCGTTTTCATGATGAATGGTATAATGAGAAATCTCTCGAATCAACGGCAAGGATCGATCTTCGGTTCCTTGTTCAGAAGCGTGTAGAAACTCACATCCGAAATGCAGGTCACATCATGTTTCGTGCCCGGATACACTTTTCGAATTACCATACGCACCGTCTTCGCTTCCTCCGGGCATTGCACCAGCGACACCCAACGACCAGACAAATTGTCGGGCTGGAAAACGACGGTCTTTTTCCATGTCTCATTAACGATGACTTCCATTTCCGCCACGCTGCCGTACTCCTTCAATCCCGGTTTGTCGTCCAGATCGCGGCATCCCGGTACGAGGTGGAAGCCCGCCAGCTTCACCGGTGCAGGCAGCGTGAACGTGATGCTCTCGCCCGTGCCGTCTCCAGCTGCTCCTTCACCCCATACGCGGCGTTCCCCGGTGCCGTCCCACAAGACGCCCGCCGCCTTGAACTCGCGGGGCAATCCTTCTGCGGACGGCGGCAAGGCAGGCTGTTCGGAAGAAGCCGTCACCTTCATGCCTTCGGCCGGCAAGCCACGCATCCAGATGCTCCCGCGTTTCTGCACGCGATTTGCCAGAGACGAATATTGCGGCGAATCCGGCGATTCAACAACAGTAGACCCGAGCTCCTGCGTATCCGGTTCCACGGCAATCGAAAGATCGTCCGCCAGAGTCGGCTCCAGATTCTCGAATGACCACACCCAGGCATCGCCTTCGCGTTTGAAACGGTTCGCCGGAGCCTTCACCAATACCTCGTCCGCTTCGACGGAACGCGGCATGATCGTGATTTTGCCCTTGCGGATGGGCCCGTTCCACACCGCTGCCGAAGACAGGCGGTAGGCGATCGTTTTGTATGAATCGACATTGTCCGAAACGGAATTGTGAATCTCAAGATGGGGTACACGGCAGGAAATCGTCAGATCCAGCTCTTCACCGGGCGCAAATTCCAGCTCGGAAACCATCCATGATTCAATGCCCTCCAATTCATCATCCGGATGAGCGAACGTCGACTGTACGGACACGGGTTTGAACGGCTGTTCCTCCTGCTTCACGGGCTTTACATCCTGCCGGACGCGCCGGGCCGCTACTTCGGAGCCTCTCGCCGACACGCGGTAATTCCGAACGCTTTCCTCTTCCGCAAGCCTCGTATATTCGATGGGGAAGCCGAACCGCACCTTCACCGGGCGGTTCTGCGTATTCTTCATTTTGTACGTCACCTTCACATCGGCATAGCTCGTCCAGAGGTCGATTTGCAGGTCTTCCTCCAGCATCGCCACCTGTCCGATCTCTTCCATCTCGAAGGGCAGAATATCGCCGTACGCCGAGCCGCGCGTATAACCGCCGCCGTTCGCCTCGGCAACCGAAGGCAGCAAAGCCATACACCCGGCTAAACCGGACAACACAGCCATGCCAAACAGGCGATTCATCATCATTTTCATCTTCGTAAAATACTTTATTTACTATAACGCGTCAAGCAGCATATCGTCCGAAATAAAACAGCATTTTATTCATCTTTTTCTTCGAGGGGCTTCCAGCTGCCCGTCGGCTTCCTGTCCATATTCCTGTAGAAGCGCAGATCGGACAGGCAGGTGATGTCGTACACGCTGCCGGGTACGCTGTCCTTGATGACGAGTTGCACGGTTTCGGCTTTCAGCGGGCAATCTTCCAGAGATACCCATCTGTTGCTATCGTATCCCGGTTCAAAGCGCACCATGCGTTTCCATGTCCCGTTGACGACGACTTCCATTTCCGTGACGCTGCCGTATTCGGAAAACCATGAATCCAGCCCCGAGTCGCGAATGGGAATGCCGAAGCCCGGGCAGATGAAGAATCCCGCCAATTTCTCGGACTGCGGCAGAGTGACGGTGACGGATTCGCCGCGCCCTCTTCCCGGTACACCCCAGACATGGTACCACCGCTCTGCCGTACTCCGTCGGATCAGCAGGTTCTCCGGCGCAAAGGTCAGCCCCGGAATGTCCACCTCGGATACGGAACCTTTCGCTTGGGAAGTCGCCGATACGGCCATGCCATCCGGCAGGATGCACTGCGCCGCCGAATTGCCTATCTTCCGGGACATGACTCTCTCCCCGGATTCATCGTACAGCACTTCTGCCGGATCAAGCGTGATTTCAAGATCGTCCGCCGTGGTCGGCTCCAGATTCTCGAACGACCATTCCCACGCATGGTTGCGGCGCACGAAACGATGGGCGGGGGCAATCGCCACATCGCCCGCGTCCACGGAGCGGGCCCGCACCGTCACCTTGCCCTTGCCGATCGGGCCATGCCAGACGGATGCCGGAGAAAGGCGGTATATCATTTTTCGGCTTTGCTCAATATCCCCGCTGTATTCCGACAGGTAGGGGACGCGGCACCGGATGCGGAGCTTCAATGCTTCCTTCGGGGCAAATCGCAGGTCGGAAACCATCCAGCCCTGAATCGTTTCCGGCAGAGGTTCTCCATCGAAGAGCTCCTCCTCTTTTGGCGGTTCTTCGGGGTCACGAGGTTGAAGCACTTCACGGTAGCCCGTTTTCCGCTCGCCCTGCACGGCGACGCTGTACTCCGTCACGGCATTCCGGTACGTCGATTCAATGGGGAAGCCGAACCGGACGTCCACGGGTTTGTCCGTCGTGTTCCGCAAGAGGTAGGTGACCCGAATTTCTGCGCCGGACGTCCAAAGGTCGATCGTCAGGTCTTCCGTCTCCATCGCCACGGAGGAAATATCTTCCATGTCGAAGGGAAGGATCGCGCCGGAGCGGACTCCCGACGACCAGCCTCCACCATTGGCCTGCACCGGGGAAACCATCAGGAAACAGAGCGTCGCCAGCAGAGACGGCACAAGGGTAGATTGTATGTTCATGTTGATGATCTGTTGAATAAATTGACACGTTCCGCTTCATACCTTAACGCTCCTGCCGGGCCGAGTCATCCTTTGACAATTCACGGTAGAAACGCATGTCGGACAGGCAGGTGATATCGTACACGCTGCCGGGTACGCTGTCCTTGATGATGAGTTGCACGGTTTCGGCCTTCAGCGGGCAATCTTTCAGCGATACCCACCTGCTGCCATCGTACCCCGGTTCAAAGCGAACCTGGCGTTTCCACGTCCCGTTGACGATGACTTCCATTTCCGTCACGCTGCCGTATTCGGGGAACAGGGATTCCAGCCCCCCGGCAATCGTGGGAGTACCGAAGCCCGGGCAAATGAAGAATCCGGCCAGTTTCTCCGGCTGCGGCAAGGTGACGGTGGCGGATTCGCCGCGCCCTTTCCCCGGCACGCCCCATACATGATACCACTGGCCTTCCCGCTTCGGATTATCCAGCATGTTTTCCGGTTCGAAGGCCAGCCCCGGAATGTCCACTTCGGGTACGGTTCCCTTTGCCTGCGAAGTGGCCGCTACAGCCATGCCTTCGACCGGCACGAACCGAACCGCAGCGCCATCCGCCCCCCGGACGATTTCGTCGCGGCGGCAGCTGTCGTTCATATCGTTTTCCGGATCGAGCGTGATTTCGATATCGTCCGCCTCTGTCGGCTCCAGATTCTCGAACGACCATTCCCACGCATGGTTGCGGCGTACGAAACGATGGGCGGGAGAGATCGCTACATCGTCCGCATCCACGGAGCGGGCCTTCACTGTCACCTTGCCCTTGCCGATCGGCCCATGCCAGAAGGATGCCGGGGAAAGGCGGTAAACCAGTTTCCTGTTCATGGCCGTATCTCCGGTGTATTCCACCAGATAGGGTACGCGGCACCGAATGCGGACTTTCACTTCCTCCTTCGGTGCGAAGTCCAGTTCGGAAACCATCCACCCCCGGCTCATTTCAGGCACAAAAGATTCTGTTGCCTGTTCATCCTCCGAATGTTTGGCGGGTTCGACGCGCCGCATCACTTCCCGGTAGCCTTCCTGAAAGCCGATAAACCGTACTCCCCGCGAGGAAATGCCGTACTCTTTCACGGCTTTGCCATTCAACGCTTCAACGGGAAAACCGAACCGGACGTATGCGGGGCGATCCGTCACGTTCCTCAGGCGGCAGGTTACCCGGATCTCCGCTCCGGACGTCCAGAGGTCGATGGACAGATCTTGCTCTTCCATCACTACGGGGGAAATTTCTTTCGTGACGGGAGAAAGGTTCTCATCGGAATCGCCGGCATCCGTGGAGAGGGGGAGAATCGCGCCGGAGCGAATGCCTTCCGACCACTCGCTCTGGGCAAGAGCCGGAGTTGCGGCCCACGAATACACCGCAGCCAACAGGCTGCACAAGATCATATTTTTCTGTTTCATCGATTGCAATACATGTTCTGGTTCATGAAGATGGGTAAGAGAATCAGCGCAGAGGAGTGATTTTCGGCTCTTTGGACAGTTTGCGGTACAACCGCAGATCGGACAGGCAGGTGACGTTATAGCCGCTGCCCGGGCTGCTTTGCCTGATGATGAAGCGTATCGTCCGCGCTTCCTCAGGGCAGGCATGCAGGGAAACCCAGCGGCTCCCGCCAGCTCCCGGCTCGAAGCGCACCTTGCGTTTCCATGTCCCGTTGACGACGACATCCATTTCTTCCACGCTTCCATATTGCCCGAAGGAAGGGGCTGTCTTCCGGTCGAATTCTCCGCCTCCTCTCTTGACTCCCGGGCAGAGGTAAAAGCCTGCCAACCGGCATGGGCGGTCGAGAGTCACCGTCACGGATTCGCCGATTCCCCTGCCCGGAACTCCCCAGACATACCATTTTCCGTCGTGCTTGTAATCCTGCGGAAGGTTCCGCACATTGAAGGTGATATCCCTTGCTTCCAGCCCCGGAATGTTGCCCGTTTGCGTGGCGGAAGCGGTGATGGAAATATCGTGCGCCAGAATGCTCTGGCCGTATTTGCGACCCTGGATGATGTAAGTTCCCCGGGGTTTTGCCTCCTCGACGTCGTGTTCTTCCCTGCCTCCGTCCAGATCGATCTTGATATCATCGGCCAGCGTCGGCTCCAGATCGGAGAACTCCCATACCCATGCGCCGTCTTTTCTTTTGAAACGATTGGCGGGAGACTCGATCCGCAGGTCATCCTCTTCCATGAACGGGGCGCGCACCGTGATCTTCCCTTTCAGGATCGGCCCGGCCCAGACGGCGGCGGAAGAAAGGCGGTAAACCATCCGCTTGCAGGAAGAGAAGACCCCGCTTCCATGCGTGCAGAAATGGGGTACATTGCACCGGATGCCAAGAGTCAAAGTCTCGTTCGGCGCAAAATCGAGTTCCGAAACCATCCAGCTCTGAATCGTTTCCGGCATGATGGAAACCATAACCCTTCCGTCCTGATCGGGCACCGAATCGTCGGCCTGTACAACTTCCCGGTGAGGCAGCGCCACACCTCGGGCAAGCACTTGATACCCGGATAATTTGTCGCCCGGACTGCTTTCCATGGGGAAGCCGAATCTTACCTTCACCGGTTCATTCCGCGTATTCCGCAGGCGGTAATCGACGCGTATCGACGCACCGCGCATACCGAGATCAATCTCCAGATTTTCCGTTTCCATCGCCACGGCGGCAATGTCTTCCATGTCGAAGGGGAGAATGGAACCGGATTTCGTTCCGTCGATGCTGTAGCCGCCTCCGTTGCCGAGGGCCGGCGAAGGCATCAGAAGGAGGGCGGCCACCAGAGGAGCCGCAAGTTTCAGAGAGTAGGGCAGGTTCATAGGGGAGGGGGAATGTTTGTTTTATTGCTTGAATTGTTTCAGCCATTTTTCGGCTTCCTGCGGCCAGGCATCGGTCGGTTTGTTCTGCTTCCGCATGCCGTAGCCGTGGCCGCCTTTCCTGTAAAGATGGTATTCCACAGGCACGCCTTTTTCCTGTGCGGCGCGCACCATGTCGAGACTGTTCAGCGCGGAGACGCCGTCATCGGCGGATTGCACGACGAACAAGGGAGGAGTCTGCCGCGTAACCTGCAGGTAGGGCGAGCATTTTTTGACCAGCTCCGCATCCTTCGCCTGCCCCAGAAGAGCATTCTTCGATCCTCCGTGGACATACGGCTTGTCCATGCTGATGACCGGGTAGATGAGCATGGCAAAGCCGGTGGCGGGAGATTCCTTGTCGATGGTATCTTTCGTCTCGCCCTGCACGTCGTCCTTCCACGTCGTCGCCAGAGCGGCCAGATGGCCTCCGGCAGAGAAACCGATCACACCGATTTTATTCGGATCGACGTTCCATTCCTTCGCATGCGCCCGCAGTGTACGGATGGCGCGGCGCGCATCCATCAGCTGGTGGGGAAATGCTTCGGGGTGTTTGCCGTCCGCACTGACACGGTACTTCACGGCCATGCCGACAAAGCCCTGCGATGCCAGCCAGCGGCCGATTTCCTCGCCTTCCTTGGCCAACGCCAGATTCTGGTACCCTCCGCCCGGAAAGATGCACACGGCAGGCCGCGGCTTGTCCGATTCCCCTTCGGGAAGGAAGACACGGTATTCAGGCAGGTGTACGTTGGTCACGTGTTCGGCATCCGGATAGTTTTCCGGAGGCATGGCGGCATCGTAGCCGGGCGTATTTTCCTTCGGCTGCCACAAGGGCTGCCATCCGGATTCCTGGGCAAAGGAGAGGGAAGCAAGCATGGTCAAAGCGATGAGTGTTTTCATTTGGAAGGGTTGGCGTTGTGGAGTCGGGAAGCGTTCAGTTTTCGGGTTTGAACTGTTTGAGCCACTGCTCCGCCGCCTGAGGCCAGGCATCGGTCGGCTTGTTCTGCAGGCGCACGCCGTAGCCGTGACCGCCCGTGCGGTACAGATGGTATTCCACAGGCACGCCCTTTTCCTGCGCAGCGCGTACAATGTCCAGGCTGTTCAGCGGGGACACGAAATCATCTGCCGACTGGACGACGAAAAGCGGCGGTGTTTGCTCCGTAACCTGACGGTCGGGGGACACACGCGCCATGCCTTCGCCCTGCACATATTGCTGCGGGAACAAGCCTTTCAGCGAACTGTGCGTGTACGGCCTGCCCATGCTGATCACGGGGTAGATGAACATGCCGAAGTTGACGGCAGGCGATATCTTGTCGATCGCGTCATCCGTCTCTCCCTCGAGCGGCCCCGTCCACGTCGTCGCCAGCGCGGCGAGATGGCCTCCGGCGGAGAAACCGATCACGCCGATTTTATCCGGGTCGATATTCCATTCCTTCGCGTGAGAGCGCACGGTGCGGATGGCGCGGCGGGCATCCATCAGCTGGCGGGGAAATCTTTCGGGATGTTTCGGATCGGAACTGACCCGGTATTTCACCACGATGGCGGCGATACCCTGCTTGTTCAGCCACCCCGCGAGTTCCGAACCTTCGAGATCCAGCGCCAAAATACAGTACGCCCCGCCAGGGAAGATACACACGGCAGGCATCGGCTTGCCGGGACGGCCTTCAGGAAGATAAAGGCTGTAGGCGGGCATGTGGATGCTCGTGGTGCGCTCGGCATCCAGCTTGTACTCCGCAGGAGCGGCGGCATCGTAACCGGGCGTATTTTCCTTCGGCTGCCACAAGGGCTGCCATCCGGATTCGCCAAAAGCCGTTCCCATCATCAGCAAACACATCAATACAGCTTTCACGGAATTCAGTATATCTTTTTTACTGGCGCATGGGAAGCACTTCTCCCTTGCCTGCAAGTTTGACGACCGTTGCACAGGGCATCATGCGGATTTTCGAGACATCCAGCACGGTTCCGCCTTCCTCCTGCCGCACAGGCACGGACGAGCTGTCAGCCAGAGCCTGAGCCGAAGGAGAGCCCTGCATGGCATAAGGAAGCTTCAGGATGCCGTCCTTCGGCATCTCGTACATGATGAGGTAAAGCGCATCTCCCTTTCCGGTGACCACGCCCCACGGGAACGGCTCGGCGAACGGACTCGCCGTCGTACCGTAGATGGCCTCCTGATTGATCTTCATCCATGCGCCGATGGCCTGAAACAGGCGAACCGATTCTTCCGGAATGCTGCCGTCCGCCTTCGGCCCGAGATTCAGCAGGAAATTGCCACCCCGGCTGACGGTGTCCGCCAGTTGCCGGACGAGAACTTCGGGCGTCTTCCAGTCGTTATTGGTCGCTGAATAGCCCCATGTGCCGTTCAGCGTCATGCAGGCTTCCCAGTCGCCACGCACGCCCTTCTCGGGAATATAGTGTTCGGGCGTGGTGAAATCGCCCTTTTCGCGAGCCGTGGCAGTCATCGGCCCGTGGTCCTTGACCGTAGCCGCATCGTAAAGCCGGTTGTTCATGACAACCTGCGGGTGCTTGTCCCTGACCATGCGCAGCAAATCGGACGCACCCCATGCTTCGTCACCCTGAAATCCCCGGGAACTGAAATCCCACCAGATCAGATCGACTGCTCCGTAGTTCGACGTCAACTCACCGATTTGCCGTTTCAGGAAAGCCTTGTAGGCATCATGATTGCCGAAACGGTGGGTTTTCAGATTGCCGGAAGGATACGAGATGCCGCGCGACAGGGCGAGCTTGCCGTCATAGTCGGGATGGTGCCAATCCAGCAGGGAATAATAGTAGCCCGTTTTGATGCCGTTTGCCCGGCATGCTTCGGCATATTCCTTCACGATATCGGCTCCTGTTGCCTTCACGCTGTTGAACTCGCTCGCCTTCGAATCAAACAGGGCAAAGCCTTCATGGTGCTTGCTCGTCAGGACGATGTATTTGCATCCGGCATCCCGGGCCAGCTCGACCCATGCCTTGGCGCAACCGCGCTGCGGCTTGAACAGCGGGAGAGCCTTGGCCGCGTAGCTGTCGCTGTCGAGGCCGGCCATGTTCTGTATCCACTCCACGCAGCCGTCATACTTCCTGCCGTCGACCTCACCGGCCAGCCCGGAATACAACCCGTAATGGATGAACATACCGAATTTTCCGTCGCGCCACCATTGCATTCTGCCATCCCGCTCCTGCTCCGTTTCAGCTGGCGCCGCATGCAGCATGCTTGCCGAGGCGACCGCCACAACAACCGATTTCAATAGATGAGATATTGTAGACATACCATCATACTACGCACATGGCTATCATGTTTTATCATTGATTGAAATAAAACGATCAATAGATCTTGGGCGCGGAATACAGGGATTCCTCCACCGTGCGGCGGCGCGATTCCAGAATGCCGTGGGCGACCGTGCGCACGATCTCTTCAAGAATGAGCGACAGATGGCTGCCTTCGCGGTAGTCCGCCGGAGCAAAGAAATCGACCCGGTGCGAATCCGCCTTCAAGTGGAAGCATTTGCGGAAGCTGGCGCCCGTCAGGTCGTCCGCATTGTACACGGCGACGGTGTGGCCGCCCTGCGCACGCATCACGGTGAAGCACGGCACATCCGTCGGCCCGTCGCCGATGTAGATCATGTGCTTGAAGGGAATGGGGCGCATATCTTCCGGCATGTGGTCGTTCACGTCCTGCGTGTAGTCCAGCATCCCCTTGTTGATGCGGAAGAGGAACTGCGTCTTTGTCGTATGGGAAATCACGCGCTTCGGAAAGTCGATGCAGCCATCCCGCTCGCTGAACTCGCAGCCGAACACCGCCTTCAGATGCGGGCGGATGGAAGAACCGTCGATAATCGCCTTGAGGCCGGAAGAAACGATATAATATTCGAGTTTCAGCCCGGCAGCCTTGTGATCGTCCAGCAGGGCGCGCTGCTCGAACTCGGAAAAGAACTCGGGAATCCCGTTGAAATAGGTCAGCTTCTGCCCAAGGCGCATCAGATCCGCATTGCTCACGCCGTCCAGCCGCAGCTCGTCCAGCAGCTCCTTCAGATAGCTCAGCTCCCCGTCCCAGCCTTCCTCCGCGCTGCGCCTGTTGCACTTCTTCCAGAACTCCGGCGCGGAAATGCCGAACTCGGGGAACACGGTATCCTCCTGCATGTTATGCGGACTGAGGGTCTGGTCGTAATCGAAAATCAGAGCAATGGTATTCTGGGGGACGGACATTTTCTCCTCCAGTTTCTCACAAACGCGCCCGGTGTCAACCGGAAAAGCCGCCTTCGCCATCGAATCCGCCCCGCACCCACCATGCGCCAAGACGCACGCGAGGCTTGCGCCCCAGCCTTGCAGCCAGTACGATAGGCCGCCGATGCCGCCCGAATTCGCCTATCCCGACCTCCCCATCGCCCGCCACCGGCAGGCGATCGCGGATGCGTTGCGGCAGCATCAGGTCGTCGTCGTCGTCGGGGAAACGGGCTCCGGCAAAACCACCCAGCTCCCCAAGATCGCCCTCGAAGTGGCCGGAGACCGCCGGGGCATCCTCGGCTGCACGCAGCCCCGCCGCCTTGCCGCCGTCGCCGTTGCGCGGCGCATCGCGGAAGAAGTCAAATGCCCGCTGGGCGGTTACGTGGGCTACCAGGTGCGCTTCGACGAAAAATGCAACGAGGAAACCCGCCTCAAGCTGATGACGGACGGCATCCTGCTGGCCGAAACGCAGACCGACCGCGACCTCCGCAAATACCACACCATCATCCTCGACGAAGCCCATGAGCGCAGCCTCAACATCGACTTCCTCCTCGGCTACCTCAAACTCCTCCTGCAGCGCAGGCGCGACCTCAAACTCATCATCAGCTCCGCCACCATGGACGCGGGCAGCTTCGCGGAATTCTTCGACGGCGCACCCGTCGTCAGCGTCGAAGGCCGCACCTACCCCGTGGACATGCACTACATGCCGCCGCGCAACGAACAGGAGGAACTGCCCGAACACGTCGCCCGCGCCGTCCACTGGCTCAGCAGCATGGACAACCGGGGGGACGTCCTCGTCTTCCTGCCCGGCGAACGCGAAATCCGTGAAGTCGCCGACAAACTCGCGGGAGAAAACCTCCCCCGCACCGCCATCCTCCCCCTCTTCGCCCGCCTCGGACTGGCGGAACAGCAGCGCATCTTCCAGCCCAAGGGCGGAGAACGCCGCATCGTCCTCGCCACCAACGTCGCCGAAACCTCGCTGACCATCCCCGGCATCATCTACGTGATCGACAGCGGCCTCGCCCGCCTCAGCCGCTACAGCCCCGCCCGGCAGGTACAGCGGCTCCAGATCGAAGAAATCTCGCAGGCCAGCGCACGCCAGCGCGCCGGGCGATGCGGCCGCGTCTGCGAAGGCGTCTGCATCCGCCTGTACAGCGAAGAAAACTGGGAAGAACGCCCCCCCTTCACCGACCCGGAAATCCGGCGCAGCGCCCTCGCCGGAGTCATCCTCCGCATGGCGGACCTGAACCTCCCGCCCCTCTCCGAATTCCCCCTGCCCGACCCGCCCTCGCCCAAACTCATCAACGAAGGCTACCGCACCCTGCGCGAAATCGGCGCCTTCGACAAGAAAAAAGACCTCACCCCCATCGGCCACCAGCTCGCACGCCTCCCCATCGACCCCCGCCTCGGCCGCATGCTGCTGGAAGCCAACCATGAAAAAGCGCTCGCCGAACTCCTCGTCATCGTCTCCGGCCTCAGCATCATGGACCCGCGCGAACGCCCGAGCGACTGCGCCGACAAGGCAGACGCCGCCCAGGCCAAATGGCGGCACGAAGACAGCGACTTCCTCGGCATGCTCCTCCTCTGGCAGGACAGCCTCGCCTACAGGGAAGGCCGCCAGTGGCGGCGCAACCAACTCCGCAAATGGTGCTCCGCCAACTTCCTGAACATGCCGCGCATCCTCGAATGGCACAACCTGCATGAAGACCTCTCGCGCCTTCTCAGGGAAAGCCTCCGCTGGAAACCATCCCCCCTCGGCAGCACGCCCGAAACGCAGGCCACTCCGGCCATGATCCACCGCTCCATCCTCGCGGGCGGTCCCCTCCTCTTCGGCATCTGGAAACCGGAAGAAAAACTCTACCGCGGAGCCGGAGGCCGCAACTTCGGCATCTTCCCCGGCTCCGGCATGTTCCGCCGCAACAAACGCTCGGAATGGATCATGGGCGTCGAACTCGTCGAAACCACCCGCCTGTGGATGCGCCGCTGCGCCGTACTCGACCCCGCATGGGTCGAACAGATCGCCCCGCAGCTCTGCACCTGCCACGCCTACGACGCCGCTTGGGACCAGCAGGCCGGAGCCGTCTACGCCAAAGAACGGGTCAACTGCGGCGGCCTCGTCCTCATCGACGGGCGCCGCATCCACTACGGCAGGCACTACCCCAAAGCCGCCCGCGAAATCATGATCCGCGAAGGCATCCTGCAAAACCGCCTCCGCGACACCCCTCCCTTCCTCCAACACCTCGCCGACCTCCGCGAAGAAATCGAACTCGTCGAATACAAACTCCGCCGCCGGGGGCAAATCTGGTACGAAGACGGCGCCTTCGACTGGCTCGACCGCACCATCCCGCAAAACATCTGCACCGAAAAAGCCCTTCGCCAGTGGCGCGACAAGGAAGAAAAGCAGAACCCGGAAATCCTCTTCGTCCCGCGAGACGAAGCCATGTACCACTTTGAAGACGAATCTCTTCTCGGCGAATTCCCCGACACCCTCGCACACGCCGGCAACGAATACTCCGTCTACTACAACGACGATCCCGGCTCTGCGGACGACGGCGTCACCCTCGGCCTCCACATCGAACAGCTCCGCGACTTCCCCGACTGGCTCCCCGGATGGGGCGTACCCGGCCACCTCGCCCGGCGCGCGGAATGCCTGCTCCGCAGCCTCCCGAAAGACATCCGCGTCTTCCTGCAACCCATCACCCAAAAGGCGGAATACTTCGCCGAACTCTGGAACGGAGTCGAACGCGAAGAAAGCCTCGCGGATGCCCTCTCCGAATTCGTCGAAACCGAAACGCGCCGCCCCTGCCGCCCCGATGCCTTCGACTTCTCGCGCCTCCCCGCCGAACTCGTCACCAAAATCTGGGTCTGCGACGACGAAGGCAACGAACTCGCCCTCGGCACGGACATCGCCGCCATCCGCCAAAGGCTGCAACCCCTCCTCGACAAACAATTCGCCAGCGCCGCCGTCCGCGAATTCCCCCGCACCGGCATGACCAAATGGGACTGCGGCGACCTGCCCTCTTCCGTACAGCTCGGCACCGCCGAAGGCTACCCCGCCCTGCAGGACGGGCGAGAATGCGTCAAAATCCACGTCTACCCGCGCCGCAGGCAGGCCGAGGACGCCCACCGCCACGGCATCATCCGCCTCCTCCAGTTCCGCCACGGCGACTTCGTCAACCACCTGCGGAAAAAATTCCCTCTCGGACTCGAAGGAAAGCTCGCCCTCTCCACCCTCGGCCAACAGCCGAAAAACAACCTCGAAGACCTCGTCCACGTCACCATGGAAGGAGCCGTCGGCACCCCGCTGCCCCGCACCGCCGAAGCCTTCGACGCTGCCTGCATCCGCCTCCGCGAAAACCTCTTCGACATCGCGAAAACCACCGCACGCCTCTGGGACAGCCTCGCCATCACGGACGCCCTCGTCCGCGAATACTGCCTCACCGCACGCGCAAGCCGCCACACCGAACCCATCGCCCGCGACCTTGAAAACCAGCTTGCCTGGCTCATGCGCCCCCGCTTCCTGATGAGCACGGGCTACAACCGCCTGCCGGACCTCGACCGCTTCCTGCGCGGCATCCGCGACCGCCTCCAGCGCATCGCCCAGCAACCCGTCGCCCGCGAACTCGAACGCATGCAGCAATTCGCCCCCCTTGCCGCCCCCTACCTTGCCGCCCTGCCCGCCCACGCGCAGGATCCCGAATGGATCGACCACGGCTTCATGCTCGAAGAATACCGCCTCACCGTCTTCGCTCCCACTCTCGCCGTCAAAGGCCGATCCTCCGTCAAAAAACTGGCGGACTCCTTCGCCGCCCTGCCGAGGTCGTAACAGCGGCTTGACATCCCTCATGCCTCACCTATATTGGAGGCATGAGTACCTCTACCCGCGTTCTCTGCCTCCTGCCGGCGCTATGGCCGGCCATCACCCTCGGCGAACCATCCGCACCCGCAGGACAATCCTGCCCGGCCCCTTCAGGAAAAAGTACGGTTCCTGCACAGATGGCCTCCATCTCTCCCGGCGAAAAACCCCTCTCGCTCATCCTCGAAGCATGGGACAACGACGGCAAGCCCATCTCCGACCAAAAGGCAATAATGGAATGGATTCGGCTGCGCCTCGCACTGGCGGGAACACAACCGGATAGCATCGCCATCCTCCCGGAAGGCGGGCACGGCGTGCGCGTACAGCTTCGCGGCGAAGCCATGCAACAGGCCGACAATCTGGAATCGTATCTTTGCCACCCCGGCCCCTTCCGGATACTCCCCGTCCATCCCGACAATGATGTTTTGCTCGCAACCGGTATCGTGCGCAACATGCCCGGCAATGCTCGAATCATGCTGCAAACCAATCCGAACGGCAAGCTTGCTTCGGAAATCATCGTTCAAACGGATATGGAACCGGAACGGCGATTCATCAGGCAACTCCATTCTCACGAGAGCCCAATCCTCAAAATCACCACTCAGCCGGATATTTACGGGAACAATATCACGATCATCACTCTCTGCCACATTCATCGCTGCTGGTCACCTCCTCCCATCGTACTCTGCCCATTTCCCGAGCTCTGTCTATTTCCCAATGAGCCCGAAATCAACTGGATCGTACCCAACTCCCCGTTCCCCCATGATACGCGCACGGAATATGATCCGCTTACGGAACCCAGACTGCCCATGCACGATGCGTATGCGGAAGATTTCATCATCACCAGACACAACATCGCAAAAGCCTGCGTCGATCAACAGGATCCAACCCGCATCCTCATTACCCTGACCCCGGCCGGGCGGCTCAAGCTGCAACAGTACAAGGATCTCATGAATCCCGCGGTAACCCGGCTGGCCTTCGTCATGGATAACCGGATCATCGCCACGCCGAACCTTCCCGGCAACCCCGACAAAGAACTCTCCTTCGCGCTGAACACGCCCCAACAAACCGCACAAACGGCGCAATGGCTCTCGTCCAAAAACATTCATTTGGTTCGGGTCGATCATCAGAAAAATTCCCAACCAACTTCAACCGCCGAATAATCCCGCCTCCGTTTACCATCCTTCGCCGGCTGGAAGCCCTGTTTCCGGCTTGACGCATCCGCACTTCCCCTCTATCCTGCACGAGATGAAACCCTCTACCCTCCTTCTCGGCCTCATTCTGCCGTTTCTTCCGCTTTCCTCGTACGCCGCCACGGAAACAGCCCGACAGCAGGAACAGAAACCGGAAGACAATGCCTCCGGACAAATCGCCACATTCGTCCTGAAATTCGAGCCGTCCAGCCTCGCCGCCTTCCTTGAAGCGGAAAAGACCGCTCCGTCCGACCCTATCATGGAGGGATTCATGAAGGATGAATACCCCAATACCGCCCTGCACAGCGCCGTCATCTTCCTTCGTGACTATCGTACCGTCATCCTGCACATGGCCCATCCCGATGCCCACATCGACAAGTACAGCATCGCATATCCTGAAAAGGAACTTGTCCGCATCCGGTTTTCCGGCAGCATGGCGAAACATGCGGGCCAATGGTGCCGCATGTTTCTGGAACCTCCCTCGCTGGAATTGCTGCGCCTGCATCCGGACAACGAGGCTCTGCTGGCCGACCGCAACGATTCGAGGGAAATCCGGCACATTCCCGAAGGCTACCGCCTCATCAGCGGCAACGGTTCTCGGCACTTTCTGGTTGAAACACCGGAAACGGCAAAAAAACACGGCCGTTATCTCTCGGAAACCGATGTCCGGGATGCAGGGCCATGTTTCTTCTGGCGCGGATTCTACATCAATTTGACTCCGGGCGGAGCCTCCAAAATGGACAAGCTGATTCAGGACGCGAAAACAGATCGTTTTGCCATCGTCCTCAACAACTATGTTCTGGCCGCTCCGAAAGCACGCCTACTCCCCGAGGGATTCCTCTATATGCCCGACTCCTCTTTGAACCGGGAAATGACTCTGCTCCACGGCCTCTATTCACCGAAGAATCGCCACGCGAACAGCCTCCGGTTCACCATTGAGCAGGAACCCGTATTCACCACCATACGGGATGAAGATGCCATTTTCACATGGGACGGGAAACCGTTGCCCGGCGAACAGGCTTCCTCCTTCGTGCTGAAAACCACGGGCGGCGATTCCGACGACGGCACGCGGCAGGAGGATGCGCTCCAATGGGTCAAGCTGCGCCTCTCCTGCGATGCCGGGCTCCAGGACAACATCGCCGTGCAACCGGAAGGCAGGGACGGACTTCGCATCCTGTTGCGGCGCGATGCTGCCGGAAAGGCCGACTCCTACATGGCCGCCCTGCTCGACAGCCCCCTCGTCGCCCTGCTGCGCGTCCATCCGGACAACGAGGCCCTGCTGGCCGATCGCGACGCGCAGGGCAAACCCCGCGCCATCCCGGAAGGCTATCGCGTGATGAACCACGTCTTCGCGGATGAAAACGACAATCAGCACATCCAGCCTCTCGTCGTGGAAACGCCGGAGCATGCGGAAAAAAGCGGCCTGCTCATCACAAACGCGCACATGGCCGAGGCCCATGCGGATTACCAGCGCTGGGGCCATGTCAATGTGACGCTCAGCGAAGACGGAGGGCAAATCATGCGGCGGCTCACACAACCGATGGAAAAAGGCCGCGCCCGCATCGCCATCGTCTGCATGGGGCGCGTCGTTTCCACCCCCATCGTACAGGATGTACTCTACAAAGAGTTCTCCATCTCCGGACTCGACGCCATCAACGAGGCGAACAGGCTCGTCCGCCTCATCCGGCTCGGCAATATCCGCTTCACGTCCGAACCCGGCAAATAAAGCGGGAAGCGCAGCCCCTGCCTTGCCCCTCCCACGCCGCCGCAGCAGGAGGATTATTTGCCTTCTGCCTCTCCTGCCTTGCAGAACTGCACACGCAGCGGCTCCCTGGCCGAAGCGGTAAAATCAGCAATACGATCCTCCCATTCCCTTGCCGACCGCACGGGCAACGCCTGATCCCACACCGCGCCCAGATACCAGACGATTTATTCAGCGTTCCGCGTATCCGGTACAGCTTCGCAAACACAGGCCGGGATCAGAACCATCATCACCGCGCTTTTCCATCCTCCGGGCAAATACGTATGCTGAACCAGAATTCATCATCAACGCACGAAAACACCGGTCTCTTTCAAGAAAAGGCAGCATTCCTTCCAAACAACGAACCGCAAAAAAAACACCGCTGTGCCGTCATGGCTTTGAGTCACGTTCCCGTACTCAGTAAGTGGGCGCCGCGTCGCATTCTCTGAAGTATCCTCAAGGGACGGTTCATTAAACCCGAATCTTTGGCTCCCTTGTATGTTCATTAACGGTCCGGACCATGTAACCATTCACGAACACAGCAGCTGATGATGTATATACCGTATTTGCGGCAACAATGCAAGTCTTTTCGAGGTTTTCCGAACCATGCCCGCTAACCGATAGCATACATGCCTGCCGCCATGCAAAACGGGCCGCAGGGATATTTTCCGCAGCGGCCCGCATGGTTCGGAACAAACTGTTCCTTCCGTATTACTTGAGTTTCCTGATGGCGGCCACGAGTCCGGGAATATCGTGTTCCTTCGCCTCGGCGGCAGGCTTGAGACCGTTCTCGTGCAGAGTCGCGGTCGTGATGGGGCCGATGCTGACGATCTTGCATGTATCGGGAAGAGGAATTCCGAGAGCCAGGAAATTCTCTACCGTGCTGGAACTGGTGAAGGTGATGATATCCGCGCCTTCTTCGCGCAGCCTTGCCTGCGCACCCGTCGTATCTTCGGTCTCGGGTACCGTGTTGTAGGCAAGGCACTCGTCCACGATCGCCCCGGCGGCGGAAAGCTCGCGGGCGATGACTTCGCGCGATTTCTCGCCGTGTACCCACAGCATCGTCGTATGCTCGATGCCGCGCACACGCTCCTTCTGCCGGGCAAACTCCTTGACGAGTTCTTCCGCGACGGCCTTTTTCGGCATGATGTCGGTAGCGAGTCCATGCGCCTTGAGAGCGGCTTCCGTCGCCTTGCCGATGGCAGCGATGCGTGCGCCGCCGATGCAGCGGATATCGCTGTACACGGCAAAGAACGCCTCGAAGAAACGTTTCACGCCGTTCGGGCTGGTAAAGATCAGCCAGTCATACGTGTGGCAATCGACGACGCTCTCGGCAAAGGCCTGCCGGTCGCTGGGGTCGGTGATGCGGATGGTCGGCAGTTCGATCACATCCGCGCCGAGTTCGCGCAGCTGGCGGCTCAATCCGCCGATCTGCTCGCGCGTGCGCGTCACGACGATGCGCTTGCCGAAAAGGGGCAGCTTCTGGTACCAGTCGAGCTTCGAGGCTTCCTTCACCACATCGCCGATCACAACGATGGCGGGCGCACCCAGCCCGGTTTTCTCCGCCTTGTCGGCCAGAGTGCCCACCGTACCCGTCACGCTGCGCTGGCGACCCGTCGTCGCCCACTGGATCACGGCGGCGGGCGTGCTCTTCTTCTGCCCTGCCTCGACGAGGCGGGCCAGCGTTTCCCGGAGGCTGCTCATGCCCATCAGCATGACCTTCGTGCCCTGTGCGCGGGCAATGCCTTCGACATCCAGAGTACTTTCGCCCTTGTCCGGATTCTCATGCCCGGTGAACACGGTGAACTGCGTGCAGTATTCCCGGTGCGTCACGGGTATACCCGCGTAGCCCGGCCCCGCGATGGCGGAGCTGATGCCGGACACCACTTCAAAGGGCACCTTTTCCGCGGAGAGCACATCGGCCTCTTCACCGCCGCGTCCGAAAACGTAGGGATCACCGCCCTTGAGGCGGACGACGCATGCGTATTGCTTCGATGTCTCGACGAGTAATCTGTTGATGTCCTCCTGCGCCATCGCATGCCGGGAAGCGCGCTTGCCCACATACACGCGCACGCAGGAAGGCTTGCTCCACGCCAGAATCTCGGGCGCGACGAGAGCGTCGTACACGAGGCAGTCGGCGCGTTCGACAAGCTCCTTGCCGCGCAGAGTCATCAGGGAGGGATCGCCGGGACCGGCGCCGAGCAGGTAAACTTTTCCTTGTGTCGTCATGGCTGGTTTTATGATACCCCATCTATACCACCGGGAAGCAAGGAAAGCGATTCTTTTCAAAGTCAGCGCAGCGTTTCCGGCGAGGCCCGTCCGTACCGAAAAGCGCACCCGCACGGCAAAAGAAAGACGCGAAAACCGCACCCCGAACAAGCGGAGAATCCGGGCAGGAGAACAGGAACCCCCACTCCTCCTCTCGCCGATACACACCAGACCACGCCGCGCCACACCGCCTCCACCACATCGGCACTCCGGCGCACGCGGTGCAGACCGTACCGACATTCCTCCCCGGCCATTGGCGCGATGGGGGAGGGCGACTCGTTTTGTTCCACGTGGAACTTTTTACCCGGACGGCAGAATACGCCACACGTCACACTCTCCCACGCTCCCCGTCTTGCGCTCACCCACTGCCATTCCCCCCCCCCTTTGAACCCACTCATTTTCTCTTTTGCGAATCATTTGATGCATAAACACCATTTTTTACCCGAATTTGCCCGAATTCACCGCCTTTTATCACTTACATACCCATATTCTCATATCATTTGATCCGCATTTTCGATGCTTTTTCAGCCGTTTTGGCGCAATTTCCGCATTATGGTACGCCAAATCCGTGTTCCACGTGGAACATTTCAGATTTTCCCTTCCCTGCCGCCGCCAGATGGTGTATGGTCGCGCACGACGAACGACCTCTCACCTGTTCCATGCAACGCACGCACCTCTCCCATCTCCGCCGCCTTCTCCCCGCACTGCCTCTCATCGGCTCCGCCCTCGCCGGGGAAGCCTCCCTGCCCGCCCTCTCCGCCGGGGCCGGCAATCAGGCCATCTCGAAAGCATCCGTTCCGGCGAATGGGAACACTGCCCTGTGCTCGCAGGTGAAGGAATATTTCCATTGGTTCGATGCCAAACGCGACCATTTGGAGAACCCCGTGATTCAGGATTTCAGGGTCACACTCTGCGCCCAGTATCAGGGCGCCTATCTCGACCCCGCCGGGGGCGGGCAACGCGTGCGCGGCTGTAACGACGGAAACAGCCGCCGGGGGAATCTGGAATGGCGCCGCCTGTACCTCGGATGCTCCGCCAAGCTGTTCGACAGATTCACGTTCGTGAACAACTGGGAGATCGGCGGCGTGAATACGCGCTACCGTTACACATCCGACAACTGGGATGCACCGTCTCAACACTGGATGCTCTTCGAGTTTTACCTGAAGTCGGAACTCGGCAGCCGCGACACTCTTTATATAGGCAAGATCAAGCCCGGCTACACGGGCGAGTACAGGCTCTCCTCATCCGCCATCGAAACGATCGAACGTTCCGCGCTGGTGAACCAGCTGAGCGCATATATGAATTACGGCATCGAATGGCGGCACAATGCGGAGCCGTGGAAAAACTGCCGATCGTCGGGAGGGGCGGCACCCTTTACCGAACGCTTCGGCTGGCAGACGGGCGTGTACCTGAACGGCAACGACGGCCCCGGCTCCGGGCAGTCGCGCATCGAACCCGTCTTCAATTCCTCGACGGGTTGCTTCACCGCCCTTTCCCTCATCTATGCAGCGGATGCGAACAACCGATTCCATCTGGACTGGACCCACGAGTTCACGGATGTGGCCTCCCCTTCCCCATTCTGCTATCAGGGTATGGGTGCAGTGGACGTGCTGGCCTTCACACACACTTATACGGACGGCCGCTTCGAGCTGATGAGCGAAGCCATGGCCGGCTTCAACACCATCGGCCTCGATAAAAAGAGAGCCGAAGGCGGCAACAACGTATTCGGCCTCGCCTTCATTCCCACTTACCGCATCGGCGAACGAACACAGGCCGTCTTCCGCTACCAGTGTTCGTTCGGGCGAAACGGCGTTCGCTCCGACCTCCGTTACTACGGCACGAATGCGGATTACTCCCCTGTCAGCGATGCCCTGCACGGCGTGTACGCCGGGATGAACTTCTTCCTCTGCCCCGCCAGCCCCCATCAGACGAAGCTGATGGTCGGCACGGAATATATCTACTCGCGCGGGCGCGATGCCGTGGGCGACAAGGGCTTCACCGGATGGCAGTACATGGCGGCCGTGCGTGCATCGTTCTGACCGGCGCCGCGCAAACGCCCTGCTCCGCACAGGCCGCTCCACCGTCCGGGCGAGAGCTGCCATCCTCTCCACTGTTTTGAAGGCGCGGACAGACTGCACTCTTGACCCGCAGGCCGGAGCAAGGTATATAGCGCTGTCATGACAATCCCGGCACGACTTGAAGAAAAATTGGCCCCTGCCCTGAAAGCCGCTCTCGGCGACGCCCTGCCCGAAGGGTTCGCCCCTGCGGTCGCCGTCTCGCAGGATCTGCGCTTCGGCGATTACCAGTGCAATGCCGCCATGGTGCTGGCCAAGCAGGCGCGCATGAACCCCCGCGCACTGGCGCAGGCAGTCATCGACGCCATGGGAGACATGCCCATCTGCACGATGGAGATCGCCGGGCCGGGCTTCCTCAATTTCCGCCTCAAGCCTGAGTTCTTCGCCTCCTGCGCCTCCGCCATGCTGCAGGACGACCGCCTCGGCGTACCCGCTGCCGCCGAACCGAAGACCATCGTCATCGACTTCTCCGCGCCGAACGTCGCCAAACCGATGCACGTCGGCCACATCCGCTCCACCATCATCGGCGACGCCCTCGCCCGCATTGCCCGCTTCATGGGCCACAATGTGATCACCGATAACCATATCGGCGACTGGGGCACGCAGTTCGGCATGATCCTCTGGGGATGGAAAAACATCCTGAACGAACAGGCTCTGGCCGACAACCCCATTGAGGAGCTGCTGCGCGTCTATAAGGAAGTGAACGCTCTCTGCAAGGAAAAGCCGGAACTGCTTCCGGTCTGCAAGGCCGAGCTGGTGAAGCTCCAGAGCGGCGACGCCGAAAACCTCGCCATCTGGGAACGCTGCGTCGCCGTCTCGAAATCCGGCCTCGAAAAAATTTACGACCAGCTCGACATCCACTTCGACTACTGGCTCGGAGAAAGCGCCTATAACGACGCCCTCGCTCCGCTCGTGGACGAGATGATCGCCTCCGGCCTCGCCCGCGAGAGCGAAGGCGCCATCTGCGTCTTCTCGGATGGCACCCTCAAGCCGCAGGACGATCCCTTCCTCGTGCAGGAAAAAGGCGAATGGAAACCCATCCCGTGCATCGTGCGCAAGGCGGACGGCGGCTTCCTCTACGCCACGACCGACCTCGCCACGCTCGACTTCCGCACAAAGGTGTGGCAGGCAGATGCCATCTGGTACGTGGTCGGCGCACCGCAGGCACAGCACTTCCGCCAAATCTTCGACGTCGAGCGCATGCGCGGCATCACGGGCGACTTCCGCCACGTCGCCTTCGGCTCCATCCTCGGTTCGGACCGCCGCCCCTTCAAGACACGCTCCGGCGACACCGTCTCCCTTCAGGACGTATTGGACGAAGCCATCGAACGGGCAGGGAAGGTGATCGACGAAAAGAGCCCCGACATGCCCGCCGAAGAGCGTGAAGCCGTCTCCCGCGCCGTAGGCATCGGCGCCGTCAAATTCGCTGAACTTTCCCAGAACCGCATGACGGACTACGTGTTCGACTGGGACAAGATGCTCGCCCTGCAGGGCGATACCGCCCCTTACCTCCAGAACTCCTACGTGCGCGTGCGCTCCATCTTCCGCAAGGTGGAAGGCGACGCCGCGCTGCCGGAATCCCTCACCCTCACGGAAGACGCTGAAATCCATCTG
Organism: Neoakkermansia glycaniphila; assembly: GCF_900097105.1. Taxonomy (GTDB): domain Bacteria; phylum Verrucomicrobiota; class Verrucomicrobiia; order Verrucomicrobiales; family Akkermansiaceae; genus Akkermansia; species Akkermansia glycaniphila. The sequence goes on along the minus strand of NZ_LT629973.1, from coordinate 1,432,441 downwards.
GCGCGCATGCTCGTCCGCTTCGGCGAAATCGTCCCCTCTGTGCTGGACGACTGCCGCCCGAACGTACTCGCCGGGTACCTCTTCGACCTTGCCCGCGCCTTCCACTCCTTCTACGAAGCCTGCCCGGTGCTGCGCTCGGAAGGAGCCGTGCGCGCCTCGCGCCTCGCGCTGTGCGAGCTCACGAGCAGGGTATTGAAGCAGGGCATGGCCCTGCTGGGCATCCACATGCCCGACAGGATGTAATCCTCCGGTCTGCCGCCCGTACTTGCACGGGCGGCAGACAATCCCCATCAAACCGAACCGGGAAAGGCTGCAGCAGCCCGCTTTCCCGGTTCCCCATCGCCTCACCCCACCCGACACCGTGAACATCCGCACCGCCTGTGCCTTCCTGCTCGCCTCCCTCCCGCTCCATGCAGCGGAGCAGGGCACGGAAGCTCCTCCCGCATGGGAGGCTCCCTCCTCCTTCTCCTTCGTCGTAGACACGCCGGACGCCGCCCTTCAGGATGAAGTGCTGGCAGGGCTGCACGACCTCGTCTGCTACTGGGATGAAGAAGCGTACCGCCATTTCTCGGAAGTCCTCCGGTACGACCGCGCCTGCGCCATGGCTCATTGGGGGCTCGCCATGAGCACCTTGCAGGATCCTTCGCGCAAGGCCGAGCGGGATGCCTCGCTGGCTGCTCTCGGCATCCTGGAAGAGCAGGGCAGGCTGCTTCCCCGGGAAAAAGGCTACGCCTCCGTGCTGGCCGCCCTCCTGCGGGGCAGCGCGACAGAGGCAACAGCCTCGGCGAAAATGCTCGCCGAACGCTTCCGGGGAGACCCCTTGGCCAGGCTCTTCCACATCCTGCTGGTGCGAGACGGCTACGACGATCTCGGGCTGCCCCGCAGCGGCCAGACGGAGGCCATTCAAGCCGCCGATGCCCTGCTGAAGGAACACCCGGACAAACACGCCTTCTGCTTCATCCGCGCCCTCCTCGAAGAAACGGCACCCCAGGCATCCGAGGCAGCCCTCGGCGCAGCACGGAAAGTCGTCGAACTCGCGCCCAGCCACCCCGTCTCCCATCACTTGCTCGGCCACCTCCTCTTCCGTAACGGCCGGCTGGAAGAAGCGCAGGCGGAATTCCTGCGCGCCGCCGAACTCTTCAAGGCCCGGGACGAACAGTACGCCTCCGGCGGCAAAAACGGAAGAACGTACGACCGGAGCGACGGCTACCTCCGCTCCATGCTCTACCTCGCCACAACAATGTGGTGCCGCCACCGGGATGCGGATGCGGACGCCATCATGCGGAAACTGCTGCTGCAACCCTATGCAGACAGGCACTCCGCCGCCCCCGGCTCCGCGATCCGGCGGTGGGAAATCCGCACCTTGCCGCTGCGCCTCATGATTGCCGCCCACCGCCCCTACGACAAGGAGAAACTGGCGGAATGGGACAAACTGGCCGGTTCCGGACGCGCCGCTGCGAACCCTCTTCCTGCCGATACGTTTTACGGGCTTCTGAAGGCCTATGCCGTCGCCGCAGGGCAGGGCAGGGCAAACGATGTGTCCCGAGCGCAAAACTCCCTTCTGATGGCCTCCAGGCTCCAGCAGCAGTTCACCCAACCCTCCACGGGCAACCGGGCGCGTGAAGACGGCGAAATTTCCCTGTTCACCCGCGCCCTCACCACCGCCCACGTCGCAGCCATGGAAGCCCGGTCCGCCACTTCCGGACAAGCCGAAACGGCATGGAATCAATATGCCGACGACGCCCGGCGCGCGGCCACCCTCCTGCTTCCCCCCGCCATGCCTTCCCGCAGCGCAGCCGCACCGGAAAAGGAAACGCCCGCCGCGCAACCCGGCGCACCGTCCGCCGCTCCCGCCTCCGGAGAACCGCGCAAGGCCCGCGCCGTGAAAAAAGCTTCCAAACCCGCCTCCCGCAAAACCTGTAAGGGGAAAAAGTGGCATAAATGCCTATTTTTTGCAGCATTTCATCTCGCACGTATCGATATTCGACATTTTTTCATCATCATATCTTATTGGTGATGAATACTGGATGAAAGTTTTCTCTTTTATGAAAAAATTTGTTTTTTGTATAAAACGCTGATTCATAAAAGAATATAATTATTTGTTGACAATAACAGTTTGATTGGACATACTGGGGAATCAGGATAAACAGAAATATCCCGATTACCATAAAATCATTGATTATGAAATTAAAACTGCCCCTTCCTCTTTTGGCTGCCGTCATGGCGGCACTGTTCACCCTCCCTTCATCTGCCGCCGATCACGTCGAAACAGACAAGGGGGAAATTACCTATTCAGGACAAACAGGATATTATAGCGGCGCTATTTACGCCGACAATATTACTCTGTCGAACAACGGTTCCGTCTCCTTTGAAAAAAACTGGTCGAGCGGCAATCTCGGCGGCGCCATCTGCACCAAGGGCGATACTATCCTCTTGGGTAACGGTATTATCTCCTTCGAAAAAAACTACGCGGCAGGCGGCTCCGGCGGCGCCATCTACACCAACAATATTATTCTGTCGGACAACGGTTCCGTCTCTTTCACAAACAACTCGGCGAACCGAGCGGTCGGTGGAGCAATCTACAGCGAAGGTGACGCAACCTTCTCAAACAACGGCACCGTCTCTTTTTCTACCAATTCGTCGTACAACAATGGCGGTGCCGTTTTCTCCCTCGCTCAGGTCACTTTGTCGGGCAATACCTCTGCTGTCTCCTTCTCGGGTAACTCAACGATTAGAGGTAATGGTGGAGCCATCTGCGCCTCCAGCAATGCCACTCTGTCGAATAACGGCTCCGTCTCTTTCTCAGGAAATTCAGCAAATATCTGCGGTGGCGCTATCTGCGTCTACGGCGATACCACCTTATTGGACAACGGTACCATCACCTTCTCTGGAAACTCGGCGAACAGCGCTGGCGGCGCCATCTTCGTCGACACAGACGCTACTTTGTCAGGCAACGGTACCGTTTTCTTCGGAAACAATAAGGCAGTCAACGGTGGAGGTGCCATTTGCGCCAACACCGGCGACATCACTTTGGCTGGCAACGGTTCCGTCTCTTTCTCAGGAAACTCAACAACCAATGACCACGGAGGAGCCATATACTCCGCCGCTGATGTCAACCTGTCGAATAATACCGGCATCGTCTCTTTTGAAAACAACTCGGCGGTCTACGGCAGCGGGGGCGCCATCTATGCTTTAGGCAACGTCATTCTGTCGGGCAACGGTGCCGTTTCATTCTCCGGCAATGCGGCACCCAAGAGCACGGGCTACGGTGTCGGTAACGGCGGCGCCATCTCTGCCGGAAGCAATGCTACCCTGTCGAATAACGGTTCCGTCTCCTTCTCCGGCAACTCGTCGATCTACAACGGCAGCGCCATCTACACGGACACCGGCGACGTTACACTGACTGGTAACGGCTCCGTCTTATTCTCCGGCAACACATCTGCCGCAGGGTTGGGTGGCGCCATTTACTCTGCAGGTAAGATCACCATGACAGATAACATTGGCAAAGTTTCCTTTGAAAACAACAAGGCGGCCAAAGGCAATGGCGGTGCCATCTTTTCCAATGACCAAGTCACACTGTCGCGTAACGGTGCCATCTCCTTCTCCGGCAACGAGGCGTCCATCGGCGGCGGCGGTGCCATCTACGCCAATGGTGCAGTCACCCTGTCGAACAACACCGGCACCATCATATTTTCCGGAAATTCGGCCTCAAAAAATAGCGGCAATGGTAAAGGCGGAGCTATTTTCGCCACCGGCCAAGTCACCCTGTCCGATAACACCGGCAATATCGCCTTCACAAACAACTCGTCGGCCAGAAGCAGCGGCGGCGCCATCATCGGCTTGGGCGGCGTTACTCTGTCGAACAATGCCGGATCCGTCACCTTCTCCGGCAATTCGGCTGCCTTGAGCAGCAGCGGCAACGGGGGCGCCATCAACACTGAGGGCCACGTCACGCTTTCCAACAACGCCGGGGTCGTTTCCTTCGAAAATAATAAGGTGCGCACCAATGGTGGAGCCATCTACGCCAACACCGGCAAAATCACCCTGTCCGGCAACGGTGCCGTCTCTTTCTCCGGAAATTCTGCGGTTAATGGCCTTGGAGGTACCATCTTCACCAAGGGGGCTGTCAACCTGTCGGATAACGGATCCGTTTCTTTCTCCAACAATTCGGCAGACAACGCCAGTGGCGGTGCAATTTTCGCCGATAGCGGTGTTACCCTGTCGAACAATACAGGGAACGTCCTCTTCTTCGGAAATTCGGCAGGTAAAGGTCATGGAGGCGCCATCTGCACCGAGAGCACCGCCACTCTTTCCAATAACACCGGGGTCGTTTCCTTCGAAAACAACAAGACACGCAGCGACGGAGGCGCCATCTATGCCAAGGCAGGCCCGATCACCCTGTCGGGCAACGGCGCCGTCTCCTTCGCCGGAAATTTGTCAACCTCCGGCCTCGGCGGTGCCATCTTCTCCTCTGGAAATGTCACCCTATCAGACAATGGATTCGTCGCATTCTCCGGAAATTCGGCGGCTAGCGGTACTGGTGGTGCCATTTTCACCTTCGGCAAGGTCACCCTGTCGAACAATATCGGGAGCGTCTCCTTTTCCAACAATATAGCGGTTAATGGTCATGGAGGAGCCATCTACACCAGAAACGATGTTACTCTGTCGGGTAACGGCTCCGTTTCTTTCTCAGGTAATGTGGTGGGCAGAGGTCGTGGCGGAGCCATCTTCTCCGACCTCTATGTCACCCTGTCGAACAACGGCGGCGTCTCCTTCTCCGACAATATGGTAACCAATGGCCACGGAGGCGCCATCTGCACCTACAGCGATGCCACTTTGTCGGACAATACCGGCTCCATTTTCTTCACCGGAAATTCGGTGACCATCGGCAGCGGTGGCGCTATCTACGCCGAGGGTAATGCCACCTTGTCGAATAATAACGGTTCCGTCTTCTTCTCCGGAAACAAGGCAGACAAATCCGGCGGTGCCATCTGCGCCCTCAACCATGCCACTCTGTCGGGCAACACGGGCTCCGTCCTCTTCACCGGCAATACGGCAGCCATCGGCGGCGCCATCTATGCCGAGGACGGTGTCACCCTGTCGAATAACGGCACCGTTGCCTTCGAAAACAACAGCGGCGGGGCGATTGTGACCGCTGGCGGCGACGTCAGCCTCACCGGCAACGGCAATACCCTCTTCGTCGGAAACTCCCTCGACAATACCGGCGACACCTATGCCAACGCAGGCGGCGCGGTGACCATGGAAGGCGGCAGGCTCTTCCTCTCAACCGGCAATGGCGATATCACGTTCTCCGGCAACCGTGTCTCAACGGCGGCTGGCGACATTATGCGCTCGATCGGCCTGAACGACAAGGCAGACGCCGACGGCAACATCCTGCCTGCCTCGCTGGAGCTTCAAGCCACCAGTGGGCGTACCATTGCCTTCCACGAAGGCATTGCTGCAGCGGATGCCCATCTTGCCGCCAATACGCTGGAAGGCAGCACGGGCACCATCGTCTTCTCGGGGAGCAGCTCTGCACAGCTCGAACGCCTTGCCGACGAATCGGACGAAGCGTTCGCCGCCCGCGTGCAGGCATCCCGCACCTTCCGCCTCAAGGAAGCGGCTGTGGGTAACGGTACGCTCCTGATCGAAGAGAAGGCTTTGTTCAAGGCCGATCATCTGAATCTTTCCGGGAATGCCCTCCTCGATGTGCGCGAAGACTCTACCGTACATGCGGGTGAATGGAACGTGAATGGCAATGCCAGCTTCGTTTTGCGCTCCGGCGCCTCTCTGCGTGCGGACAGCGGCACGCTTTCCCTGGCGAACGGCGTCGGTATCGATGTCGGCTCCATCCTGACGGGACCGAATGGCAAGGCAACGCGTTTCGATGCTTCGGCTATCGTTCTGGGCGGTACGCTCACCCTCAAGGATGCCGGAGGCAAGCTCTATACCGCGACCGATACCATGTCCAAAGATCTCAAGGTCGAACTGGCACATGACGTACAGGGGTCGCGTAACGGCACCGATTTCTCCGATACTGCCGCCGAGCTTCCCGAGCACGGCTACAAGGGTGTATGGACTGTGGGCTGGGAAGGCGATGCGCTGATAGGTCAGTGGACGGCTGAGCGGGTCTTCCTGCCGTGGGACGAGTTCCGCGGCGGTGCCGTCTACAACTCTCTGTGGAGTACCGCCAGCAATGCGCAGGCCCTTTCCGGCACCGTGCGCGACCAATCCGGCAGCCAGCGGCTGCTTTCCGAACGGAAATCCAATGTCTGGTTTTCCGGCCTCGGCGATTTCGGCATGCAGCGTTCCGCCGGACAGGCAGACGGCTATGATTACCAGGGCGGAGGCTATGCCCTCGGCGGCGACTTCAAGCTGACTTCCAATCATGTGCTCGGCGCAGCCTTCGGGCAGGTTTCGGGCAGGAATACGAGCCGCTCCTACTTCGCCAACAACAGGCAGAACAGCCTGATGGGCGCCGTGTACGGCGCAGGGCTGATCGACCTGCAGAAGCGCGGCACGCTGAGGTACAACCTCTCCGCCGCCTACGGCAATACGTCCAACTCCATCCGCATGTACGATACTTTGCTTGAGCGCAGCAGCACGGGCAAGTGGGACAATGCGGCATGGCAGCTCGACGGCCGCCTCGCATGGGATATCGCCCTGAACAAGACGTGGACGGCAAGCCCCTTCATCGGGCTGGAGTACACCGCCGCGGCTTCGGACTCTTTCACCGAATCCGGTGAGAATCCCCGCCATTTCGGCAAGGGTAGGCTGGAAAACCTTTCCCTGCCCATCGGTGTGTCGATTTCCCGGAGCGATAGCGTCGGGAAGGGGATGATGTGGGATAACAGCCTTTCCCTAAGCTATGCGCCCGATGTGTACCGCCACGATCCGAGCGGCACCGTATCCATGCCCAATACGGTGCAGGGATGGAAGACCCGCGGAGTCGATGTCGGCCGCCACGCCGGAATCCTCGATTACGCGACCGGACTGCAAATCGACGAGAACTGGCGCACCTACGCCGGCTATACGCTGGAGGTCCGCAAGGATGCCGTGCTGCAGACCGTCCGTGTCGGGGCAGGCTACAGCTTCTAAATCCCCCTGCCGCATATCACCGGCACATGCAAAGGAAGCCCCGTATGCTGCGGGGCTTCCTTTTTTGATCTGCACGTATTTCGTCGGCCTGCCAATCCGTACCAGTACAACAAGGGCAACTCCACGATTTTCCCATACCATTTTCGGTTTTCAAACACGGAACACATGATGCAAAAACGGCTTTTCGCCATATAACGAAAAGCCGTTCGATCAATTGTTCACTTGATCCTTTCACACCCTGCGGCGGCGCATCGAAAAACCGAGGCCGCCCAGAACCATAAGCATTGCCGATGCTGGTTCGGGTATTTGCGATGTATTGATACTTACATAAGGAGAGTAGTTTTCGCCTGTCGGCGTCAGCGAAGTGCCACTGAACAGCTGGCCCGCCGAAGCGCCCGTGTTCTGTGTATTGGTACGCGCCATACCAATAGCCTTGGCATCACTCAATGTCATGGTGCTGTTCGGAGCAAAAGAATTGTTTTGCGAGAACAGAATGGCATACGTCGTATTGCTGTCGATGATGGAAGGTTGCGAGAAGTTGAACGTGAATGTCGTATTGTTTGTAGCGGGAACATTGAATACATCCGACATATTGACCACCGTCATGGAGCTTCCCGACATGGTGCAAAGATAGGCATAGCAGTTTGCCACCGCGCCTTGACTTGAGCTGCGCGTCTTTATTGAGATCGAATTCAGAAAGACCCGGTCAGCCAAAGACATTCCTGCATTCGGTGTGCTGGTGGGAGTCGCCAGCCATGCAGACTGTTGCAGATTGAAGGAGAAACCTGCGCCACTCCAATTTGCGGAACCCAGCGCCTTCGTAGCACTCGTCCATTGCGTCAATTCCTCAACTTGCGTTGCTGACGAAAAAGGTTGCAAACTGTTGTTCTGATTGCCATATGCAAGAGACATGCAACTTGCAAGAAGTGTAATTGTAATGGTTTTGTGCATGGTACTTCAAAGGGGGGTTACCGCCAACCAAATTAGTCAATGCAGCTCAATCTGTCAATCTCGGCCGGATTGTTCTGCAATAAGACCAGAGTTGTACATTTTCCAGATGTCGGATTCGCATTTCAGCGCATCCGCAGCATATTCCCGTCACATGCAAACAGCCATAAATCAAGTTTTGAAAGACATTTTTATTTATCATAACACATTGATTTTGTATGAAAAAATTGTATTATATCATATTCTTGCGGAAACCGGGGGGAAGACAGACTCATGTTCTGGTCCTTTTTTCATCGTTTTGATGATCCGACAAGGCGCAACACTATCCGCCTCCCATATTGAACAAAAAAACGGTATTTCGCCACGCAACGAAATACCTTTTTATCCATTCTCCGGCTGTACCCGATCAAATTCTGCGACGGCGCACCGAAAAGCCGAGACCGCCCAGAACCATAAGAATTGCCGATGCAGGCTCAGGTATTTGCGATGTATTGATACTTACATAAGGAGAATAATTTTCCGCTGGTGCAATAGAAATGGAATTGAATAATTGTCCTGCGGAGGAGGTCGTATTCAGCGTATTCGTACGAGCCATGCCAACACGCACCCCGTCTCCCAGCGTGATGCTGCTTCCCGAAGCAAAAGAACCGTTTTGCGAGAACAGAATGCCATACGTCGTATTGCTGTCAACGATGGAAGGCCGGGAGAAATTGAATGTGAATGTCGTGTTGTTGGTAGCGGGGATGTTGAATACATCCGACATATTGATGACCGCCATGTTGCTTCCCGATATGGAGCAAAGATAAGCATAGCAGTTTGTCACAGCAGCCTGGCCAGTGCTTCGTGTTTTCACGGTGATCGAATTCAGGAATACCTGATCGGCCAGGGCAGTTCCTGCATTCGGTGTACTGACGGGAGGAGCCAGCCATTCGGATTGTTGCAGATTGAAAGAAAAACCGTTTCCATTCCAAAGGCCGGAACCCAGATTTGTTACTGTACTGTGCGACCATTCCGTCAATTCCTCAATTTGCGTTGCCGCCGAAAAGGAGTGCAGATTGTCACTTTGGCTACCATACGAAAGAGATATGCAGCTTGCGAGAAGAATAATTGTAAGGGGCTTGTTCATGTTGACAGAAGAATTTCAATTTAAAAGTAGTGAATTCGAGCTGTTCTGTCAATTTCAGGCGGCTTTTCTTACAGTAAGACCAAAAGTGCACGTTTCCAGCCTTTTCGAAGCATGTTTCCCTGTATTCGAAGTGTTTTTCCAGCCGTATTAAACGGACATGAATTACATCATTTACCGTCTGTATTAAGCAAATTAACCATATAATAAACAATGTTTTACAGTATTATTGAGAAAAAAGGAGTGCAGACGGTTTTATGCTCTGGTCTTATTTTCAATGCAAGCGTACCCGTTATCTGCACGGAAACGAATAATTGATCCAAACGGGAAATTGAATAGCCTTTCAAAGCATTCCTGCATCCGGAGAGGCATATCGGATGTATTGGTGTATCGGAAAATCGCCAGCGCCGCAGGCAGTGCATGCAGAAGGCATATGCACACGGCGAACAGGATCATTCATGTACCGCGTTTCTGCAATGTATCGTTCTTTGCCGTATCGGGCAAGTCCGCAGGTATGGCGATATTCGAACATAATGATGGAATACACCATATCCCGACAAAGGCCTATCCGTATCCTGTCAATCGTTCGGCAGGAAGAAGTTGCAGGCTCTATCCAAGCCAGCCGAATTTGGTCAAGCAGCAGTGCGTCTGCGATCAAGCCATATCATGCCGGATGATCGTGCCGGGATCGGTCATCCGGCCTCGTCCGATTTTACGGCCGGGGCAAATCACGCTGTTCGCTCCGAGTTTGACGCCGTCGCCGACCATGGCTCCGAGTTTGTCATGTTTGGTGTCGATCAGTTCGCCATTGACCATCATCTGGTTGTTCAGTCCGTCGTGCCGGTAGTTCGAGAAGATGCATCCTGCACCGACATTGACATGCGATCCTACGATGGAATCTCCCACATAGCTGAGGTGAGCAATGTGCGTGTTGTCGTAGATGATGCTGTTTTTGACTTCGACGGCGTGGCCGATCACGCAGTTGTCGCCAACGGATGTGGCTCCGCGGATGTAGGCGTTCGGGCCGATCTTGCAGTTTTTACCGATGATGACGTCTCCTTCGATCACAGTGCCGTGGTGAATGACTGAGCCTTCTCCCAAATGAAGGCGGCCATCCACTGCAGCAAGGTGGCTGATGCTGCCGCGAACGGGTGTTTGCGGCATGTTCCGAAGGATTTCGGCATTGAGGTCCAGCATGTCCCACAGGTAGCGGATATGCTGGGCCGGAGCTTCGGTGACGATGCAATTCGGGCAGTTCATCGGATCCAGCGTATTGACCCATGCAAGTATTTCACCCTTGGGCGTTTTCAGGGCCTTGGGCCCGACGGCATGGGCAAGCAGGTAGAGGGTCGAATACTCGGGTATGTGATCGATCGGGATACGAACGCATTGGTTGTTCGCCTCTTCGGGGTTGATGACGACGAATCCCGCCAGCTCAAGACGGGATGTGACCCATTCGCGCAAGGTCATGTTGGCAACGCGGCAATCGGACAGGGGCCGCATGAATCCGCTGATGGGAGCGCAAAGGTCCGATACGAGTGGTGGCATTAGGGTGATAGTCATGGGCTTAATTCTTTTTTTGGTTCATTTCCTAGAATAGCATATTACGATAGTGTTGCGACTCTTTTTTTGCATTTTGTCTTTCTTCCTGCATTCTTTTCTGATGATAAATACCTTTTATATCTTATTAACACCGCGTTGTGGATATGTTGTGAATTTATTGTGAATGGAGTTTGAATATGTTTTATTTCGCCTTTTCCTATGTTTGTTTCACTAGTTATTCACATTTTATTTTACTTGCATGTCACTCAATTTTAAATAAAACCATCACATATTCACATTATTTACACAATAGAAGAAGACGGAATTTTTATATACAATATATCTATACTCTTAAATAAGCACCGTTCGGGTCTTGGCTCCGAGGCAACCGAGTGGTATGCTTGCCCCATGGTTTCACCCGATCAGGATGCCGATTGGATGCGTACAGCTCTCGAGCAGGCACGGCTTGGACTTGGCGTGACGAGTCCCAATCCTCCCGTGGGAGCAGTCATTGTCCGAGATGGCCTCGTTTTGGGGCTGGGGTACCATCACAAGGCCGGAGAACCGCATGCGGAGCGTATGGCTCTTGCCGATGCACGCGAACGCGGTTACGGGGCCTTTCTGAGCGATTCGACGATCTACGTGACTTTGGAGCCATGCAGCTCGTTCGGCAGGACTCCGCCTTGTACCGATGCGATTATTGAAGCAGGGATGAAGCGGGTGGTTTACGGAGCTTCCGATCCCGATATTCGGCACCGGGGCAGGGCGGACGGTATTTTGCGGGCTGAAGGAATCGAAGTGGCAAGCGGCGTGCTGGAAGAAGAGTGCCGGGAGATGATTCGCGGGTTTGCCATGGGAGTGAAGGAAGGAAGGCCATGGGTGATCGCCAAGGTGGCGATGACGGTGGATGGCCGCCTGACGCGGAAGAATGAACGCTGGTTGAGCGGAGAGGAGTCCTTGCGGTATGCCCACCAGTTGCGTGCGGAATGCGATGCGGTGCTTGTGGGTGGTGAGACGGTGCGATGCGACGATCCGGCATTGACGATCCGGAATCCGTTGCGGCAACCGCCGGCATGGAAGGAGCAGCCGTGGCGGGTCGTATTGACGCGTGAGAAGGATTCTTTGCCTGAGGGAAGCAGGGTCTTTACGGACGAACATGCAGACCGTACGATTGTGATGGAGAATATCTCTTCATTGAGTAAAAATGTTTTAGAAGTAATTTATAATCAATATAATACGAGTATTGTTCTTTTGGAATGCGGGGGTAGTCTACTAAGGCGTTTTCTGGAAGAAGAGCTGGTGGACGAGCTGGTTTGCGTACATACACCGTGGATTGGGGGAGGCCCGGTGCAGGCGTTTCCGGGCGATGCCTTTTTGCCTCATGAGCTCGTTTTGATGGATCGGACGTGGATTTCCTGCGGCGAAGATATGATTCTGCGCGGGAAAGTACGATCCAGAAGCGGGAATTGAACAGTGTACCCGAAGCCTGTTTTGATTGATGGGTCCGGGATGAAAGATGAAGCTTTCTTAAGAAGGAAGAGTAGTTTTGCCCAGCCGCGTATAAAGACAAACCGAAGTGACGGCTCCGAGTGTGGGAACAGCGGTGCCAAGACGGATTTTCCGTTTGCCGGGGGGGTAGCAGCAAAGAGCCGTTTTGTCCGTTTTAAGCGTGTTTTCGCTTTTGGAGCCAGACGAGGAGGATGGAGATATCTGCCGGAGTCATGCCGGGGATGCGGCTGGCCTGGCCGATGGTAGCGGGACGTATTTTTTCCAGTCGCTGTACGGCTTCGGTTTTGAGGCCGTGAATGGTTTTGTAGTCGATGTTCTCCGGAATGGTTTTATGTTCAAGGCGAACGATTTTTTCGGCTTGCTTCGTTTGCCTGTCGATATGGCCGGAGTAGGCGATTTCCGTAGCGATGTATTCCCAGTGTTCCACGTGGAACTTTTGAAGAAGTTCATCGGGAAGCTGTGTCCAGCTATTGCCCGGGCGGCGCAGCCAGAGGTCGAGTGACACGCCTTCGTGGCGGAGGCCGGAAGCTTCACGGATACCGGAGTCGATGGCTTCCTGTTTTTTCCTCACGTTTTCTCCCTGTTCACGGGAGACGAGGCCCAGTTCGGCTGCGATGGGAGTGAGGCGCAGGTCGGCATTGTCCTGCCGGAGGAGGATGCGCATTTCGGCGCGGCTGGTGAACATGCGGTAGGGTTCGTCGGTGCCCCGGGTGATGAGGTCGTCGATCATGACGCCGATGTAGGCCTGGTCGCGGCGAAGGACGAGGGGGGCGCGGCCCTGAGTTTTCAGAGCGGCGTTGGTTCCGGCAATGAGGCCTTGTGCGGCGGCTTCTTCGTAACCGGATGTGCCGTTGATCTGTCCGGCGAAGTAGAGGTTTTCCACCTGTTTGGTTTCGAGGGTTGGGTGGAGCTGAGTGGGCGGTGCATAGTCGTATTCGACGGCATAGCCGGGCCGGATGAGTTGAGCGTTTTCAAGGCCGGGAATGCTGCGGACGATTTCGCACTGAACGTGGTAGGGCAGGGAGGTGGAGACGCCGTTCAGGTAGTATTCCTGCGTGCTGCGGCCTTCGGGTTCGAGGAAGATCTGGTGCTGCTGTTTTTCGGCAAAGCGGACGATTTTGTCTTCGATGGAGGGGCAGTAGCGCGGGCCGATTCCCTCGATGATGCCTCCGTAGAGGGGGCTGTAATGGAGGTTTTCCCGTATGATGTCGTGGGTGCGCCGGTTGGTGTAGGTGATCCAGCAGGGATCCTGTACGAGGTTGAAGCCGGGATCGGCAAAGGTGTTGAGGGTGCAGTGCGGTTCGGTGTCGCGGCGGAGTTCGGTGAGGGAGCGGTTGCTGAAGAGGGGCGGCGGGGTGTCGCCGTCCTGCCGTTCGCACGCGCTGAAGTCGATGGTGTGCCTGTTGACGCGGGGCGAGGTGCCGGTTTTAAAACGTTCGAGGCGGATGCCGAGGCGGCGCAGAGTGTCCGACAGGGAGGAGGGGGCGCAACCGAGGCGGCCGCCGGGTATATGTTCCATGCCGACGTGAAGGAGGCCGCGCATGAAGGTGCCGGAGCAGAGGACAATGCTGCGGGTGCGGTATTCGAGGCCCCATGTGGTGAGGGCTCCGGTGACCCGGCCTTGCTTGTCGACGAGGATGTCGCTGATGTCGCCCTGATAGAGGCGGATGTTCGGGTCGTTTTCGATGACGTTTTTCATCCGGGCGCGGTAGGCGACTTTGTCGCACTGGGCGCGGGGTGCGCGTACGCTGGGGCCTTTGGAGGCATTGAGCATGCGGAACTGGATGGCGGTGGCATCGGTGTTCAGGGCCATGGCGCCGCCGAGGGCATCGATTTCCCGGACGATGTGTCCTTTGGCCAATCCGCCGATGGCCGGGTTGCAGGACATTTGGCCGATGGTGTCGAGGTTCTGCGTAAGGAGGGCGACGCTGCATCCGAGGCGGGATGCGGCAAGGGCGGCTTCAATGCCTGCGTGTCCGCCGCCGATGACGAGGACGTCGAACTGCTGGGGGAGAAGGTGGGCCATGTCAGGCGGTGATGGTGACGATGAGTTTGTGCAGGATGTCGCGTGCGTCGAGGCCGCTGGAGACAAGCGCCTTGTCGGCCGAGGCACAGGCGGCGATCGCCCGTTTGATTTGCGGAAGCGTTTGTTTCGTGCATTTCTGCGCGGCGAGGAAGAGGGGGTAGGTGTTCGGGGTGCCGTCCTTTTTCAGAGGTATGAGGCTTTTGGCTTCGGGAGGGAGGTTTTTGACTTTCGATTCGAAGTCGCGGTAGTTGGTGGGGGAGAGTTGGTAGTTTTCCATCAATGTTTTTGCCATCAGGCTGTTGCGGATGGTAGGGATGATGGCGGCGCGCATGATGGAGATGGCCTGTTCGCCGGAATCAAGCTGTTCGTCGATGAGGGCGATGGCCTGATGGGCATGCCGCAGTTCGAGTGCGCGCGAGATTTCGAAGATAACCCCGGAGCGGGAGACTGCGACCATGTCCTGTACATCTTCTTCGGTGATGCGGCGGCGTTCGGCACCGAGGTAGATGTCGAGCTTGTCGAGTTCGTTGGCGATTTGGCGCGATGTTTCGTTGACGCGGTGGATGAAGAGTTCGAGGGCCTGGGTGTCGAAGGTGAGGCCGCGGGCTTTGCCTTCGCGGGTGACGCAGGAGGCGAGTTCCGTTTCCCAGCCTTGTTTGCCGGTGTCTATTTTGGCGTATTCCTTACAGGCGGCAATTTGCGAGAGTTGTTTGAACCAGGTGCGCCGTTTGTCGATTTCCGAGGCCGAGAGGAGGAAAAAGGTGTTTGGCGGCAGGTTGCCGAGGGTTTCCACCAGTCCGGCGATGGCTTGCAGGGTTGTTTCGGCTTTGGCCTGCTGGCTGTCGCCAAAGAAGTTGGCGTTTTTCAGCCAGACGATTTTCCGGCCGGGAAAGAAGGGGAGGGTACGAAGGGCGGAGACGGTGCGAAGGCAGGTTTCTTCAACTTCCGAGACGTTGGCGCATGTGCCGTCGATGATTTCGTGGTTGTATTCGTCTGTGCCTTCGGCGAGCGAACGGTAGGTTCGAAGAGCTTCGGAGCAGACGAGGCCTTCGTCGCTGCCGTAGATGACTGTGCTTGTTGACTCTTCCCCCATGTGCCTGCGCGATATTACACCAGATGGATGGAGACGAGTCAAGTCCATGTTCGGCTTGCACGACCTGTTTCCTGCTTGTCATTTGACTATGTTTATGGTAATATACGGCGTACCCGCATGGATGGTTTTTGGAAACGTTTGTTGCTTGTTGCAGGTTCGACGGTTGTCATCGTGCTTGTAGCGGTTGTGTATTGGAGGCAGGTGGCCAAGCGGGATATTCGTGAATTCGTCGAGGCGGGCAAGTACCATCTCGAAGCGAAATCGCGGTTGAGCCTGGATAAGGTGCCGTATCTGGCGAAGATGAGCGATGAATTGAGTACGCTTTCACAGCATATTGCAAAGTCGGTTGTTTGTATCGATACGGCCGGAGTGCAATCCGTGCAGGATGTGTCCGAATCCGGCAATAATGTGGTGACGCAGCATGTGGCGGTGCGTGGTCTCGGATCGGGGGTGATCGTGTCGCAGGAGGGGCATATTCTGACGAATTACCATGTGGTGAAAGGAAAACAGGCGATCAGCGTGAAGCTGATGGACGGTACGGTGCTGCCCGTATTCAAGGTGGGGGAGGATCGCGTTCTGGATATTGCCGTGCTGAAGATCGATTCGCACGAGAAGTTCGATGCACTGCCGTTCGGTGTGAGCAATCATGTGAAGGCCGGGGAGATCGTGCTGGCCTGCGGCAATCCGTATGGGCTGGGGCTTTCGGTGAGCCACGGGATCGTGAGTGCACCGCAGAGGGTGTATGGCGAATCGAAGCAGGAGTGGATTCAGACGGATGCGAATATTTCTCCCGGCAATTCCGGCGGCCCTCTGGTCAATATCAAGGGAGAGATTATCGGTATCAATTCCGCTGTGGAGTCGCGCAACGGCGATTCCAATATCGGGGTGGGTTTTGCCATTCCGTCGAATGTGGCGGTGAGTGCGTTTCGCGAGATTTGCGAACGCGGTTATGTAGCGCGCGGGTATCTGGGTATTTCGTGGATTGCCAATTCGCGCGAGATGCAGGAGTTTACGGGCAATAAGGTGGAAGGCGGCGCGATCGTCAATTTCGTTCAGCCCGGTTCTCCGGCGGAAAAAGCCGGGATGAGGATCAATGACCTGGTGGTGTCGGTGAACGGAAATACGGTGATGTCCGTGCCGAGGCTGCGCAATTTGCTGGAGGGGTATCCGATCGGCCACACGGTGAAGATGGAAGTTGTGCGAGGAGGCAAGAAGCTTGCTCTGGAGATGACGGTGGACGATTTGTATATGGCCGAGCAGAAGTTTGCGGGTCAGGCCAGCAAGTATTATCCCGAGGCGATGGGGCTTTCCATGCGTGATTTGTCGAGCGAAGAACGGGCCAAGGGTATGTCCGGCGTATGGATTACGCAGGTGCAGGAGGGGACGGAAGCAGCCACGAAGTTCATGCCGGGCGATCTCGTGGTGGCTTTGAACGGGGAATCGGTGATGGAGCTTGGCGATATTCAGAATACGGCTGTGCTGGACGGCAGGTTTTCGCTCCGCATTCTGCGCGGTAAGGATTACTTCGATGTGAACGTGGTGATTCCTCCGGATGTGTTGAAGAGGATTCGCGGATTGTAGGGCGGCGTTCGGTTTTTCGTGCAGCGTGGCGGTGCCGTGTCAATGACGTGCGGCGACGCTTTGTCCCGGGTTGAATTCCGGTAGGACGAAGGCGCTTGATGTATTCTTGGAAGCAAGAAGGTGGCTGATCATTCTCACGAGTCGACGTACGGATTTTTCCGCGTTGATTTCATAGTTGGCGATGGGGGGGTACAGGTGGGTTAGAATGGGTTCGTAGCTGAGGCTGACCAGGCTGATTTGTGCAGGGATGGATATCGCATGCGTGGCTGTCCATGAGAGGAGAGTGACGATCTGGTTGCCGCGCATGGTGACGAATGCCGTTATTTCCTTGTTTTCGGAGCAGGCGCGTTCGAGGTTTTCGAAGGTGGAGGCGATGTCCGCCGGAAAGGGGATGATGACGGGATTCCAGCCTTCGGCTTCGAAATCGAAGAAATGTTTTTTGACCAGTTGGTGGCCTCTCAGCTTTTCTTCGGGCATGCAAAGGCCGATGTTCCGGTGTCCTTTGTGCCACAAGTGGTTGGCGGCGTGGTTGGCAGTCGCTCCCCAGTTGGTGTCGAGGCAGGGCAATTTTGAAGTCGGATAGGAGGTACCGCGCACGATGCATGGGATATGGCGTTTTTTGAACCAGTTCTGGGTTTCGCAGGAGGCGTGGTACAGGATCCAGCAGTCATGATTGTTTTTTGCTTCGAGTCTGGCCAGTCTGTTTTCAGGAGTGTTGCCGATGCTCCATGGCATTTCATGGATATGGAAGTCGAGTCCGTTTTGTTCAAAAAGGTTGCGGATGTAGTGAAGTTCCGCAAGAATGCCTTGAGGCATGCGGCCTATCGGAACGGAAGAAAGGAATCCGATGCTTGCCTGTTTTTCGGTTGGGCGTGGGGGGGCTATGGCCTCTTGCAAAGACGGAGAAAGAAGGATGCGGCGGGGAGATCGTGCAATGGGAGCAGTGATTAAGCCTTCCTGTTCGAGCTGTAAAAGAGCCGAACGAATGGTTTCGCGGCCGACATTGTAGATGGCGACCAGTTCGCGTTCGCCAGGCAATATGCCTTCAAAACGGCCTGCCCGAAAAGCTTGCCGCAGTTTTCCTGCAATAGAGATGGCGAGAGGATGTTGCCGTTGATTCATTTTGCAGGATAAGTATATCAGGCAGATGCGGAGGTGGCGAGTTCTTTCGGTGGTAAATACGCTGTTGTATATGAATTTCTCTGGTCTTCATCTTACAATAGTGTAATACTTTTTTATTATAAAAATTATTTGTTATCAATAGTATAATAATTTTTAATATTGAAGTGGTCTGGTCTTTTTTATGCTATTTTCATGAAATGGATCACAAGTGATGGTTTTGCGGGCCGGATGCGTATATTTTAATGACGGCTGTATTTGCAGCGTGCAGGATGCAGACCGTGGTTTATCCAATTGTACCATTCGATTCCCATGTCATTCCATTCATTATCCAGAAATGTGTTGTTGTCGGCTGCCGTAGTCCTGACGACGACAGTGTCTTTTGCGGCAGAACAAGCATCCGCTCCGGTGTCCGTTTATGACGGGTATTCGATTCCCATTGTCGATCTGAATGGACGGGACGATATGCATGTTGTCGTGGACAAGGAGAAGGGGCAGTATCTCGGACATCCGACAACTCTGCTTCTGAAGGACGGCAAGTCGATTGTCTGCGTTTATCCGAAGGGCCACGGTTCCGGACCGGTGGTGATGAAGGTTTCGAAAGACGGCGGAAGGACATGGGGGGATCGTTTGCCCGTTCCCGAATCGTGGAAGACAAGCCGCGAGGTGCCGACGCTTTACAGGACGGTGGATGCTACCGGAAAGGAGCGCCTGCTGATGTTTTCCGGCAGGCAGGGCGGCACGATGAAGACGAAGGAACGCAACAGGGTCGCCGTGAGTGAGGATGAAGGCAAAACGTGGTCCGAGCTGATGCCGATTCCGCAGCAACCCGCAGGTATCGTCGCGATGAGCGATCTGGTTCCGCTCAAGACGGGCAAGGGGCATTATATGGCTTCCTACCATGTGAATTCCAGCGGCGAGGATGCCAAAGGGAAGTTCCATACGTTGGAGCTTTGCGTGGTGTTTACGGAAGACGGTGGGGTGACGTGGTCTGCTCCGCAGGTAGTATTTCCCGGTGCGCGCGATTTGCATCTGTGCGAGGCGGGTATTGTGCGCAGTCCCGATGGCAAGTCGATTGCCCTGCTGCTGCGCGAGAACAGCCGCAACCATGGGTCGCAGATTATGATTTCACAGGATGAAGGCAAAACGTGGTCCGTACCGAAGGAGTTGCCCGCAGCGCTGGCTGGAGACAGGCATCAGGCTCTTGAATTGCCGGATGGGCGCATGTTGATTCAGTTCCGCGATGCATCGCCGACGAAAAAGGCGGATTTCAATGAGAGCCCGACGGCAGGAGACTGGGTCGGCTGGGTCGGTACCTGGGACGATCTGGTTCAAGGGAAGGAAGGGCAGTACCGCATTCGCCTCAAGGATAATAAAAACGGTTGGGATACGGCGTACCCGGCTGCCGAACTTCTGCCCGACGGTACGATTGTCTGTACGACTTACGGGCATTTCGACCGTGGAGAGGCGGCTTATGTGCTTTGTACGCGATTTCGCATTCAGGATACGGACAAGATGGCAGAGACGGTGATGAAAGGCCCGCGTCCGGTGATTCACAATGATCTGGGTAAAGGAGATGTGGTGTTCGATCCGAATAATCCCGACGAGATCAATGCCAAGTTGAAAAATGCCAGAAAATAGGCTGCTTCGCGTTTGATGGCCGATGAAGCATGAAAGAAACAGCCTTTCCTCATCAGGGGAAAGGCTGTTTTGTCGAAGGGAGGAAGCGGGAATTATTTGTTTTCTGTTTCTTTTTGAAGGAGAGGCAGGTAACGGCCATAACCTTCCTTTTCCATGTCTTCCATGGGAATGAAACGCAGGGATGCGCTGTTGATGCAGTAGCGAAGGCCGCCCTGGTCCTGTGGGCCATCATTGAAGACGTGTCCGAGGTGGGCATCGCCCGTTTTGCTGCGCACTTCGGTGCGTACCATGCCGTGGGTGCGGTCTTGCTTTTCTGCAATCAGGCTATCGTCGATGGGGCGCGTGAAGCTGGGCCAGCCGCAGCCGGAATCGTATTTGTCCGAGGAGAGGAAGAGGGGTTCTCCCGTGGTGATGTCGACGTAGATGCCGCGCTTGTGGTTATCGAAGTATTCGTTGCGGAAGGGTTGCTCGGTCGCGCTGTTTTGGGTGACTTCGTACTGGAGGGGCGTCAATTCGGCTTGCAGTTCGGCGCGTGATTTACGCTTGTATTGAACGGAAGGGTCGTTGGCGTGCCGCGCTTTTTCAAAAGCCGCTTGCGGGATGTGGCAGTAGCCTGCGGGGTTTTTGTCGAGGTAGTCCTGATGGTATTCTTCGGCGGGGAAGAATTGGCGCAGAGGTTCCACTTCGATGGCGAGCGGCTGTCTGTATTTCTTTTGCAGTTCGCGCAGAGAGGCTTCAATGATCGGTTTGTCGGCGGGGTCGGTGTAGAAGATGCCCGTGCGGTACTGGATGCCCGCGTCGTTGCCCTGTTTGTTGACGGAAACGGGGTCGATGACGGCGTAGTATTGTTCGAGGAGGTAGGGCAGGCTCAGTTTGAGCGGATCGTACTGGATTTTGACGGTTTCGGCGTGCCCTGTGTTTTCCCGGCATACCTGTTCGTAGGTGGGATGGTCTGTTTTTCCGTTGGCATAACCGACTTCGGTGGCAGTGACGCCGGGGATGAGGGAGAAGTATTTTTCGACTCCCCAGAAGCATCCTCCGGCCAGATAGATGGTTTTCATGGCGGTGTGTGTTCGTGGTGGAAGTTTGGCCTGCGTGCCGGAATCCCGGCCGCAGGCGGTGAGGGTGAGAAGAAGCAAAGCGGCGATCAGGGGGTAGATGATTCCGAACCCGACATTGCGGCGGCGAAGTGTGGCTGTCCTGTTCATATTCCTGCTGGCTGTTGCGGAAGCCGGATGTTTCGCGGCTTTTCCATGGCAGGAATCTTGTACTTTGCGAATGCTTTTGGAAATAAGTTTTTACGGCATTTTCTAGCAGTTCGGGCGGTCTGTCGCCGATTCCCGGTCAAGCCATGTTCCGGCGGTCGAGATTTCGGCGAAGGTACCGTTCAATGCAGCCATGAAAACTGCCTGTACAGCGGGAGCGGCAAGGGAGGCGCCGTGCCAGAGCAGATCCTTCGTGGCGCAGGCATCTTCGATCAGAGTGATGCCGTATCCGTAGTTTTTGGCGGCGCGCACGGTCGTATCGACGCACATGTGGGTCATCATGCCGCAAACGACCAGATGTCCGATGTGGCGGCGTTCGAGCTGGAGATGCAGGTCCGTTTGGAAAAAGCTGTCCGGTGCGTGTTTGACGATAAGGGTTTCTCCCGGGACGGGCGCTACCTGCCGGTGAATTTCCGCACCCGGCGTATTCGGTACGAAGAAGGGCGCACCTTCTTTCAGGTTGATATGCTGGATGTGGAAGACGGGGAGGTTCCGGCTGCGGAAGCGGTCCAGTATGCCGGATGCTTGTGCGGCGGCCTGTTCCGCGCGGTGCAGTTCCCATTTCCCGCCGGTGAAATAATCGTTCTGAATATCGATGAGGAGAAGTCCCGGATTCATCATTTGCCTGCGGATGATGATAGCCGGGGTGCGGGAAGAAGTAAATGGCGTTTTCGGGCGATGCCGTGCATGAAAAACCCTTCCTTCGACAATCGCCGAAGGAAGGGTGGAAAGGCGGCGGCAACCGCGTTATTTCGCGAATGTATCGCGGCAGGCGCAGTCGGCCTGCGTCCATGTGGCGGAACCGGATTCCGCGATGTGGACGAGACAGTGGTAGACGGCTTCTTCATCCGCTCCGATGCGTCCGGCGATTTGTCCGGCTGTTTCGGGAGTGGAGGCCAGGGCGTCGCGCACCTGCTGGAGGAGGGCAAGGAAGATGCCTGCGGCTTTTTTGCCCGCTTCGACGCCCGGCTGGTGGTAGGCGTTGATGTGGACGAGGGAGGCGTAGTAGGAGACGGCACGTTCGAAGAGGGCGATGAGCATGCCGAGGCTGTAGGCGTCCACTTCGTCGATGGAGATGGTAATGGAAGCACGGCCGGATTCCGCGAGCGCCTCGCGGGTGCCGCGCAGGAAGCCCTGCAGGAAGTCGCCGGAGGTGAAGGCATTTTCCACAAGCACCTGATCATGGGCGGCTTTGCGGACTTCGATGAAGGTGACGAAGAAATTGTCGATGCCGTCGCGGAGCTGCTGCACATAGGCGTGCTGGTCGGTGGATCCCTTGTTGCCATATACGGCAAGGCCCTGATGGACGATGTTGCCGTCCAGATCAAGCTTCTTGCCGATGGATTCCATGATGAGCTGCTGGAGGTACTTCGAGAAGAGGACGAGGGCATCCTTGTAGGGGAGGACGACCATGTCCTTCTTGCCTTTGCCTTCCCCGGCCTTGTACCAGGCGAGGGCGAGCTTCATGGCGGCGTTATGGGCGGTGTCCGTGCAGCGGGTTTTGGCGTCCATATCGGCTGCGCCCTTGAGCAGGGAGTCGATATCCACGCCTTGAAGAGCAGCCGGGAGAAGTCCGACGACGGAGGTGACGGAGGTGCGGCCGCCGACCCAGTCTTCCATCGGGAAGCGCTTCAGCCAGCCTTCGGCTTCCGCCACCTTGTCCAGCTTGGAACCGCATCCGGTGATGGCGACGGCCTGAGGAGCAAAGGCGACGCCGTTCTTGCGGAAGAAATCCTGGGCGAAGACCATGCCGTTGCGCGTTTCGGGCGTGCCACCCGATTTGGAGATGACGACGGCGATCGTTTCCTGCAAGGGGACGGTATCGAGTACCTTTTGCATGCCGTCGGGGTCGGTATTGTCGAGGAAGGCGAGCTTCAGGCCCGTATTGGGGAGGGCATCGGCCACCAGTTCGGGACCGAGAGCCGAACCGCCGATACCGATGATGAGGGCGGTGGTGTATTTCCGGCCCGAGGGCGCCTGGATGGAACCGTCGAGAATCCGGCTGGCGAACTCCTTGATGTCGGCAATGGGCCGGTCGATCTCGGCTTTCAATTCGGCATTCGGAGCAAGGGAGGCATTGCGAAGCCAGTAATGGCCGACCATGCGGTTTTCGTCGGGATTGGCGATGGCGCCGCTTTCGAGAGACTTGATGTCGGCATAGGCGCGTTCGATCAGAGGTTGCATTTCCGCCAGAAATTCGGGTGTCAGCGGAAGCTTGGAAAAGTCAAGGGAAATACCCATTTCAGGGTAGCGGACGAGCTGTTGCGCGTACAGTTTCATGATAGGGCAAGAATATGGTACCGACACATATTTGGCAAGCAAAAACCCGCATAGGGCAAAGGGGAAGAAATAGCCATACCTATATCGAAGGAGGCAAGGAAACGGGCGAGATTTAGCCCATACGGAAGGGGTTGAGAGGGATGGGGAAAAGGCATAACCTGAAAAGGCGGCGAGAAAACGGGCGAGGATATTGGAGAGCGGGAAACGCTAGCCTTGGAAGGCCTTGCACGGGTAACATGCTGCGGATCGGGATCCGGAACACGGATACTGAAAGGAAAAACCTTAAAAAGCAAAAAAGACACGAAAATTTAGACAAAAACGCCCACGACGCTTGCCTTACCTAAAGGGAGAAACACCCGGCCGGCAAGCGTCGTGAAAACAAACGACAAACCAAACTCGACAACATATGAACACGAATGAAGAAAACAACGGGCTTGCCGGAGCCGGAAACATGGATGATACACTGAATCCGAAGGGATATATTGCCGTCTTGAAACCGGCGCACGAACAGCCGAAAGAATTCAACGAACCGCACCCGAAAGGCTTCCCATATGATTGGGAAGGTTATACGAAACTGGAAGACGGATCTTCATCTTCCTCCTCCGGCTCGGAATCAGGAAAAGCTGGCGCTGAACCTGTAGATTCCTGCATCCTGCTGGGAGCGGACGACAATGCCAAGCTCTTTGTCGCCAGCGGATATGCCTTTCTGGAGCCGCGTGGAGAACAGGGAGGAGGAAATTATAAAGAAGTAACCTCCACACCATTCCAGATGGTACCGGGGAAGTACTACCCTGCCTCATTATGGTATGAAAACATCCACTACAAGCCTGCGAATCAAAATGTCGCGATCCTGAAAACGCGCCTCAACGGCAACCCGATCACACTTTACAACCTTGTACCCAAAGGCCAGTTGCCTGAAAAAACACTTTGCGCCTGCCCGTGCAGCTGTGAAAACGGCAATGAAGGCGGGCAGCCGGCAGCGGCAGCTCCGGCCGTGGCCACGCTTGCCGCCGCTTCGGCCACATCCTTCGAACCCTCACCTCTGGCCAGCAGCAGCGCGGGCAACCGCACCACGGCCACCTCGGATGAAGACGCCATGATCTGGCGCATCAACTTTGGCGTCCTCCGCGGCCTCATGGGCATCCCCGGCGGACATCTGGAACTCGTCCGCTTCACCGGCGGCAGCGAAAACTGGAGCCCTGCGGCGCTGGACTACCGCCACCCCCTTGAGGACAAACTGGACATCCCGCAGGGAGGCATCGTCGAAAACGGCATGGTCCGCATCCGCGCCGGCAGCGGCCGCCGCTACTACCTCATCACCAAATCCGGCCCCGCGCCCATGGGCATCACCACCCTGCGCGGCGAACGCACCACCCTCCTCACCGCGCAGAAAACACCCACCGTCGACATCGCCTCCGCCGCCTACATGCGCGTCGAGCAGAACGACAAAAGCCGTGCGGACTACAACATCGCCACCGGCCGCCTCGACAGCTACACCACCCCGCTCCAGCAAACCTTCACCGCTGCGGAACTCGCCGCCCACCTCGCCGTCATCCGCGACGCAGCGGGCTACCTGCGCCAGATCCGCAACACATGGGACGGCCTCCTCAACATCGAAAACGTCACCGCCACCGGCTACACCATCGCCCTCTATCTGCCCGGCCAAATCACCGGGCAGGACATCGCCACCGGCCTCTACACCACGGAAGGCGCCCCCTTCAAAACCTACACGATCTCCGGCGACCCGGAAACCGGCCGACTTGCCATCACCGAACAGGCTGCAGACCGCACGCCGCACACCACCGTCTGGTGGCAGCAAAACCGCGTCTGGAACATGATACAGGGCAGCGGCGAAGAAGCCGCCCACACCCTCCGCGAACGCATCGACCATGAAGACGGCACCTGGGCCATCGTCACCCGCATCCGCACCGGAGCGGAAGGGGCGGACGCCTCCTGCACCGCCGAAACATGGCGCAACAGCCCCTACGGCCCGCAGCGCCTCAGCCGCACCGAAGGCCACGGCAGCACGGCCGCCCTCACCACCCGCTACACCTGGAACGGCTCCGGCCGCCTCATCGGCGAAACCGCGCCGGACGGCAGCGCCACCACCTACGGCTACGCTGCCGGGGGCCGCATCCGCTCCGTCGCCACCCCGTGGGCCGGAGGCGGAGAACGCATCGTCTACACCTACTACCGGGACGAACGAGGCAACAGCGACGACATCGCCTACACCCGCACCGCCCTCATCAAAAACAACGAACCCACCCACCTCGACCGCACCGACTACACCTACATCGAAGAAAACCACATCCGCCGCGTCGAAAAACGCAGCACCGCCCTAGGCAGCCCGCACACCCGCCTCGAAACCACCGAAACATGGCTCGGCACCGCGCCGAACGCACTCGACCGCGGCCGCATCCGCATGACCCAGACCATCGACGGCACCCAGACCTGGTACGCCTACGCCGCCACGGCGGAACACGGAGCCCTCTACACCGTCACCGCGGAAACCCGCATCGAAGGCGCCCCCGTCGCCGGGCAAAGCACCCGCAGCATCCGATACATCGATGCGGCAGGCAACACAGTCCGCACCGAACAGCACGCCCTCACCCTCGACGGCCAATGGTGCCTCCTCGACAGCGCGGACTACGCCTTCGACCACATCAACAAATGGACCCGCCGCACCCGCGCCAACGGCCGCACCGCCGAACGCGAAAACATGTGCTGCGGCCTCCTGTGGGAAAAAGACGAAAACGGCATCACCACTTCATACGCCTACGACAGCCTCCGGCGCAACACCGAAACCATCCGCTCGGCTACGGAAACCCCCCCTGAAACCATCGTCTCCCGCAACTACGACGCCCTTGGCCGCACCCTCTCCGTCCGCACCGACATCGGCGCCATGAGCGCCGTCGAAACCACCGCGTATGACGCCTCCGGCCGCCTCGCCTCGCAAACCGACGCCCTCGGCCGCACCACCGCCTACGCCTACAGTGCGGACAGCCTCACCGAAACCGTCACCACCCCTGCGGGAGCCACCCTCATCACCCGCCGCCACCCGGACGGTACCGTCCTCGAAGAAAGCGGCACCGGCCAGCGGCACCTCCTCCACAGCATCGACACCGTCGACGACGGCATCCGCACCGCCACCCGCACCGCGGCAGCCGAAGGCAGCCTCCTGCTCCGCCGCACCGTCGTCAACGGCTTCGGAGACACCATCCGAATCGCCACGCCCAACGCCGTCGGAGGCAGCAACTACGCCAACAGCAGCTACAACGCCAAAGGCCAGCTCATCCGCCAGCAAACCGACGCCCTCGCCCCCCTCCTCTACGAATACGACGCCATGGGCAACCTCATCCGGCAAACCGTCGCCTTGAGCGACGCGCCCACCCCGGCCGACAGCCGCATCAGCGAACAAACCCTCACCTACGAACAGCGGGAAAACGGCACCTTCCAAACCGCCACCCGCACCGTCTACAACGCCGAAGGCCAGCCTGTCACCACCGAAGAAGCCACCCTCGCCTCGTCGCTGGACGCCACGCTGGCAGCCCAAACCGTCAGCACCGACGCCCGCGGCAACGCCACCGTCCGCTGGACCCTCTACGGCGAAGGCCCGGCCCTCGA
Organism: Neoakkermansia glycaniphila; assembly: GCF_900097105.1. Taxonomy (GTDB): domain Bacteria; phylum Verrucomicrobiota; class Verrucomicrobiia; order Verrucomicrobiales; family Akkermansiaceae; genus Akkermansia; species Akkermansia glycaniphila. The sequence continues at coordinate 1,405,592 of NZ_LT629973.1, read as the reverse complement.
ACACCGCCTCCACACCCCGGAAAGCGACACGGAAGCCGTCACCACCGTCATCGACGGCTACGCCATCCGCGAAACCGACCACCGAGGCGTCACCACCACCCGCAGCCGCAGCTACACCGCGGCAGGCAGCATCGAAACCGTCATCGACGGACGCGGCAACGCCACCCTCATCGAACGCGACATCGCCGGACGCACCGTCAAACAAACCGACGCCGCAGGCCATACCACCCTCACCGCGTACGACCCGGCCACCGGCCAGCCCTCCCTCGTCACCGATGCGCTGGGCCACACCACCCGCTACACCTACGACCACCGCGGCAGAAAAACCGGCGAAAACGGCACCGCCGTCCAGCCCGTCCGCTACACCTACGACGAAAGCGACCGCCTCGCCACCATGGAAACATGGCGCTACCCCGGCAAAAACCTCACCGAAATCGACCCCACCCTCAAGGGAGACATCACCCGGTGGGACTACGCCGCCGACACGGGACTCCTCACCCGCAAAACCTATGCGGACGGCAGCCACACCGACTACGCCTACGACAGCAACAACCGCCTCAGCGTCACCACCCAGAGCCGCGGAACACGCAGCACCTGGACCTACGCTCCCCTCACCGGCGAACCCATCGCCCTCGCCCACAGCGACGGCACCCCGGGTGAAACCTACACCTACAACCACCTCGGCCAGCTCCTCACCGCCAGCGACGCCGCAGGTGCGCGCACCTACGCCTACAACCGGTACGGCGAACTCGAAACCGAACAAACCGAAGGCCTCGTCTCCAGCCTCCTCACCCGCACCCGCGACGGACTCGGCCGCAGCAGCGGCCACACCCTCGCCCATGCGGGCAGCCTCATCCAGCACATCGAAACCGCCTACGACAACAAAGGCCGCATCGGCAGCGCCGGAGACCACGGCAAAACGCCCTACACCTGGGGCTACGCCGCGGCCAGCGGACTCCTCGAAACCCTCCAGTACCCCAACACCCTCAAACGCTGGTACCTCTACGAACCCAAACGCAACCTCGTCGCCACCATCAACTACCAGCGCCCCGGCAGCGCCAACTACCCCGCCAAAACCGACTACGCGTACGACGCCCTCGGCCGCCCCACCGGCAAACAGGACTACTGGAACACCGCCACCCCCGGCCGCACCCACGCCTACGCCTACAACAGCCGCAGCGAACTCGAAGCCGACAACATCCAGCCCGGAGGCAACCGCAGCTACACCTACGACAACATCGGCAACCGCAAAAACACCGTCGACCCCGCCCGCAACCTCCAGTATGCCAGCACCCCGCTCAACCAGTACGGCGCCATCGGCAACTTCACCCCGCAATACGACGCGGACGGCAACCAGACCAAAATCAAAACGGCCACGGGCGAATGGACCGTCACCTACAACGCCAACAACCGCCCGGTCGAATTTGTCCAGGGAACCAAACGCATCGCCTGCATCTACGACCACATGGGCAGGCGCGTGGAAAAAGCCGCATGGAACAATAACACCTTGACCAAACGGCAGCGCTACATCTACAACGGATACGTGCAAATCGCGGAAATCGACGCCACCAACGAAGACGCTCCGCAGGTAGTCAAAACCTACCTCTGGGATCCGTCTGAACCCGTCGCTACGCGCATCCTGCACATGACCGTCTGGAACAACGGAACGGAAGTGGAAAGCCTCTACTACACACACGACCTGCAGAAAAACGTCACGGCCCTCTTCGGGCAGGCGGCAGGTCGCCGGGCGCAGTACGAACACGACCCCTACGGCAACCCCATCAACACCACAGGAGACGCCGCAGGGCTGAACCCCTACCGCTACTCCAGCGAATACCACGACGAAGACCTGGGCCTCATCTACTACAACTACCGCCACTACAACCCCACTGACGGCAGATGGATCAACCGCGACCCCATCGCCGAACAGGGAGGGATCAATCTGTATGGGTTTGTTAATAACATTGTTATACGATATTTAGATGTTCTTGGCAAAAAGGATAAAGACACTACACCTCCAGCTTCTCAAATTCCAACCCATCAAACAAAACCTTTACCGCAGTTACCAAAACATGAACCTAGTGTGGATAAATTTGCTCCTTCTGGAGTTAAGGGCGGTGTCGGAAGCGGCAGTGCATTATTACTTGATGTTTTGAATGCAAAAAATGAAATTGATGCAATTGGAAGAGCTCTTTATTCACAGGCATTAATTTCAAAGTTGAAGGAAGAAGCAGCTCGTCGATGCCGAGAAACACGAGATGCGCAGCAAAAAAAAGGCGGTTGTTGTTATCTTATGGTTGCTGCACAAATGGAACATAGCTGTACAGCTTATAATGTAGCAATTGTGGGTAGGGGTCGTATGATGGGCATCCGATCAGCACATTATTTTTATAGTGATGAAGAATGTAAGAAAAAAAGTATTTCTATTCCTTATTCAATCAGCCAAGCATTTGGCTATTATAATCCAAAAACAGTTGGGGTACAATTATATCCATTAAATATGTCGTATGGTACCAAGTACGGCGGAGAAGCTCCTCCAGAACCTGAGAAAGAGCCTAGTGTACTTGATAATTGGCACCCACCTGTACCTAATCCTAATTGGCAATACGATGTATTTGGACCTGGCGGTTGTTTCTCTTCTGGCATGGGATTCTAATATATCTGCTTCCATTTAATTGAATGGGATTGTCTTAAAATCTCTTTTATAAGACAATCCCATTTTTTAATTCATTAAAATTTATGGGATGAAATTTGAGAATTAAATTAGGCTCAAGAATACTTTAGAGGGGACACTCTAAGATTTGATAAGATGAGATGTACATATTTCCATGTCGATGATTGAACCGATACTCACATTCTTTCAGATGCAAATAAATATGCGATTTTCGAATCCCTCTGAATTTATTCAATCGTGTTTTGGCTACTGACCAAAACCTTCAATTCCATTCACATGAATGTTACCCCTGACGAATTCGTTGGCTCCATGCTCAACTGTTTCATGCTCCGGATATCCTATCTCTTTGAGGACTTGATAGCTTTTGAATCCATATGTATAAACTGTTGAACTCCGTGAGCTCTTCTGTGAAATAATTTTTATGAGAGTTTCGCTTTTAATATTTTCTACGATTCTCGAATAAACCTTGCGATTGTTACGTTCATAGACGCCAAATACGATTGTTTTTCCTAGAGCTTCGCGACCTCGTTTCCCTCGCATTCTGCGGATTCCAAGGTAACATTCATCCAGTTCATAATGCCAGCTCCATAGAAGCATGCTTGCTCGGAAATTTTCGATAATCGTCGTCTCAAAGACAGTAATATCCTATTGATTGTTTCGTGTGTTATGTCTATAATTATCGCAATTTTAGAAGCTTCTATATCCACAATGAACAGTCGAATAATCTCTCTCAATTTCTTCTTAGAAATATGGGAACGGAAAATATATTTGTTGCGCCCCCATAGATAATACATTAAGAGGTTCTATGTTCCGCTAAAGTACTCTTGAGCCTAAATATTTTGTGAACGATTATTAAATCGAAATTCATACACTTGCGAATAGAACAAGAACGTAGATTTTTCACAGCACGAAGATGGGTTTGTTGGTCCAGCGAAAGTTCTCGAAAATTGCTATATTATTTGCGTGAACGGATGTGTGTAAAACTCAGTCATTCTATAATTTCTGTTGATGATACACAAATCCGTGTCGTAGAGTAGGTCATAGCTTCTAGATTGATCGGTATAAAATTGCGAAGCAAAAACGTATTTCCTTGTTAATAAACGAGAGCATTATAATACATACAAGGTAATTTATAATTTTTGTATAGAAGTGTATGTTCTTTGTCAAATATGCAAGAAAAACAATTGTTTTATTGTGAGCTTTGAGACTATTGATACAACGAATGCGTCAAACACTGGAAAAACTTGCATCATATTCGAAATGTTGTACTATCAATAGTAAAAAGGCGGATACTAGTTCAAAATGGAGCTTCAAAAATGTATTTTATAAGAACTTACAACAAATATGTTGCCTTCTGTTTTATTTGCGTTATTTATTCATTAATAAATTGATTTTATATACTTTTGTATACCTATTTAATGTAATAATGGCTGAACAATAGCTTGACGTTACGAAAATTTAAAGCATCATCATTCGACGTTATTTTAATTCCTCTGTCCCGTATCTATGAATTCCAGTTCTCTTTTTCTCGCCGCTGAAGATTCTTCGTCTTCCGCCGTTTTCAATGCGCTGTATGGTTTCTTCAGCAGCCCGTTTTTCATTTTCGTGGCGGGCTTGGTGCTGCTGGGCCTGTTTTTCTGGTACCTTGCTTCGGATAAGGATAAGGTGAAGCGCAATATCGGTACGTTTTTCATTCTGGGCATTTCGACGTTTTCGATTGCTTCGCTGTTGACGAACAGTATCCGTTACGGGATCGATATCAAGGGCGGTACGTCGTTTACGCTGCGTGTGGTGCCGAATATTATCGACGGTATGGAGCAGCCGATCGATATGGACAAGGCCTGTACGGCCATTCAGGAACGTCTGGACGCTTCCGGTACGAATGAAGTGTCCGTGATGGCGCAGGGCAAGGACAAGATTCTGATTCAGGTGCCGGTGACGGAAGACGCCGAGGTGGATGCCTTGCGCGACAATGTGACGCGTATCGCCAAGCTGGAGCTGCTGAAGGTGCATCCGAATAGCGATGTCATTCTGTCGGACGTCGATCCGGAGACGCGCAGGCCCCGTGCCGTGCCGACCGGTTTCCGTGTGATGAAGCACGTATTTGAAGATGATCAGGGCAAAAAGCATGAGAGCGATTTGGTGATCGAACGCCGTTCCAATGCCCAGTCCCAGGAAGTTTACATTACCGGTAAGGATATCGCTTCCGCCAACCCGGATTACCAGAACAAGGGCCATGTGAATGTATCGCTGAGTACATCGGGCGCCTACAAGATGAAGAAGCTGACTTCTTCGATGCAGCTTGGCCGCGATCGGCTCGCGGTGGTGCTTGACGATAAGGTTGTGAGTGCTCCGGTGGTGCAGAATACGCTGTACAAGGAGTTTTCTATTTCCGGTCTGGATGGGAAGGGCGAGGCTGAAAATCTGTCGAAGATTCTTTCGAATCCTTTGACAAACAAGCTTGAAGTGCTGGGCGAGCAGAAGGTGTCCGCCTCGCTGGGTCTTTCTGCTTTGGAGCAGGGTGAAATGTCCGGGATTATCGGTCTGTTGTTTGTGTTCGCCTTCGTTTATGTGTACTACCGTTTTGCCGGTATTGTGGCGATGATGGGTCTGGCGATCAATGCGATCGTGCTGCTGGGCATCATGTCGCTGTTCGGTTTCGTGCTGACTCTGCCGGGTATTGCCGGTATCGTGCTGACGCTGGGTATTGCCGTGGACGCGAACGTGCTGATTTACGAGCGCATGCGCGAGGAGCGGGAGCAGGGCCGTTCGTTCGGTACGGCTCTTCGCAATTCGTTCGAGAAGGCGTTCTCCGCCATTTTCGACTCGAATATTACATCGCTGCTGACGGCTCTGATTCTGTTCTGGCTGGCGAGCGGTTCGATCAAGGGCTTCGCGGTGACGACTTCCGTCGGCGTGCTGACGTCGATGATCGGCGCGTTGATCGTGACTCGCGTGCTGTTCTACTGGGCGGACAGGTTCGGCGTGATGAAGGACGCCAAGTTCCTGAATCTTTTCAAGAATCTGAAGACGGTCGATTTCATGGGCAAGGCTCGCATCGTGACGATTTCGACGATTTCCGTGCTGGTGCTGTGCGCCGGTTATGCCGCGTACAAGGGTGAGGGATGCCTCGGTATCGACTTCACGGGCGGTTCTTCCCTTTCCTACAATATTCCGCTGGGTAAGGAAGATCTGCTGAAGTATCAGGATGTGGATGCCGCCGTGAGTCAGCTCCGCGGCAGCCTGAGCAAGGCCGCCACGGTGCAGGAGTTCACGAATCCGGCGAAGTCCAATACGATTCAGATCCGTTGCGCCAATGAGCAGGATGCGAAGCTGGTGGAGGATTACCTGAAGAAGAATGTGTCGGGCGTGAAGGCATTCTATGCGGAGACGGATGCCCCGAAGGATGCGGATTCTCTTGAACCTCCGAGCCGTGAGACGGTGAGCGCCCTTCTCGGCGAGACGTTCTTCAATACGGCTATCTGGGCTCTTGCTGCCGGTATGTTCGGCATCATGATGTATCTGGCGCTGCGCTATGAATGGTCGTTCGCCATCGGCGCTCTGGTTTCGACGCTGCACGATATCGTGGCGGTGATTCTGCTGGTGATCGTGTTCGGTATGGAGCTGAATATTATCCACATCAGTGCGTTCCTGACAATTGCGGGTTATTCGATCAACGATACGATCATTATTTACGACCGTATCCGCGAACGCCTGCGCGTCGCTCCTGAAGACGAGCCGATCAAGGATATCATGAATGAGGCCATCAACTCGACGTTGTCCCGTACCTTGCTGACGTCCCTTTGTACGTTGGCGGTGATTGCCTGTCTGTTCTTCTTCGGCGGCCCGGCGATGCGCGATTTCTCTGCCACGATGATGATCGGCGTGATCGTGGGTACGTATTCTTCCATCTTCATCGCCTCTCCGGTGGTGCTGGCCTGTTCGAAGAAGCACAATCTCCGCAAGGAAGTGCAGGCAGCCCATGTGGCGACGGTTCCCTCCTCTTCTGCCGACGAATAAGGATCCGGCGGGAGGAAGGGCGAGAGCCTGTTCCGATTTTACCGATTTTCAACCCGTGGCGGCCATGTGCCGCTGCGGGTTTTTGCTTGCAGGGAAGAAGCCGTCGACCGGCCTGCGGCACGCAGGGAGGCGGCTGGGGAGTGGCCGTATTGAGGCCGGGGAAGAAACCGGGTTGCCTGATCGCTGGGGTCAGCGAGGGCTTTTCCGGATGTTCTCGATCATGTGGTCGAGTTGTTTGGATTCCCGGGCTTCGCGGGTGTAGAAGCCGTAGTATTTGTTGTTCCTGCCTTTGACGAGCTGCCAGTGCTCGAAGGGGAGTTTGTGGCCGACGGGATAGATTTCCCGTAATGATTCGACGGAGTGGGGGGCATCCTGCCAGCGTTTGGTGCTGTAGTCGCCGGGGGGCATGATTTGGAGGCGTCCGCACCAGATCCACGGATCGAGGATGACGGCGTGCGGCCATGCGCTGTAGGCGGGGGAGATGTAGACGCAGTTGTGCTCGGAGCCTTCGGCCTGGTCGCGTACGCAGCAGCCGATGCGGAAGTATTGCAGCGGGCGGCGGCGGAGTTCGCGGTACATGTCGTGCTGGTAGTGCCAGCAGAGGCCGCGGTCCTGCATGTTGCCGTTGACGAGGATGTTGTTGAGCCAGCCGGGCAGGGTGGTGTCGTTGAGCCGGGCGATGTCTGCGGAGGCCTTGTAAGCCTGATCGGAGAGCCATTGGGCTTCGGCCTGGGCTGCCGGGAGGCTTGCTTCGGCCGGGGGAAGGAGGCGGAGCAGGGTATCCTTGAGTTCGGTGCGCTCTTTGCGGATGGTCGGGGTGTTTTCGTAGCCGGCCGGCGGAGGGAATCCGCAGGAGCTCAGGAGTCCCAAACAGAGAAGGGCGTAACAGATTTTTCCGGCCGTCATGGTTCGACAGGACGCTAGCAGATCGGCCGCCTTATTGCCAGCGCTTTTTCTGGCAGTCAGTCTCCGGGCTTGTGTTTTTGTTGCGTTTCGTTTAATGTTTTCGGAGTATGCTGACCATCAAAAAACTGACGAAGGCCCATGCCGGGCGCACACTGTTCCAGGAGGCGGAGATGTCGATCAACTGGGGGGAACGCTGCGCGCTGGTCGGTCCGAACGGTGCGGGCAAGTCCACGCTGTTCCGCATGATTCTGGGTGAGGATGCGCCGGACGAGGGTTCGATCATGCTGGACGAGTATGCGGTGGTGGGCTATCTGCCTCAGGAAGCGGGCGACCCCAAGGAGGAGTCCGTGCTGGAGATCGCGATGGGGATTACGCCCGAGATGGAGGAGGCGATTCACGTGATGAAGATGGCGGAGAAGGAGGGGAAGACGGATTCCCCGGCCTACGGCGAGGCAGTGGATACGTTCAATGCGTTGAACGGTTACCAGCTTGAACCGAAGGCGAAGAAGATTTTGAAGGGGCTTGCTTTCCGAGACGAGGATTTTCACCGTCCCGCCCGCGAGATGTCCGGCGGCTGGGTGATGCGTGCGCATCTGGCCCGCCTGCTGGTGGCGGAGCCGGATCTGCTGATGCTGGACGAGCCGACGAACCATCTCGACCTGCTTTCGCTGCTGTGGCTGCAGAGGTATTTGAAGAATTATCCCGGCGCGATTCTGATGATTTCGCACGATCGCGATTTCATGGACGAGCTTGTGGAGACGGTGTTCGATATCGAGGATGAGAAGCTGGTGTCGTACACGGGCAATTATTCTTCGTTCCTCGACCAGCGTGAGGTGCGCTACGAGCAGCAGGTGGCGGCCTACCGCAACCAGCAGAAGGAGATCGCACATATTCAGGAGTTCATCGACCGATTCCGTTCGATCAATTCCAAGGCGGGGCAGGTGCAGAGCCGCGTGAAGCAGCTGGAGAAGATGAATCTGATCCCGAAACCGAAGCAGGGTCGGAAGGTGTTCAAGTTCAATTTCCCGCAGCCGCAGCGCAGCACGCAGAAGGTTATTGAGCTCGAAAAGGTGTCGCAGGCGTACGGCAAGAGGAAGGTGTACGAGAATCTCGACCTTCTCGTGGAGCGCGGCGACAGGATCGTGCTGGTGGGGCCGAACGGTGCGGGCAAGTCGACTCTGTTGAAGATTCTTGCCGGCATCATTCCGATCGACGGCGGAAAGCGGACGCTGGGGTTGACGACGCGCATCGGGTATTTCTCGCAGATGCGTTCGGAGAATCTGACGCCGAATTTCACCGTGCTGGAGGAGATCATGAAGGCCGGCCCGGAGCTGCGCGAGGAGGAAGCCCGCGCGGTGCTGGGTTCTTTCCTGTTCCGCCGCACGGATGTGGAGAAGCGGGTGGAGGTGCTTTCCGGTGGCGAGAAGTCGCGCCTGAGCTTGGTGAAGTTCCTCGTCGATCCGCCGAATCTGCTGCTGATGGACGAGCCGACGACCCACCTCGACCTTCTTTCCGTGGAGGCGCTGAGTCAGGCGCTGAAGCATTACGAGGGTACGTTGGTGTTCATTTCCCACGATGTGCATTTTATCCGTTCGCTGGCGGAGAAGACGCTGCACGTCGCCCACGGCGCGGTGACTCCGTATGCGGGCGGGTATGATTATTATCTGGAAAAATCCGGTATTCTGGATGATGAGAAGGGCGGCATGGATAGCTGACGCTGCATTTTTGTCATGACCAGAGCAATTTTTTTGCAACCTTGACCGGTACCGGGTGTTTGTATGGGCATGAAGGTTTCCAATGATACTGCACGCGATCAAGCGCTGGATGCGCTGCTCGGGAAGGCTCGCAAATATGCGGCGCCCGAGGGTTTTGCGGACAGTGTGATGTCCAGGCTTGGAGACGCTGAGTCTCCCTATTCAAACCGCAGGCTGCGCTCCCGCCGTTGGTGGGTGGCTTCCGCAGCTGCTGCAGTGTTGGCGCTCGGCGCGGCTGTGCAGGTGCTTCTGCCCTCCCTGTCACAGCCGTCGTCCATTGCTGTGAGCGATGTTTCTCTGCCGGATGATTCCGTGCTTCTGGCGGATGCCATGCGCTCCATCGGCGACGAGGAGCTTGTGGATGCCATTTGCACGATTGTGGAGAACAACGGCGCATCCCTCAGTCTAGACGAGTTTGCCGCGATGGAGTGGGACGATTCAGTACTTCAATAAGACGGATAGTAGCAGAAAATGATAAACCCCGGATTGTATGATCCGGGGTTTTTTCGTGAGGAGCTGTACCGAAGGTGGCGGGAGGGCATGCGGAATGTGCCGCCCTGCGGTTCGTCAATAGACGGGAGCCGTGCCTTCCGGGTAGAGGTGGTGGTATTTGATGGCTTCGTTGCCGACGATGAGGGCGGTGCCGTAGATTTGCTCTTCCGTGGCGAGGCGCGTGACCATGGCCAGCGGGAAGAGGATGCCGCTCAGGATGTGTCCGTAGGAATGTACGGTGCCCATGAGGTTGAGCAGGCGGGTGGTGATGTCCGCCGCGTCGAGCGTGGGGAAGATGAGTACGTTGCTGGGCCTGCGGATGGAGCTGGGTTTGACGCGCATGGAGTAGGCCTCGTGGCTGATGGCGGCGTCGATCTGGATTTCGCCTTCGATGGCGATTTCGGAGTTGAGCCCTTCCTGACGGATTTGGGCCTGTGCGAGCGCGACGGCTGCCTGTACGCGGTTGGCGGGGAGGTCGGGCTTGCTGCCGAGGGTGGATGCGCTCAGCATGCTGGTCTGGATGGTGTGGCCGAGCAGGTGGCGGGCGAATTTGGAGGTTTCGACGGCGCTGTGGGCAAGCTGTTCGATCGTGGGTACGGGGGTGAGGATCGAGTCTGCCGTGAAGTAGGTACTCTGTCCGTACCGTTCGGCGAATTCGGGGATGTGCAGGATGTTGATGCCGAAGAGTTGCGGGTGCTGGAAGTCCTGCCTGTACCGCATGGCGGCGCGCACGATGGCGGCGGTGCCGAGGCTGTTGCCGGCGATGACACTGTCTGCCTGTCCGTACAGGGTCATCATGGCGGCGAAGTGGATGTGCTGGACGACGAGGGAGCAGACGTCGATTTCGTCGTTGCCGATGATTTTCTGGATGCGGGTGAGACGTTCGCAGAAGACGGGTACGTCCGGGCTTTTCGCGGGTTCGATGATGCGGACGAAGTTCAGGGGGATGTCGTTCTGCTCGGCGATGCGGCGGATGATGTCGCGCCGGCCGAGGAGGATGGGAGCCGCCGCCATTTCCTGTACGAGCCATGAGGCGACGCGGATGATGCGCGCGTCTTCCCCTCCCGTGAAAACGAGGCGCTTGGGATGTTTGCGCAGGTTTTCCAGAAGAGGCTCGGTAAATGTATTGGTGGAAGGTTCGAGCATGGCGGTCGTGTTCAAATCACCGCCATGCTATCACAGGACGGAGGGGGTATCAATCTCAAAGGGTGAGGCCGGAATGTTTTTTCGGCAGGAGGTTGCGGGTTGTTTCCGGAGTGGGTGTGCAAGGCGTCCGATTTTGCCGTTTTCACCTCTCCCGGCATATCCTGCATGTTGCATTATATGCTTGCATTCAAAAAAAAAGAGGCTATACTCCGCGCGACCCCCGCGTGGGGGTAAATTTATTGTTATCATGGATACTCGTCGCACGTTCACTACAGGTTATGGTAAGCAGGGGGCCTTCTACTCCCTGCCGTCTTTGGCGGATGCAGGTTACGACAGGGTCGGCCGTATGCCCGTTTCCCTCCGTATTGTGCTGGAGTCCCTGTTGCGCGAGTGCGACGGTTTGAAGGTTACGCAGAAGGATGTCGACAATCTGGCGAGCTGGGAAGCCAAGAATCCCGGCAGCTACGAGATTCCCTTCACGGTGGCCCGCATCATTCTGCAGGACCTGACGGGCGTGCCGCTTCTGGTGGATCTCGCTTCCATGCGTTCCGCGATGCAGGATCTGGGGCGCGACGCTTCGGCCATCGAGCCTCTCGTGCCGGTGGATCTGGTGGTGGACCATTCCGTGCAGGTGGACTGGTCGGGCTATCCCGATGCGCTGAAGCAGAATCTCGCCCGCGAGTTCGAGCGCAATACGGAGCGTTACAAGTTCCTCAAGTGGGGCCAGCAGGCGTTCAAGACTTTTTCGGTGGTTCCTCCTTCCGTGGGGATCGTGCATCAGGTGAATCTGGAGTTCCTCGCCCGCGGGGTGATGGAGAAGGACGGCGTTTTCTACCCGGATACGCTGGTGGGTACCGATTCGCATACGACGATGATCAACGGCCTCGGCATCGTGGCCTGGGGCGTGGGCGGCATCGAGGCGGAAGCCGGGATGCTCGGCCAGCCGATTACCTTCCTCGTGCCTGAAGTGGTGGGCGTGCATTTGACCGGCAAGCTGCGCGAAGGCGTGACGGCGACGGATCTCGCCCTGCATGTGACGCAGATGCTCCGCAAGCAGGGAGTCGTCGGCAAGTTCGTGGAGTTCTTCGGCCCCGGAGCTTCGTCGCTGACTCTGCCGGACCGCGCGACGGTGGCGAACATGGCTCCCGAATACGGCGCGACGATGGGCTACTTCCCCATCGACGAGGAATGCGCCCGCTACCTGCGCGCCACGGGCCGCAAGGAGGAGGACGTCGTTTCCTACGAAAATTATTACAAGGCGCAGGGCCTGTGGGGCATGCCGCAGCGCGGCGATATCGACTATTCGGTGGAGCTGGATCTCGATCTTTCATCCGTGGAACCGGCTGTGGCCGGGCCGAAGCGTCCGCAGGATCGCATCGTGCTGTCTTCTCTCAAGGAACGCTTCAACGAGCTGCTGACTCTTCCGGTAGCCGAAGGCGGCTACGGCAAGGCCGAGCCTTCCGCTCCCGTCCGCGTAACCATGCACGGTGAGGCGGGCAATCCCGATTCATCCGCAACGCATGACGTGGAACTGCGCGACGGCAGCGTGCTGATCGCCGCCATTACCTCCTGCACGAATACCTCGAATGCCGGGCTGATGATCGGCGCGGGTATCCTTGCGAAGAAGGCTGTCGCCCTTGGCCTCAAGGTGCCTGCCTACGTCAAGACTTCCATGGCCCCCGGTTCCCGCATTGCCGATACCTACTTCAAGGCGAACGATCTGCAGGATGCGCTTGACGCCATCGGCTTTTCGACCGTCGGCTACGGCTGCACGACCTGCATCGGCAATTCCGGCCCGTTGAACCACGATCTCGAAGAGGCTGTGAAGGCGAACGACCTCGTTTCCTGCTCGGTGCTTTCCGGCAACCGCAACTTCGAGGCCCGCGTGCATGCTTCCGTGAAGGCGAACTTCCTGATGTCCCCGCCGATGGTGATCGCTTTCGCCCTCGCAGGACGCGTGGATATCGATATGGACAAGGAGCCGATCGGCAAGGGCTCCGACGGGCAGGATGTGTACCTGCGCGACATCTGGCCGAGCAGCGAGGAGATCGCCGCCGCCGAAGCCCGTGCCGTGAATGCCGATGCCTTCCGCGAGATCTATAGCCTGACGCCGGACAAGAACCCGCTCTGGGCTGCCGTCGAAGGGCCGCAGGGTGCGACTTTCGCATGGAATGACGCTTCGACGTACATTCACCGCCCGCCGTATTTCGACGGGTTCAACGGTTCCCGCCGCGACATCGAAAATATTGCCGACGCCCGCCCGCTCGGTATCTTCGGCGATTCGGTGACGACCGACCATATTTCCCCCGCCGGAGCCATCCGCGCCACGGGCCCGGGCGGCAAGTTCCTGGCTTCGATGGGCGTCGAGCGCCGCGACTTCAACACCTTCGGCTCCCGCCGCGGCAACGATCTCGTGATGACGCGCGGCACCTTTGCCAACGTGCGCCTGAAGAACCTTCTCGTCGAAGGCACGGAAGGCGGCTACACGCTGTATTTCGGTGGTGAAGCCATTTCCGCTCCCGATGTGGAAATCACCGCCGCTTCCGGCACGCCGACCTTCATTTTCGATGCAGGCATGGCCTACCGCAACGAAGGCGTGAACCAGATTATCATTGCCGGGGAAGACTACGGCATGGGCTCTTCCCGCGACTGGGCCGCCAAGGGTACGAATCTGCTCGGCGTGAAGGCCGTCGTTTCCAAGAGCTTCGAGCGCATCCACCGCTCCAATCTTGTTGGCATGGGCGTGCTGCCGCTGAACTTCGCCGATCCGGCGGATTACGACCGCGTGAAGAATCTCAAGGATGCGACTTTCAGCATTACGGGCCTGCACAACGATATCGAACCGCGCGCCACGGCCACGCTTGTGGTGAAGCCTGCCGGGGAAGCCTCGTTCGAGCTGCCGGTCGTCGTCCGCATCGATACGCCCATCGAGAAGGAATATTACCGCGCCGGGGGCATCCTGCCCTATGTGCTCGGCAAATACTGCTGATTCGCCATGACGAAGGATGAAGCCGTAGCTGTCCTTTGGGAGTACCATCGGCTGCACCAGAATCTGAAACCCGCCGATCTGCTCCTCGTTCTGGGGAGCAACGACGAGCGGGTAGGCGTGTACGCCGCCGGGCTGTACAGGCAGGGGCTGGCTCCCCGCGTCCTGTTTTCCGGCGGAGCAGGCCGTTTTACGGAAGGGCTGCGCGGCACGGAAGCGGAGCGGTTCGCTGCTGCAGCCGAGGCGGCGGGGTTGCCCCGCGAGGCGATTCTTCTCGAAACTCGTTCCACCAACACGGGGGAGAATATCCGCTTTTCGCGCGAAGTTCTGGAGGAAAACGGTTTGCAGCCGCAGAGCATTATCGCCTTGCAGAAGCCTTACATGGAACGCCGCACGCTGGCGACGCTTGAAGCCCAGTGGCCGGGTATGCCTTTTCAGGTGTCCGCGCCGCAGATGACCTTTGACGAGTACCTGACGGATACGCTGAACGAGGAAATCGTCATCTCCGCGATGGTGGGCGACTACCAGCGCATTCTGGAATACCCGCGCCTCGGATTCTCCACGGAGCAACCTTTCTCCGCCCGTGCGGAAGAAGCCTTCCTGACGCTGGTCGGGCTGGGATACACCTCCCAACTGCTCAGATAACGTCCCGGTGCCATGACTCGTGCAACGCCTCCACTCGAACAACAGAACGGCCGCGTGGTCTGGGTCGATTTCTGCCGGGTGCTGACGGCATTTTACGTGATTATCCGGCACAGTGACCGGGCATGGGATAGCCTGTACCTGTTCGACAAGTTCAATTACCACAGCCTCGTTTTCATTTTCTTCTTCCTGTCGGGCTACTTCGCCCGTCCGCAATCCGGTGCGTGGCTCGATTGGAAACGTGCGTGGATGCTGGCCAGGCCGTGGCTGCTCTGGGGCGCCGTCGGCTTGTGCGTGCTGCTTCCGTATTATCATCACGAAGCCTTGGCGCGCGGGGATTTCGGAAGCCTGTCCTTCGCCTCGCTCGCCCGGGGGATGGGCTTGACGGATTGGAACTATTTCGCCGCGTACAATGTGCCTCTCTGGTATCTGAGGACTCTGATCGTTCTGGCTTTGTTCGCGCCCCTGCTGGGCAGGCTCTCTTCCAAATGGCTGGCCATTCTGATCTGCGGTGCGTGCGCCGTCCATAATCTGACCTATTATCCTGATGCGCTGCAGCCGGACTGGATGCCGTTCCGCACGTATGAGAGCGTGCTTGCCGCCGGGGTGTTCGCCCTCGGCATGCTGGTGCGCCGCCATGCTGATATGCGAAGGTTCACCGCGTTTATGGAACAGGCCGCATGGGCTCCGATTCTGGTTTCACTGGCCGTGTTCTACATGGTGTACGAATGGCAGTACGATCCGGCGGCATCCTGTGCGCTGATTGCTTTGGGAGGGTTGAGCGTTATGAGTACGAGCATTCTCGCTGCGCGCCATTTGCCGCGCTTTGCCGCCCGTGTGGCTGCATACGGGCCGGCCGCATTCCTCGTCTTCGTCGTCCATTATATCGTTCAGCAGCCCGTGAAGGAGCAATTGATCGCCTGTTTCGGCGAACCTGTGCCGCAAATCATTACGATCCTGACTCCCATCGCCGCGATGGCATTTTGCCTGCTGCTGTACCGCGGCATTGCCCGTTTCCTGCCGCAGTATCTCGAACTGCTGTGCCTGGTGAAGAAGCGCGCCTGATGGACAACATGCCGTTCATGCAGGACGAAGCATGATCCGCGCAACGATGGAGTGCCTTCAGGCAGCGGATGACTGTTCCGGGCAAACAACAAGGCCAGGCGCATGATCGCACCTGGCCTTGCCGGAAGGTTATGATGGAGAAGGCGCCGAGGCTCTTCTCACGCGTGTCCGGTTTTAGCGGCGATTGCGGTTGTAACCGCCACCATCGCGGCGGCCGTAACCGCCTTCGTTGCGCCTGCCGCCACCGCCGTTGCCGCGGAAACCGCCGCCGCCCGAAGGCTGCTGGGGCTTGGCTTCATTGACGACCAAGGGGCGGCCCTGGCAATCCTGTCCGTTCAAGGCTTCGATAGCGGCGGTCGTCGCTTCGGGAGTGGCCATGGTGACGAATGCAAAGCCTCTGGGCCTTCCGGATTCGCGGTCGGTGGGGATGAAGACTGCAGTGACTTCACCGTGAGCGCCGAAGAGATCGCGAAGATCCTGTTCGGTAGCGTTAAAGGATAAATTTCCGATATAAATTTGTGTGTTCATATTAACAAATCGACGGGTGTACTGGTTTTTCTTTGAAGCGTTCCCCGGGGTCGGGGATTGAACTCGTCAGATTTGAAATAAAACAGACACTGGTGTCGAGAAAAAGACTATGCTCTCAATGCAAAAACTGCAAGCATATTATGCGTAAACCTGCATATTCCCGCCTCCATTTTACCTCCATTTCCGAAAAAATCCGGAATTTGACCGCAAAAGAGCTGTAAAATGACGAATTTGTTCCCGAAACGGGAGAAATTCGACTTTGGCCTATGCGGCTCCTGAAGCCCGGCCATGCCATCGGCAGGCCGGGTGGGAAAGAGGGATGAAAAACGGCAGGTTACTGTTTTTCGGGCATCACTGAGCGGTCGGGCACCCATTCGATGGCTCCTGCGCGGTCTGCCGGTTCCGCTTTGCGTACCGGGATGAAAGAAACTCCCCACGATTGGAAGTCTCCCGTGTAGGGTTGTTCGATGA
Source organism: Neoakkermansia glycaniphila (assembly GCF_900097105.1). Classification (GTDB taxonomy): domain Bacteria; phylum Verrucomicrobiota; class Verrucomicrobiia; order Verrucomicrobiales; family Akkermansiaceae; genus Akkermansia; species Akkermansia glycaniphila. The sequence continues at coordinate 1,388,908 of NZ_LT629973.1, read as the reverse complement.
CAAGCGTATTTTCCCCCTTTTGGAGCTGGAACGGCACGGGATCGCGGGCCCACCAGAATTCTTCATTGTCGAAGGGAAGTTCATTGGCGGGCTGGAACCATGTGTGTTTCTCATAGCGGCGCTGTCCTGCGAGCCTGTAGGTTACGGGGTTTTTGAGTTCCTTCCCGTTCAACCAGATGCGCGTGCCGCACTGCGACCATTCTCCGGCCTTCGGCATGCCCGAACATCGGCGGGTGGCGCGGCCGGGGGCATCGAAGCCGACGTAGGCATGCATGGTGCGGTCGGAATCGGAATGGAGAGTAGTGGTCGCCCAGGCTGTGACGCCGGGTTTCTGCTGGCGGAACATGCCTTCGGAGCGTGCCCGCGTGCGGAAGGACAGATTGCCGCCGTCTTCCTGTCTCCGGGCGATGTTCAGCTTGTTCAGATCGCCGTTCAGGATGGCGTTGCGCACATTGTCCGCATCCGCCTTCGGTGCGGGGCCGACAACGGTCCACCGCATGAAGGAATCGCGCCAGTAGGGGAAAGGTATGGCTTTGTCCGCAGATTCGGCGCGTTGGATATCTTCGAGGCGTTTTTCAAAGAGTTCGAATGCCTTGCGGGGTTCCGTCCCTTGTTTCGGCAGATAGCCTGTGTAGCGGGAGGCGTCCTGCTGCGAGCCCTTCCATGCGCGTTCGGCATAGGTGTACATGACGGGATAGACTCCGCTCTGCATGTTGATCTTGCTTTTGTCGTCCACTCGCACATCGGGCCACAGGCACAGGAAGGTGCCGAGGGCTTTGTCGGTGCTCTGCGGGGTACCGCAGTATTGGCGGAAGAAGTTGCAGCGAACGAGGACGGCGGGGTCGGCAGCGTTCAGATAACCCATGGTCGAATCGAAGAAGGCTCCCGGCTGTTTGCCGGGCTTGAATGCGTCTTGCGCGCCTTCGTCGCCCCATACCTGCGCGACGACGCCTTCGGGGACGGGCAGGTCGTTTTTGCCGCCCCACTGGATGGGCCTGCGACCAAGCGATTTGACTTTGCCGCTCATGCGTTTGGCGAATTGGACGGCATTCGGAATATGGATTTCATCGGCACCTATGTGCAGCCATGGGCTGATGTCCGCCGGGATTTCCTGGCAGAATTCTTCGAGCAGCTCTTCCAGAATGTCCTGCCCTTTGTCGCTGGCCATTTTGAAGCCGAAGCAGCGGGTGAAATAATCGCTGTGCCCGGGCATGTCGATTTCCGGAATGATTTGGATGTGCCGTTCCCTGGCATAGCGGAAGAGCTCGCGAATCTCGTCGTAGGAATAGGTTTTGTCTACGTCGCGATCTTTCGTGCGCTTGGAGGGATCGTTCAGAATGGGGTATTTTTTGCATTCGATGCGCCATGCCGGGTAATCCGTCAGGTGCCAGTTGAAGGTGTTGAGCTTGACCTTGGCCATCTGGTCGAGATGGTTCTTGAGATCGTCGATGGTGCGGTAGTTGCGCCCGGCATCATACAGGAAACCGCGGATGGCGTAGGCAGGTTTGTCCACGATGGAGCAGCAGGGAATGCCGCCCGGGTGCGCGGCGAGCTGGCGAAGGGTTTGCATGGCGTAGAAGGCTCCGGCATCCGTCGCCGCCTTGACGGATATTTCGTTTTTTGCCACATCAAGCTGATATCCTTCAGCACCGAGGCGTTCCGCATCGGCTTTGTCGAGAACGATGGATAATGTGCAGGTGCGAGGTTTTGAATGGCCGTTCCGATGGATCAGTTGCTTGAAGACCGTACGGATGCCTTCGGGCAGAATATCGCTCGCTTTTCCTTCCGTCGTTTTGCCGTTAACGGTGAGAACAGCGAGCCATGCCGTGCTTTCATCCATCTGCAAGGTGCCCTCTTTCCATTCCACTTGGGAGGGGAAAGGAAGCAGGGAAACGGGGGCTTTTTCTTCCTGCGCCAGAGGATGGGGGCTGGTCCATTCGGCGGCTATCAACGGCATGCAGGCAAGGAGGGCAAAAGAATGTATGATGGCGTTCAACATTCTGGTAATAATAGGGAAAGGAGACGCCATGTCAAGCTGAAAACGGAAAGCGGATAATTCGCTGGACAAAGCGGCGGCGTTTTTTATGTTGTTCCGGAGGATGGTTGATGCCCGAACCATCCGGATTATCCCCCCTCTGCCATCCATGAAACGCGAATCTTCCCCTTGCCGTTGAAAAGATTTCAGGACGAGAGTGTTGTCGTGCCCGATCCTTGCGTCGGGCGGCGGTGCTGAAGTCCTGCATCCCGGGCGCACGGTCAATATGCCGTGCCCGCGGCCGAACAGCGTGCCGTTATGGTTGCGCCGCCTATTGAAATGGATGGGTTTGGCTGTCATGTGGTCGGTTCTTTCGATGCTGGCGTTGTTTTGTTTCCTCATGTTGTCCGTTTTTGTTATGGATATCAGCGATTCCGGAGGCTGGACCCGCAAGCTGCCGGAAGGCTGGGAGCGCGTGCATGAGGTGCGGACGGTGGATGAGCTGGCGGCAGCCATGCTGCCCTGCAAGGATCTGCGCCACCGGATGCAAATCGTGTACGAGAGAGGGAAAGCGCGGGTTCTGCATACCTGGACGGCGCAGGAATGGGCCGGGACCTGGACGCTGACTTGTACGGAGGATGCGGACGCGCCGGGCGAGGTTCGTTCGCCCCGGATCATGTATGAGGATGTTGCATGGAGTCTCTATGATATGGATATGGCCGCGCTGGAGCAGGGGGATGTTTCCCTGATCCGGCGCATATCCGACAGGGAGTGACCTTCTGCCCGTTTTCCTGCATGCAAAAAGCCGCCCCGCATGGGCGGGACGGCCTGTGATGCTTCGGCTGGATGGGGCTGCTTATTTGACGAGCAGTTTTTCCAGCAGTTCCTGCGAGTTGGCGGCGAGCTGGGAGGGGTCTTCCAGCATGCCGGCGCGGAGCAGGGCGGTGTTGACGATCTGCCCGGCGACGAGTTCCGCGAGAGCGGGATCATCCGTGCGGAGGTCGGCCAGTTTTTTGACGAGGGGGTTGGTGGGGTTCAGTTCGAGCTGCGGGTGGCTTTCGGGTACTTCCTGTCCCATGGCTTTCATGTAGGCGCGTACTTCGGGGCCCATGTCGTCCGAGCCTTGGAGGGCGATGGCGGGGCTGCTGACGACGCGTTTGCCGAGGGTGATTTTCTCGAATTTGCCTTTGTAGAGGGTCTCGAGCCATTCCTGCAGTCCGGTGGATTGGGTTTCGTCCAGCCCGGTTTCCTTGTCGCCTTCGATTTCGGGGAGGTCAAGGTCGGCGCGGTCGACGGCCTTGATGGGTTTGCCGTCGAAGCTGGAGAGGGCGTCGATGACGAACTGGTCGCCGTTGTCGGTGAGGAAGGCGACTTCGTAGCCGCGGGCCTTGAGGGCGTCGAGGTACGGGCTGTTTTCAAGCTGGGCGCGGGAGGGGCCGTTCAGCACGTAGATGGCTTTCTGGTCTTCCTTCATGCGGGAGACGTATTCCTCGAAGCTGGTGAGCTGGCCCGCATCCGTGAAGGTGGATTCGAAGCGGAGCAGTTTGCCGAGGGCTTCCTTGTGTTCCCATGTGGTGACGATGCCTTCCTTGAGGAAGCGCGAGAACTGGGCGTAGAATTCGGCGTATTTTTCCGTGTCGTCCTTGGCGATTTTTTCGAGGTGCTTGAGGAAGCGTTTGGTGATGATGCCGTTGATTTTGCGGATGATGGAGCTGTCCTGAAGCATTTCGCGGGAGATGTTCAGGGGGAGGTCTTCGCTGTCCACTACGCCGCTGAGGAAGCGCAGCCATTCGGGGAGGAGGCCTTCGGGCTTGGCGTCGATGAGGACGCGGCGGCAGTACAGGGAGACGTTCGATTCGCAGCGACCGAATCCGGTGTTTTCCGGGTTGGTTTCCGGGACGAAGAGCAGGGCGTTCAGAGCGATTGGGGCATCGGCGCTGAAGTGCATGTAGCTGAGAGGCTTCGTTTCGGTGTGGGCGATGAACTGGTAGAATTCGTCGTATTCTTCGGGTTTGACATCGCTTTTCGATTTCGCCCAGATGGCCTGGACGGTGTTGAGGTGCTCACCGTCGAAGTCGATGGGGAAGCTGATGAAGTTCGAGTAGCGGGTGAGGATGTGGCGGACGCGGTAGGGCTGGGCGAATTCCTTGTCTTCTTCCTTGAGGTGGATGATGATTTCGGTGCCGCGTTTCGTGTCGGCGGGGGCTTCGGAGAGGGTGTAGCCGTCCTGCCCGTCGCTGACCCATTTGACGGGGGCGGCGTCCGGTTCCCACGAGCGGGTGATGACTTCGACTTCTTTCGCGGCCATGAAGGAGCTGTAGAAGCCGACGCCGAACTGGCCGATGAGGTCGCCCTTGCCGTCGCTTTCCTTGATGGCTTCGAGGAATTTCTTGGTGCCGGAGTGGGCGATGGTGCCGAGGTATTCGACGACTTCATCGCGGGTCATGCCGATGCCGGAGTCCGCGATGGTGAGGGTGTTCTTTTCTTCATCGGTGGTGATGGAGATGCGAAGTTCGCGTTCCGGCTCATAAACGGCGGCTCCGGTGAGCTGCTTGAGGCGGAGTTTTTCGAGGGCGTCCGATGCGTTCGATACGAGTTCGCGGATGAAGAGTTCCCGGTCGCTGTAGAAGGCATGGATGACGATGTCGAGCAGCTGGCGTACTTCTGTCTGGAATGGATGTGTATCTGTTGACATATAGGTGAAAATAGGCTGTTCCCATGATAGCGGATACGGGCTTCCGGGTCAAGGGGCGGAGGCCCCGGAAGCGTGCCATGCGTCCAGCGGAGCGCGTCATGCAGGGTGGGGTGGTGTATTCTGTTTTACATGGGATTTTCTTTGATTATTAGGAATTGATGGGCCACAGATTGCACTGATTATCACAGATTTTTTGATGGAAATTTCAACTTTCTCTTTACGTATTCGTTGAATGAGTGAGGGTAGAAAATGTTTTTTTGCCATTCTTTCCATGTCATTGATTTGACGATTCGATTGATGGCAAGATGTTTATCATAAATATTGTTCTGTGTTAATCTGCGAAATCTGCGGCTTCCCGTCCCATGCTTTTTTCGCATCACGTGATTGAATGGAAAAGCGTGGCCTCTGGCGCGACTTTCGGCTTGATGATGGTGCGGTGCGGTGCTATCGTACCTTTGTATGATGAAGATTCTGGTTGCCATCGATTTTTCGGACGCCACCCCCGAGGTTGCCGAGCAGGCGGGCAAGCTTGCGCGTGCCATGCAGGGTGAGATTCACCTGATCCACGTTGTGGAGCCGCGTATTGCCTACGACGTGGCCGGAATTTTTCCGGAGGACGTCGTGATTCCGAAGGAGGAAGTAGGCAAGAGTATGACGATCAAGGCCCTTTCCGAGATGCGCCTGCGCCAGCTCGCCGAGGAGTTGAAGGATCAATGGGGCGTCGTCGTCCACTCGAAGGTGACGGATGAGTTCGACACGCAGGAAGCGATTGAAACCTATGCGGAGAAGGAAGGCGCGGATATGATTATCGTGGGCAACCACAGCCACAGTTTCCTTTCTTCCGTGTTCCTCGGCAGTGTGGCCGAGGAGGTGATCCGCCATGCGAAGGTTCCCGTACTCGTGGTGCCGGTGAAGGCGTTCGATGCCGATAAGCAAGGAGAAGGCGCATGATGCTGAATCTGCTGTTCATCGGCGATATCGTGGGGGAGCCGGGCCGTACTGCTGCCATGCGTGCGCTGCCGGAGCTGCGGGAGGAGTTCGGCCTCGATTTCATTGTGGTCAACGGGGAGAATGCCGCCGGAGGCCGCGGCATTACGCCGAAGATTGCGCAGGAATTGCTGCGGAGCGGTGTGGATGCGATTACGATGGGCGATCACGTATGGGATCAGCCCGATCTGATTCCGTGGATGGATGGGGAGCCCCGTTTGCTGCGTCCCATCAATTACCAGCAGGGTACGCCGGGCCACGGTTCCGTGCTGCTGGAGACGCCGAAGGGCAAGGTGGGCGTGGTGCAGGTGCAGGGGCGGTCGTTCATTCAGCCGCCGCTGGAGAATCCTTTTGTAGTCGGGGAGCAGGAGGTGCTTCGCCTCCGCGAAGAAGGCGCGCATGCGGTGCTGGTGGATGTGCATGCGGAGACGACGAGCGAGAAGATTTCCCTCGGTTATTTGTTGGACGGCAAGGCGAGCGTGGTGATAGGCACGCATACGCATGTGCAGACTGCGGATGATATGATTTTGCCCGGCGGTACGGCGTATCTGACGGATGCCGGGATGTGCGGGCCTGCCGTGAGCGTGCTGGGGCGCGACAAGGATGCGGTGCTGAAGCGGTTCTGTACGACGCTGCCTTCCAAGTTTCCCGTGGCGGATTGGCCCGTGCGCCTGTGCGGTGCGGTGGCTTCCATCGATATGGAGACGGGCAAGGCCGTCCGTTTCGAGCGCATTCAGCGCATGTATGAAAAGAATGCCTGAGCGATGATGACGGAGAGTTGGGAACAGAGGTTCGGCGGGATTGCGCGGCTTTACGGGCGCAAGGATGCCGAACGCCTCGCTGCTGCGCGGATGGCGGTGGTCGGGATCGGCGGAGTCGGTTCGTGGGTGGCTGAAGCCTTGGCGCGGACGGGAGTCGGCCATGTGATTCTGATGGATCTCGATGATCTGTGCATCACGAATACGAACAGGCAGATTCATGCGCTCGACGGTACGGTTGGCCGCTCGAAGACGGCAGTGATGGCCGAGCGGCTGCGCCTGATCAATCCCGAGATCGAGGTGGTGGAAGTGCCTGCCTTTTATACTGTTTCCAAGCCCGAACGATTGTTCGGCGAGAAGCCCGGACTGGTGATCGACGCTATCGACGCGATGAAGCCCAAGGCTCACCTGATTGCCACTTGCCATGCCGAAGGCGTACCCGTGGTGACCTGCGGGGGCGCAGGAGGCCGCATCGATCCTTCGCAGGTGAAGCTGGCCGATCTGGCGCGGACGCACGGCGATAACCTGCTTTCCACGCTCCGCAAGATGCTGCGCCGCGAGTATGGCCTCCCGTTGGAGGATAAGGCTCCGGAGATCGGCATTCCCTGTGTGTTTTCTCCCGAGAAACCCCGCTATCCGCAATGCGACGGCGGCACGGCTTGCACGCGCGACCCCGGTTTCACCGGTCGCATGGCCTGCGATTCGGGTTTCGGTTCCGCCACGCATATTACCGGGAGTTTCGGCTTTCTGGCTGCCGGGGCAGCCGTCAATCTTTACCTTTCGTCCAAGCAAGACCAATGAATACCACCGCCAAACGCACCATTGCCGCCGTGCTGCTCACGCTGACGCTGAGCCAGTGCGATACGACCAAGAGCGACCTCGAAGCGATCGCGAAGCAGAATGCCGTGATCATGAAGGAGCAGCCGGGCAATTATTTTGTCGCCCGCCGCTACCATGTGCCCGGAACCCGCTTCTGGGGTTATGTGCGCACGCCCCGTACACCCTGGGCAAAGGCCGATCTCGTGCTGATGGACGAGGAGCTTTGCCCCACGCCCGACCGAGGCCCGGAAGACGGTCCGAACAAGACGTATGGCCGTGACCAGAATTACGAGTATATTCTGTACGGCAACTATACGGGACGCTATGCCTACGATCCCAATTCCAACCAGAAGCTGAAGGTGTTCCGGGCGAAGAAGTACCAGCTTCGCAATGCCGATCCGGGCTGGCTGTTCAAACCGTCCGAACGTTATTCGACGAAGGAGGTTTCCATCCGTCCTGCGATCATTCCGGCGACGGCCAAAGTGCAATAATGGGCTGGACAGGGTGCGGCATCAGTATTAGTATAAGGGCTCATGAAGCTCTCTCTGATCGTTCCCTGTTATAACGAAGCCGAAGTTCTGCCCATCTTCCGCAAGGCCGTGCAGGATGTACGGCCGCAGTTGCGAGTCGATGAATTGGAAGTGGTGTTCGTGGACGATGGTTCGCGTGATGCCACTTTGTCCATTCTGCAGCAGTTCAACCGGGAAGATGCGAGCCTGCGGTATGTGTCGTTTTCCCGCAATTTCGGCAAGGAAGCGGCGATTTATGCCGGTTTGCAGCATGCTGCGGGGGATCTCGTGTGCCTGATGGATGCGGATATGCAGGATCCGCCTTCGCTGCTGCCGGAGATGGTGGGTGCCTGTCTGGATGAAGGTTACGATACGGTGGGTACGAGGCGCAGCACGCGCTCCGGGGAGCCGCCGATCCGGTCGTTTTTTGCGCGGTGCTTTTACCGCTTCATCAATCATATTTCCGATACGAAGCTGGTGGACGGCGCACGCGATTACCGCCTGATGCGCCGCCCGGTGGTGGCTGCCATTCTGGCCATGCCGGAGTACAACCGTTTCAGCAAGGGGATTTTCCAATGGGTCGGCTACAAGACGAAGTGGCTGGAGTACGAGAATGTGGAGCGCGCCGCCGGAGAGACGAAGTGGTCGTTCTGGAAGTTGCTGAAGTATTCCTTTGAGGGTATCATTTCGTTTTCCACCGTGCCGCTGGCTCTGGCTTCGTTCATGGGCATGCTGTTGTGCGTGATTGCCATGGTGACGATCGTGGTACTGGCCGTGCGCCATTTCCTCGATCCGATGACGGCCGTTTACGGCTGGACTTCTCTCGTGTGCCTGATCATGTTCATTGGCGGCGTGCAGCTGCTGTGCATGGGGATTCTCGGCCAGTATATCGCCAAGGCGTATCTGGAGGTCAAGAAGAGGCCGATTTACATAGTTGGAGGCAAGTCCGAATAAGATTGCGGATCAAATGATGCGTATTGTTCATGCTTGCGAGGAGGATTTGCCGGAGATTCTCGCCTTGCAGCGGCTCGCATTCCGTAGCGAGGCCGATTTGCTGGGCTGCGAGACGATTCCTCCGATGGTGCAATCGCTTCCCGATCTTGTGCGGGAGTTCGGAGAGGGTACGGTATTGAAGGCCGTTTCGGATGAGGGCGCGCTGGCGGGGTCGGTGCGAGGCTTCCGGGATGGCGAGACGCTGAGGATCGGCAAGCTGATGGTGCATCCCGGTTTTCAGGGACGCGGCCTTGGCCGAAGGTTGCTTGCCGCGATGGAGGAGGAATGCCCGAGCTGCCGCTACGAGCTGTTTACGAGTGTGGCAAGCAATCGGAATCTGGAATTGTACGGGAGCATGGGTTATGAACCGTTCCGTGAAACGGATCTGATGCCCGGCGTGCGGCTCGTTTATCTTGCCAAGATGCGGAACGGCGCGCCGGGGCGGGGTTGATGGGCGTTCAGGAACCGAGGCTCATGGTGATATAGCCGCCGCTGAGGTTGCGTGCGTCGAGGCCCATGTTGCAGAGGAAGCGCGTGGCGTTGTAGCCGCGTACGCCGACCTGGCAGAGGACGAGGATGGTTCGATCTCCGGGGAGTTCCTGCCATCTGGAGCGCAGCTGCGAGAGCGGGATGTTGACGGCTCCGGCAAAAGGCTGGCGGACTGTTTCCGCCACCTCGCGCACATCGAGCAGGAAGGTGCCGGGCCGGCCGATGTCTCCGGCATGTGCGAGGGGGTGCAGGCCTCGGAGGTTGTTGGCTGCGGCCATGCCGACCATGTTGACGGCGTCTTTGGCCGCTCCTTCCTGCGGGGAGTAGCACATTTCCGCTTCCTCAAGGTCGTACACGGTGCCGTTTTTGCTCATGAGGGCGGCGATGACGTCTATTTTGCGCGCGGCATCGTTTTCGCCGATGGCGGTGGCGCCGAGGATGAGGCCGTCTTTTTTGCGGTACACGAGGCGCATGTGGATGGGGGTTGCGCCCGGGTAGTAGGTGACGTGCTGGTATGGGTGGGCGTCGATGTATTCGTAATCGTCTTCATAGCCGAGGCGGGCGAGCGTGTCCGGGTTCATTCCGGTCATGGCCACGGTGGTGCCGAAGATGCGCAGGACGCTGGTGCCGAGTACGCCGTGGAATTCTTCCTGTCTTCCCATGATGGAAGCGGCGGCGATGCGCGCCTGTTTCTGGGCGACTCCGGCAAGGGCGAGGAGCATGGGCCTGCCGGTGACGCGGGAGACGACTTCGACGGCATCGCCCACGGCCCAGATGCCGGGGACGGAGGTTTTCATCTGAGTATCGACGATGATGCCGCCCGTTTTGCCCGTTTCGATGCCGGCGGTGCGGGCCAGTGAGGTTTCGGGGCGTACGCCGATGGAAAGGAGGATCATGTCCGCTGCCGGGCTTTCCCATGCGTCCGCGTATGCCTGCAGGCGGCCGTCTTCCGTGCGGCGGATGCCCTGGGCGATTTTCCCCGTTTCGATGCGGAGGCCGCGTTCTTCGAGCAGGCGGGAGACGTATCCCGACATGTGGGTGTCGAGCGGGGGCAGGATGTGGGGTGCGCCTTCGACGAGGGTGACCTCCAGTCCGAGTTCCCGGAGGTTTTCCGCGACTTCCAGTCCGATGAAGCCCGCGCCGACGATGAGGGCGGAGCGTACGTTGTGGCGGCCGATGTAGGCTTTGACGGCTTCGGCATCCGGGACGGTGCGGAGGGTCATGACCCCCGCAAGGTCGATGCCGGGCATCGGCGGGCGGAAGGGCGCGGCTCCGGGGGAGAGGACGAGTTCGTCGTAGGGTATGGGGAGTTCTTCTCCTGTGGCAAGGTTTCTGACGAGGAGGGTGGAGGAGGCTGCGTCGATGGAGATCGCTTCGTGGTTGAGGAGGACTTCGATGCCGTAGCGGCTGCGGAAGAGTTCCGGCGAGGCGAGGATGAGGGAGGATTGTTCGGGGATGACATCGCCGATGTAGTACGGCAGGCCGCAGTTGGCGAAGGAGACATAGCCGCCGCGTTCGATGATGACGATGCGCCGCCCGGCGCCGAGCCTGCTGAGGCGGGCCGCCGTGGTGGCTCCTCCGGCAACGCCGCCGACGATGAGGGTGGTGAGTTGTTTGTCCATGGTGGTGGTGACAATTGGTCGGTGGTTAATGTTCAATGCGGTTCCACGGCATTTTGGATAAAAGGACGGCGAGTCCGCAGAAGCCTGTCAAACCCGCCATCAGCAGGCCGAGGCTTGTCATGGCGGGCAGCAGGAGCCACCAGAAAGAGATCTGCCACGCGAGGACAAGGCCGAGAAGGTTGGCGGCGCCGATGATCATTTGCACCTGCCTGATGAGGGTGATGCCATGCGTGCCCCGGTTTTTCTGCACCGGCCTGCCGCTTTCCTGCCAGGCGTTCATGCCGCCTTCGAGGATGCAGCTTTCGATGCCGCATGCGCTTTGGAGGTGCGCGAGGGCCTTTTCGGCGCGTTTGCCGCTCTGGCAGATGATGCACAGGGGGCGGGCTGCGTTCTCGGGGGTGAAGGAGCCGTCGGCCTGCAGGCGGTCGAGCGGGATGTTCCTTGCGCCGGGGAGATGCCCCTGGTTGAATTCGAGTTCGGTGCGGACATCGAGCAGTTCGACGTCGCTGCGTTCCATGCGGGCATGCAGTTCTGATGCTTTCATGATTATATTCGCATATCGCGATATTGAGAATATAGACTTGACTCTTTCTTTCGTCAATTTTAAAATCGGGTGTATGACAAATCAGCAGTCCTTATGTGCTTCGCCCGGCATGCTTGCGGAACTGGCCGTTTTTTTCAAGATGCTTTCCGAGCCTGTGAGGCTCAGGCTTTTATCTTCCATTTGCACGGAGGGTGAGGCGACGGTCGGCGAGCTGGTCGAGCGGTTGCAGATTCAGCAGAGCGTGGCGTCGAAGCATCTGAAGCTGTTGTTCGAGTCCGGTTTCGTGGGAAAGAAGCCGGACAAGGGACGCACGCTTTATTTCCTGCCGGATGATACGCTGTGCGATTTGTGCGGTCTGGCGGCGGAGAAGATCATGTCCCGCGCGACTTATTACCGCGAGTTGCTGGATGGCGCCGCGCCGCGCTCGGAAGGGGTTTGAACGGCGAGCAGCGGGAGGTTTAGAGGAAGCGGTAGTCGGCGGCATAGGCCGCGAGTTCGTCTTCGCTGCCGAAGAGGGGCCAGAGGTGCCCTTCGAGCTGGATTTCGTCCGGATAGCAGCGGAGGACGCCGTTTTGCATGGAGATGATGCCGGTGACGGTTTTCTTCCCGGCGACGGAGTCGAGGATTTCCCTTTGAGGCGAGGCGTCGGGGAATCCTGCGGCGATGGCGGCGATGTCCGGATTGGCGCAGGTGCATGTTTCCAGGATGGCCAGCCAGCCGTCCGGCAGGAAGTGGAAGTCGGTGGCGGCATGTTCTCCGTCATTGAATCGGAAGGTGTCGCGAGGCTCTTTCCGGTCGCTCCATCCGCACTCTCCGGGAAACCGGTCTTCGACGGAGAGCAGGGTTTCGAGCATGCCCAACCGATGCCTGAGGGTTTCGCTGCTTTCGTTTTCGGTAGCCGGCCGTTCCGTGTGTTCATCGCCGGACGATTCCACGGGGATGTCCTTGTGCCTGCCGACGAGGAAGACCGGTACGGCGATGCCGAGCAGGATGACGGCTAGGACGATGTAGATCATGGCGGTGCGGCAGTGCGGTGCTGGGTTATTCGGCAAACCATTTCAACGCGTCGGCGATGTGCGGGCGGTAGAAGCTGTGGCCTCCTTCGTGCCATTCGACGCGGGTGTTTTTGCAGCCTTTGGCCTGCATTTTGGAGATGACGTCCTGCACGAGGGCGGGAGTGGCGAGGTTGTCGCGCCTGCCGTTGGAGAAGAAGTATTTGACCTGGGTGGATTTTTCCGGCGGGCATTTGTAGGCGTTCGCCAGGTCTTCATAGACGTAGAAGCGCGAGCCGCCGACGAGAGCCCCCTTGACGGTGATGCCTGCCTGATGCAAGCCGCCGATGGCATGGACGGAGGAGGTGCCGCCGCCGGAGAATCCGCCCGTGGCGAAGGTCCAGGAGCGGAAGGCAGGCCATGCCTGCTCCAGCATGTTGCAGGCCGTGCGCAGGGTGGCGGCGTCCAGAACGTTTTCACGGGGAATGCCGGCGGGATTGTCTGCCGAGACGATGATCCAGCCCAGCTGCTGGGCCGCTTCCATGAAGGCGGGGATGGCGATGCGGTGGCCGCCCGATCCGGCATTGCCCGAGATGGTGGCGCGGACGAAGATGACTTTTTGCGGTTTTTCCGGGTCGAAATCGGGCGGTACGGTGACGGACAGGCGCAGGATGGGCTGCATGGGCAGTCCTGCCGAAGGTCGGATTCTTCGCTCGACGACCTGTTTTTCTTCCTGTGCGAAGGGGATTTCGTAGAGGTATTCCTTGCCGGGCTCCAACGGGCCCGCGAGTTCGCGGACGGGGGATTCCGCCAGCATTTGAGCCCGCTTCTGCGAGTCCGGCGAGAGTTTTTCCATCGGGACGGAGACTTTTTTCCCCTTCATGTCGAGGGAGACTTTGTTGCCCTCCAGTGCGAGGAATCCGGCGGTGATGGTTTTGCCCCGGGTGTCCGTCCACGTTTCGGCGGACAGGGCGGAAGCCGCGAGCATGCTGCCCGGCATGAGCAGGCAGAGGACGCGGCGGTTGAGGGATTCAGGCTTCATAGACCATTTCCTTGCGAAGGGTTTCCACCTGTTTGCCGAGGCCGAGATAGGAGGCGATGGCGAAGCCGAATTCGAATGCTGCGCCCGGGCCGCGTCCGGTGATGATATGGCCGTCCCGTTCGACGGGGGCATGCGTGACCGTCGCCACTTCGGAAACGGCGGCGATGACTTCGTCCGCCGGGTAGGCTGTGACCCGTTTGCCGTCCAGAACGCCTGCGGCGCGCAGCGCGATGGGGGCGGCGCAGATGGCAGCGACGAGGCCGCCTTTTTCATGTACCATGCGGACGAGCCGCAGGGCTTCGGGCGTGTCGCGGAGAACCCATGATCCGGCTCCGCCCGGGAGGATGATGCCACCGACTTCCGATTCGTCGACATCGTGCAGGAGGATGTCCGCCCGCATGGAGATGCCTCGTGCGCTTTTGACTTCCCGTTCGCCGACGCTGGCAGTGACGACGGGGATGTTCAGGCGGCGCAGGATGTCGACAGGCGTGCAGAATTCGACTTCTTCGAAACCGGGCGCCATCAGGACGAGTATGGTGTCTATCATACCTGTTTCATATCATGGTTGATGCGGGAGTGCAAGCATGGAGTGGCCGTATTCCGGCAGGTGTGCAGGATGCCGTGTGAAGCATTTGGCGAAACAGGAACTTTTTCTTGCTTTTTACGCATCATTTGATATGTATGGCGTATGCCGAAGCTTTCCTCCCTTTCTCCGACTGCTCTTTCCCGCCTGCTGGCTCTGGCGGGGAAGCTGGGAGAGGTGCGCGGGTTGAAGGCGCAGCAGCCGGATGCGGCGTTTCGGGAATGGGTGCACATGGAGAATGTGCGGGGCGCGATGGCTCTGGACGATTGCCCGCTGGAGAGGGAGCAGGTGGAGGCGATTCTGAAGCAGGAGCCGGTGTATGTGGCGGCGGAGGTGCGGGCGGGCTGCGCCTTTCTGGCGGATGCCTTTGTGCGGGCGGAGTCGATGGATCCGTATCGGTACGAGAGTCTTGAGGGGTTGGCTCCCGGGCTGCGGAAGGAGCAATTCGTGGTGCGCCGGGGCGAGAGGTTTTCCTATGTGGTGCCTCCGGCCGGGCAGGTGGAAGGGCTGCTGAAGTTTTTCTTCGGCGGGCTGGAGGGTGAGAATGCGGTGCTGTCGAGCTGCCGCTGGGTGTACGAGATGCTGCTGCTGGCGCCGTTTGCCCGTTGGAATGCCAGTATGGTTTGCCTGTGGCAGTCGGTTTTCCTGTGTGCCTGTGATCCGGTGTTTTCCGTGCTGCCCGTGGCAGCTCTGATGCATGAGCGTGAGCCGGAACTGGACAACGCCCTGGAGGCGGGGTATCTGGCGGGGGACGCGATGCCGTTCGTGGAATGGATGCTGGGTGTGCTGGCGGATGCGGTGGATGTGCTGCTGGAGCATCACCATGGAGCTCCCAAGGCTCCGAAGAGGCTGGAGCTGTTCCGCGCAGGCTGGCGTGGAGGGATGTTCGGCCGCCGCGATTATGTGGCTTTTTTCAAGTCGATTTCCGTGCCGACGGCGAGTCGCGATCTGGCGCAGGGCGCGGATGCCGGGCTGCTGCGGGTGTACGGCAACGGACGAGGCACCCGCTACGGATTTGCCCGGAGAGGGTAGAAATTGTCAGTGGGCTCCGGTCTTCGACATGATATTGATGATGAGGATGCCGAGGACAATGAATCCGAGGCCGATGCAGGCGGAGAGGTCGAGGCGCTGCTTGTAAATGACGATTCCGATGATGCTGAGGAGTATGATGCCGGCTCCGCTCCAGATGGCGTAGGCAATGCCTACGGGCATTGCTTTCAGAGTGACGGAGAGAAGGTAGAAGGCGCACGCATAGCCGAAGACGGTGATGAGGGATGGGACAAGCCGGGTGAATTGCTCGCTTTGCTTGAGGCTGGTGGTGGCGATTGTTTCGCAGATGATGGCGAGAGCCAACGCTCCGTAGGTGATGACCGATGGGTTCATGGCGCGTCCGGGGCAAGATGGAAGGTTTGGGCGGTGAGCAAGGCGAGTACTGAGCTGCGCATGGCGGCGGGCAGGGCCGTGTGTGAGCAGTCCGCCAGCCAGAGGCCGTCTGCGGCGCAACGGATGGCTGCGGCTGCGGGACTGCGGTCTTCTTCGCCGCTTCGGGCGATGTGGGCGGCAATCCAACGATTCCATGTTTCGGCAAGATGGAGGTCGGAGCTCATGGCAAGTGCGGCGGCGCCCAGAAGGCGGCTTTCATCCGGTGAATCGCCGGGCAGGGCGACGGCGGACAGGTAGGCGCGGGTGAACCGGCCTACCGGTTCGGAGTCGTTGGCCTGTATGTTGCGGATGCGCTGATCAAGCCGGGACAGGAGTGCGGCATACAGCGCTTCGATCAAGTGCTGCCTGCTTGGATAATGGTGCAGCAGGCCGCCTTTGCTGACTCCGGCCATGCGAGCTACGGCATGAAGGGTGATGGCGGCGAGTCCCTGCTCGGCGGCGATGCGTGCAGCTGCCTCGAGGAGCTTTGCGCGAACGGCGTCAGGTTCGTTTTTGCGATGAGGCGGTGTATTCATGAATAAAACATACCGTCTGGACGGTTTTTTGGAAAGGAGAAACACTGTCATATTGCCGGCAGAGATGGAGCCGGACGGCTGTGCGCGGGATGTGTGAGAGGTGCATGGTGCAGGTTGTCTCGCGGTTTCGGCATGTGGTTCGTAAAAGGGCCTGTTGCGGGCTGGAAGATAAAGTTCGGCATTGCGCGACGGAGTGCAATCCGATTCTGCCGCTTATCCAGGAATGGAAAAAGCCTCCTGAACGCTGGTTTCATTCAGGAGGCGAGAGGGGAGTGGCTGCTGTTGTCCGTGGCTTGCCGTTATTGTTTTGCGGCAGCTTCTTTTCTTTTGGCAGCCATGTTTTTATTGAGCTGGATGAATTGCGCGCGGCCCATTTCCAGTTCCTGAATTTCCCGGGTTATTTTTTTTGCCTGTTCGCTGTCTGCGGGCATCAGGTCGAGAGCTTTCTTGTAGGCGTCGAGACACTTGTCGAAGGCGGCATCGTCGACGGCAGCCGGAAAAAGAGCTTTCCCTTTCAGGATATGGGCTTGCACGGTGTTTTCGGGCAGGAGGTCTTTTGAGATGAGTTCATCGATGGCGTTGTTCTGTTCTTCGGGAGTTTGCCCGCTCAGTCTGATGTCCCTCAATTGGCTCTGCTCACGCATGTTGCGCGCCTCACGAGCGAATTGGAGGGCCTTGCCGGATACGTTGCCGGGATCGCTTTTGGCGATCGCTTCCTTGAGATCGGTATAGTAGGGGCGGAAGTTTTCGGGAATGGTGTCGTAGGCTTCCAGAAGTTTTTGCGTTTTTTCCGTGCCGCTCAGGCGTACTGCATGATCGAGGAGCGTTTTGTAACGGGCATAGTTTTGGAGGGCATTTTCCATTTCTGCAGTTGCCTGCGGAACGCCTCCCTTGGCGCCTACCATGCTGCCGTAGGGCAGGCCGTCCGGCGTCATGAAGAGGACAGTCGGGAAGGTGCGGATGTCGAAGCGGTCGCGGACACGTTCGTTTTTGAGTTTGACGTCCGCCGGGATTTGCTTGTTGGGATAGTCCAGTTCGAGAAGGACAAAGTGCTGGCTGGCGCGGTCCTGAAATTCCGGTTTGCTCAGGACGTTCTTTTTCTGGATCATGCAGGCCTTGCACCAGTCCGAACCGGTGAATTCGACGAAGAGGTGTTTGTTTTCCTTTGCCGCAGCGGCTTTGGCGGTGTCGTAGTCGGTCTGCCATTCCGCGGCAAAGGCGGTTGCGCAGAGGGCGGCAAGAGAGGCGATCAATGGACGAATCATAGTGTTTGTGTTCTATCATGTTGGCGACGGGATGGCAAGCGGCAAAGGAGCGTTCCGATATTCTTGTGCGGCATCGTGCATGATTGCGGACGTATTGTTTCGCGGGCGGTTTCCTTCGTGTTTTGAAGGGTCTGTCGGACATTGGGCTTGCAAGGCGATGGGGCAGGCGGGTATAATGGCGCTAATGAAAGTGTTGGGCCGCCAGTCCGGCCGCCCTGCCGATCAACCAGAATAATATCATGAAAACGCTTATTTCCAATGCTCATATTATTTCTCCCGGTGTTGAGATCGTGGGAGGTTCGGTGCTCGTCGACGGCAGCCGGATCGTTGCGGTGATTCAGCCGGGCGATACTTTGCCGCAGGCCGATGTGGTGATCGACGCCCAGGGCCAGATGCTGATGCCGGGCTTTATCGATATTCACAGCCACGGCGCAGGCGGTTGCGATACGTGCGACGCCAAGCTGGAAAGCCTGCATACGATTGCCGAGTGCAAGATGAAGGAAGGTGTGACGAGCTGGCTGCCGACGACGCTGACGCTCGCTCCCCAGACGCTGGTGGATGTGTGCAAGACTGTGGCCGAGTACCGCAAGGATATGAAGTTCGCCAAGGTGCCGGGCGTGCATCTCGAAGGGCCGTTCATCAATCCGAAGTGCTGCGGTGCGCAGAATCCCGCTTTTGTCCGCATGCCGGATTTCGAGGAAGTGGCAGCCCTGCATGCCATTACCCCCGTGAAGTTGATTTCCCTGGCTCCCGAAATGCCTGGTGCAAACGATTTCATCCAGAAGGCGACTGCCGAAGGGATGACCTGTTCCGCTGGTCACAGTGCGGCGACGCATGCCGATTTCACGAAGGCGAAGGCCGCCGGCCTGAAGCACCTGACGCATTTCTGCAACCAGATGTCTCCGCTGCACCACCGCGAGATCGGTCTTGTGGGTTCCGGCCTGCTCGATAACGATATCAAGATCGAAATCATTTGCGATACGATCCATCTTTGTCCGGATATGCTTGAGACGGTGTTTACGACGAAGCCCGCCGAGCAGATGCTGATGATTACGGATTCCCTTTCCTGTTCGTGGATGCCCGACGGCCCCGGCGATCTCGGCGGTCTGCCGATCGTCGTGAAGGGTGGTGTGGCCCGCCTTGCCGAATCCGGCAATCTGGCCGGCAGTACGCTCCACTTTGCCCATGGCCTCCGCAATGTGTTCGAGATTACCGGTATTGCCCTGAGCGAGCTTGTGAAGGCGACTTCGTGGAATCAGGCCCAGTCTCTCGGTCTGCACGATCTGGGCAAGATCGCGCCCGGTTTCACGGCTGATATGGTTCTGCTCGACGAGCATTTCGATACGCTTCAGGTGTATATCGACGGCGCTCTCGTCTGGGAGCAGGAATAAGAATGTTTAACCCCATATCCGCAGCCTGATATGTCCATGCCTTTGATTCGTGTGAGTCCGCTCGCCCGGAAATTGTGTGTCCAGTTCGGCTTGTCTCCGCAAGGTATTCCCGGTACAGGGCCGCGAGGCAGGGTGATGGCTGCGGATGTGGAATGTTTTCGTGCGGGGCAGGATGCGGAGCCTGCCCGCGGGTCGGGTTCTACCAAGCTCGGCAGTTCGGCGCTGGCTCCTAACAGGGAGATGGCAGGCGATTATTTCCATTTTTCGATGGAGGCGGATATGGCGAAGCTGGCCGCGATCAGTACGCCGATCGCCGTCCAGTGCGAGAAGCTTCTCAACGGCCGTTATTCCCTGTTCGATTATATCGTGCGCGCCGTGGTGAAGGCCTGCCTGACGCAGGCCGACTGGCTGGCGGAACGGGGAGATTTGAATGTGCTGCTGGTCGAGGACGGAGGGACGAAGCTGATCGGTATTGAGAAAGCCGCCTCCAAGTCGATTTACAAGATTGCGCAGGAATCAAGGGAGGGTGCGACGCTTCCGGAAGGGGCGCGTACCGATGTGGTGGTGTGCGATGTGGGCCTGTCTCCGGAGGAGGTGGCCGATCGCATGGGTGCTGCTACTTCCGTGGTGGTGAAGATCGAAGGTACGTCTCCCAAGGTGCGGATCGAGTGTGGCAGGCCGGTGTCCAAGCTGATTCTTCCGGTGACGCTGTATGTGAATAGCCGGATTTTGGATGAGCCTGCTGCTGGGTTGGTGGCGGGAGAGCTCAAGACGCTTCTTGAGAATCCTGTGATTCTTCTGCTTTTGTAAGCGGGGAAGAAATTGGCGGTTTGCCGGTGTTTGTGCCTTTTGCCGATTGCCGGCAAGATGTTGGCGTCCGTTTTGTGAGGGATGAGCGCGGAAGGTGTTTTGTGACGATGTTGTGATGCTTGTGACGCTTCTGTTACACTTCTTTTTCTCGCATCTTTTCCGGAGCGGTGGTATTGCATAGGTAATCCAAACGTTCATGCCGATGATAGGAACCCTGTTGAAAAGTTGTGTGTTGAATGAAGCCGCCGGACGGTTCGCCGGATGCGATTCTGCGGATTCTCCGGATCGCCTGCCTCCGCAGGCATGGAAGAAGCCTCCGGTGAAGTTGAGCCTCGAGGTGCGCGACGGCGTGGTCGAATTGTCGATTGCGCCTGCAGAGGGTTATCCGGGCGACGGTTCGTCGTTCGTGGCGGGGCTGAGCGTGAGGAACCGGAGCCGCCTGGCCCGCAATGCGGTGATCTGGGGGCAGTGCTGTTCCGGCAAGGAGTGTTGTTATTCGTGGCCCGTCGAGAAGCTGGCGAAGCTGGTGACGCCGTCTGCCAATCGTGGGCTGTATGCGGTGACAGTGTCGATCGTGTTTCTGGATGAGCAGGAAAAGGAATGCGGCGAGCTGTGGCGTTCCGAGGAGCTGGTGTCGTTTTATTTGTAAGTGTGTATGCGGCGGATGGCGATGTTTGGCGTGAACCGCGCGCTTTGTTCTTGACTCCGCGGGGCCGCTTCGCTATGCTGCCTTTGCCGCCGGGAGCCCATGGAGGGTCGGCTGGTCAATCCCGCCAGGACCGAGAGGTAGCAACGGTAGCTTGTCCGGCTTTGCCGTGTACGTTCCCGGCGGTTTTTGGTGCCCTGTGAGACGGGCTGTTCCCGGCAGGATACGCTGTTTTCCGTTGTATCTGCAAGTAGAGGCTCCTGTTTTTTCTTGCATTGGTTTTTTAACATTATATAATGAATTCATGTGGAATTGGATGAACGTTAATGTCTGCCGTGTTGTTGCCTCTTCCGGTTTCGTTTTCGGAGCTGTTGCCGCCTTTGGCGGAGATGTGTGGGTGAGGCCTTATATTGACGGGCAGGAAGTAGTCGGTACGCCGCTGAAAGCGGTGGTTTCATCTCCGGATGGCAAAGCGGTTCCGGTGTTTCGCTGGGAGCGCAGTGATGAACGAGGCGGCACGGCATCGGTCGTGAAGGAAGGGAAGGATGCCGGTGTGTATACCCTGTCCGCGCAGGATGTGGGGCAGTATATCCGTATGGTTGCCGGTGCGGGTAAAGATGCCGAAGAGAGTGCATGGATCGGCCCGGTCATTACCCGGGAACAGGCGGGGCAAATCCATAGCTATTTTGACAATACGCGCCCGTATCAGGATAATGTAGCGGAGATTCGGCAGGAGGTGGATGCCAGACTGGCTGATGCCGTGTATTTTACCGTTGCGCATGGGCGTCTGCACGGTTCTCCCTATGCGATGGTTCGCGGCAAGCGCGTGGCTCTGACGGATGAAACGCGCCCGCTGTCGATGGGTGGGAAGATATATGTACCGGAGGCGTTTCTTTCATCCTTGTGCCATGTTGTTGTGCCTTCAAAGGATGTGAAGAGAGTCGCAGGGAAAAAAGTGTGCGGGTTGGCAACAGCCGCCCGGCTTTTACAGCTGAAAGTCTGGCTGGCGGATGAGCATCAGAGCCCGGTACCCAATTTCCGTATGGCGCATATGGGCGAAGGGCTTGTTGTGTTGTCTCCGAAGGATGAAGTGTTCATGCCGGTGCGGGATCGGGATCTGGTGAACGAGGCATGCAACGGGTTGTTCGATATGAAAGCGAACGACAGGCAGCTGCAATGGCTTCGCGATTCGAAATTCGGCATGTTCATCCATTGGAATCCCTCGTCTCTGGCCGAGGCCGAGATCAGTTGGGAGCGCAAGGCGAGTCGTCCCAAGGACAGCGTGAACAAGGGCTGCAACAATGCGCTGGATTTCGAATACGACCGTTTGTACAAAAAGTTCAATCCGGTGAAGTATGATCCTGCCGCCTGGATGGATGTGGCGAAAGACAGCGGGATGAAGTATGCTGTGCTGACGACGAAGCATCACGACGGGTTCAGTAATTTCCCGTCCGAATTCGATGTGTACACGATTTCGAAGTCTCCGTACGGCAAGGATATTGTCAGGCAGTTTGCCGATGCGGTTCATCAGGCCGGGATGAAGCTGGGCTTTTATTATTCCGCTCGCGACTGGTATCATCCCAATTATCTGACGAACCAGCATTACCGCTATCTGGAATATTATATCGGGCAACTGACGGAACTGCTGACCCGCTATGGGAAGGTGGATGTGCTGTGGTTCGACAGTGTGGGCAACAGTTCTCTCAATGATTGGGATCCTCGCACGGTGCTGCGCCGTTTCAAGCAGTTGCAACCGGATATTCTGGTAAATGACCGTATGAATGTGGTGCGCATGCAGAGGAACGATTTTCCGGCCGAGTTGAAGGGCGATTTCAAGACGCCGGAGTGCAGGCTGGGCGGTTTCGACGATTCCGTGCCGTGGGAAAGTTGCATGACGGTGGCCAATGTGCCGAATACGGGCTGGACAGGCAGCTGGTCGTACAGTTCCAAGGCCAAAACGGTTCCCGTAGAAAAATCGATTATGTTTCTGGTGAACAATACGGTGAAGGACGGCAATCTTCTGTACAATATCGGGCCTGCGCCGGACGGTACGCTGGTGCCTGAACAGGCGGACGTCTTCAAGGCCATGGGCAAGTGGCTGAAGGTATATGGCGAAGCCGTGTACGGAACACGAGGCGGCCCCCTGAAGAATCAGCCGTGGGGTGGAAGTTGCTACAAAGTGGACGGCAACGGGAAAAAGACGGTCTATGTGCATGTATGCCCGCTGATGGCCGGAAAAGGCAACGCGTTGACGGGGAGTGTACCGCTTGAGCTCAAGGATTTGAAGGATTCTTTCACGGAAGCGACGGTGATCGACGACAGCAGTTTCAACGGAAAGCCCGCAAAGCTGGAAAAGACGGACAACGGATACAGTATTTCCCTACCCGAAGGAATGTCGTGGAATGCCGTCGATACGGTGATCCGTTTGCGCTGACGGTACCCGGAGCGCGTCGTGCGGTTTACATGCCGCTTATCTGGCCGGGCTGGGTTTCCTGCAGGCGCGTGAAGATGGAGTCGTAGGTGTCTTCGAGGATGGTGTTGTCCGGGTAGGTTGTTTCGAAGAGGTCGAAGGCTTCTGCTGCATCGGGGCATTCCGGGTAGTATTTGAGGGCCGCGGTTTCGTCGAAGAGCATGTCGGCTTCAGGCATTATGGGTGCGCCCTCGCAAAGAAGGTCGAGTACGTAGCCGTGTTCGGTATGGCGTTCGATGGTGAACTGCTTGCAGGGAAAGTCGCTGTGTCCGTCTTCCTGATAGAGGTAACTTCCTTCGAGGACGAGTACGCGTCCGTTTTCCAGTTCGAGGAAGTAGCGGAGGCTGTCCCGTTCATTGCCGCGGAGCCGGAAGGCGCGGCGGGCGGTGTAGGTGGTGGTGGTCAGCAGGCCCGCTTGTTTCATGCGTTCCAGTTCTTCGATGATGGCGCGTTCCCTCATTCTGCGGGCGCTGAGCCAGGCAATGACTCCAAGGGTAGCCAGAGTGGCGCAAAAACCGTAGGCGAAGACGAGGTCGGCCAGCCGGGGATCGCTGCTGCGGAGGTATTCGCGGATGAGCCAAAGAATGGCGATGATGACGGCCAGGGCGAGGAGGAAGTATCGGTTGGTGCGCATGATCGGCCGATATGGTAGCAGGTCGTCAGAGGCATGGCAAGCTGCATTGCCGCATGGTTGAATGTGGACGTGTATCTGGCAATATTCGTGCGTATGCTGTTTTCAAGGAGTTCGAGTATTTTTCACGATTTTTTTATTGCTTTTTTCCATTTGCTTTGTAAGACTGTGTTTACTTACTATTGCAGATCGTTCTGTATTGATGCAAAGTGTTCTGTGCATGCAAGTGCCATGACGCGGTATCTGGTCATATCGAGACATGGGTTTATCAACACATATAACTGATAGAAATAGAATAATGAAATATATTTTGTCCGCCGCCATGCTCGCTCCGGTCGCCATGGTTCAACCCGCTTTTGCTCAGGATGCAGATGAAGCTCCTGCGAGCAAGGAACAACAGGTGCTGGAAGCCATGGTGGCTGTGACGGCAGGCGCTATCGAAATTATTGCCGAGATCAAGGATACGGCTACCGCCGATGCGGCCGCTCAAGGGCTTGAACAATTGGCAACGCTTGCTGCCCAGGTGTCGGAAGCCGCCAAGGGTGTCGATCCGGAAGCCATGGGCAAGTTGATACAAGAGAATGCCGAAGATATCGAAAAGCTGGATACGACGTATCAAAGTATGTTGAAGGTTCTGGCCGAGAAGGAATATTTCGGCAGCGCCGCCCTGAAAACAGCCGTCGAGAAGCTCGAAGCCGCTCAAAAGTAAGCGGGTCGATTCGATAGGCAGGGCTGTTTTCCTCCGGCAGGAAACAGCCCTTTGATTTTATGCCGGTGCGAGCCGATTGATATTATTTTTCATACGATGAATGCATTTTTTGTGGCGGTGTTCCGCTGGGTAGGTTGTTTTTGCCTGTTTTCCGGTGCTTTGGTGCAGGCGAAGGAGAAGGAGGAGACATGGGCCATTTATTGGTATTTGTGCGGCAGCGATTTGGAGAGAAAGCATGGTGCCGCCAGTGCAGATCTTGAAGAAATGCTGGATGCCGATCTGCCGGAGAATGTGAAGGTGGTGATTCAGACGGGCGGTGCGGCTGTATGGCATTCGGAGGAGGCGGATATTCCGGCCGACAAGATTGCCCGCTTTGTGTACAGCGAAGGAGAGTTGGAGAGGGTGGCTACGCTGCCGCAGGCGAATATGGGGGATGCTTCCACGCTGGAAGGTTTTCTGAAGTTCTGCAGGGAGAATCACGATGCGGACCATAAGGTTTTCATTTTCTGGAATCACGGGGGAGGCAGCATCGGCGGTGCGGCCTGCGATGAAAATTTCGAAATGGATGCCTTGTCCCTGAAAGAGATGAAGGAGGCTTTCGGCAAGGTGTTTGAAGCATCTGAGGAGGAGCCTCCTTTCGAGGTTATCGGGTTCGATACATGCTTGATGGCTTCGCTCGATACGGCGAAGACGTTTCAGGGGCTGGGGCGCTATCTGGTGGCTTCCGAAGAGTTGGAGCCGGGCAACGGCTGGTTTTATACGGGTTGGCTGGATGCTCTCGGTGAAGATACGTCAATGGACGGCAAGGCTCTCGGCAAGGTGATTTGCGATTCCTATCTGGAGGGATGCCGGGAGGCCGGAACGGAGGACGAGGCGACACTTTCCGTTGTGGATCTTTCCGGAATCGGCAAGCTCAGCGATGCGTACGATCTGCTGGGTTATGAGGCGGTCATGCGGGCTTCCGAGGACAGTAAGGTATTCGCCAAGCTGGGAAGGCAGGCGCAGAAGGCGGAGAATTACAGCAATTCTTCCAAGGGAGGCTATTCCAATATGGTGGATATGGGTCAGATGGTGAAGAATGCCGGCAAGTTGCTGCCGGAGCATTCGCCTACGGTGCTGAAAGCACTGCAGGAGTGCGTGGTGTATAAGGTGAACGGTCCGTACCGCAAATCGAACGGTCTTTCCTGTTATTATCCGTTCGACGGCGATAAGGAGAATTTCGGTACGATGCTGGAGCAGGGGCCCAGTTCGTTTATTGCCTATTACGGCTGGCAGTTCGGTTTTGTCGATTTGGAGACGGCTTCGAGTCTGGCGGAGGTGTGCGCCGCCGCCGCGCATGATGCCTTGTTCGGCGAAGAGGGAGGGGAGGAGAATGAGCTTGAGGCTTTGCCGGAGAAGCTGGAGGAGGTGAAGTCCGATATCGATAAGCTGGAGGATTTTCCGGTGAAGATTACCGATGACGGTAATGCCTTGCTTGCGCTGGGCGCAGACCGTGCGGAGTGGATCGACCGAGTGAATTGCGTGCTCGCCATCGTGGATGCGAAGGAGGATATCATTGTGTTTCTCGGCAGTGATGCGAATCTCGATGTGAATTGGGATGCGGGTACGTTCGAGGATCGTTTCAATGGCAAATGGGCTCATCTCGACGGGCATTTGCTTTATATGGATTTCAAGGAGAACGGCGAGACGTTTTACCGGTATGAGGTTCCCGTGTTGCTGAACGGCGTGAAGCATCATTTGTCTGTCGTGTACGATTTCAAGGAAGAGGGCTACAAGATTCTGGGTGCGCGCAAGGTGGAGGAAGGGTCGAAGATGGGAGAGAAGAATTTGGTGAAGCTGAAGGAGGGCGATAAGATTACGACGCTGATGTACGGTCTTCAGATTTCCGGAGAGGATTCCGATCCGACGGAGGTGGAGATTGATACGTTTACCCTGGGCAAGGCGTTCGGGATCAAGGATGAAGATATGGGTGACGGTGAGTTTGCCTATTTGTTCGATATGTATGATGTGCAGAACCGTTCGGCAATGTCGGATATTGTGTTTTTCACGAGTAAGGACGGCAAAATTTCCGTTAGCGATTCGCTGGACGGGGCTTCGAATGAGGACTCGGAGGATCAGAAGGACGAGAAAGAAGAGTGATTCGGGCTTAGGCCGGGGTTCCGGCAGGAACGGTTGACCAGATGTTATGCAAAACGGCCATGGCTCGATTGAGCCATGGCCGTTTGGTTGGATGGGAGGCAGTATGCTTCAGTAGTTCAATTCGCCGGAGAGGACTTTGCGTTCGAATTCGGCGAGGTCGATGACTTCTCCGGTGCGGCGGGCGTGTTCGATGGCGAAGGCGATGACGTGGGAGTGCGCCGAGGCGGCGATGGAGGTGGTCATGGCGTCGGCATCAGGTACGGTGCGCATATCGTCGTAGAGGCTGTCCACGAGGCCCCAGTCGCCGCCGCCGTGTCCGGCGTAGCCGCCATCGGGTTCTTCGACTTCGACTTTGCGGATGGTTTTGCTGAAGTGTTCGGTGACGGTTATTTCTCCCGGGCCGTTGTCTTTGTAGAAGGCTCCGGCGCGGAGTTTGGCCTTGGTGCCGTAGATTTCGATGTGGCGGCCTTCTTCGAAGGCGGTCATGGTGAAGGTGCCGGTGAGACCGCCCATGAAGCGCATGATGGCGACCTGGTGGTCGGGCTGGTCGTTGTCTTCGCACTGGAAGGCGTCGCGGCCCCATTTGGAGGTGCGGAGCCATTCGGTGATTTCTTCTTCGGTGGCGGTTTCCGCGCCGTCCATGACCATGCGGAGCCAGCGGCGGCAGCTTTCGTCGGAGATGTATTTGCGGGCGTCCCACGGGTCTTCGCCGACGGGGGTGGTCCAGTCGACGCAGCGGACGGGGCGCGGTTCCCTGAGGGTTTCCTTGCGGAAGAAGGAGAGTTCGCCGAAGCTGGCGACGTTTTCGCATTTGCGGCCCATGAGCCAGTAGAGGATGTCCATGTCGTGGCAGCATTTGGCGACGATCATGGGCGTGGAGGCGATGCTGCTGCCCCAGTGTCCGCGGACGAAGGAGTGGCCGAAGTGCCAGGCTCCGACGCCTTCATTGGCGTTGAAGGTGATGATTTCACCGAGTTCTCCGCTTTGGATGACGTTGCGGATGGCGTTGTAGAAGGGGGTGTAGCGGAGGACGTGGCAGATGGCGACGCGGCGGCCGAGTTTGGCGGCGAGGTCGCGCAGTTCGAGGGCTTCGCGGAGGGTTTTGGCGATGGGTTTTTCGAGGAGGACGTCGTAGCCGAGTTCGAGGGCTTTTTTGCAGGGTTCGAAGTGGTAGTCGTCCTGCGTGCCGATGATGGCTACATCCGCCATTTTGGGCTGGGCGAGGAGTTCGGCGGCACTGGAGAATAGGCGTACGCCGGCACGTTCGTTTTCCGGGGCGTAGTCGCGTACCTGTTCGGCCCGTACAGGGACGATGTCGGCGGCGGCGGTGATTTGGAAGCGGTCGGGCCGTTCCATGGCGAGTTTCATGTAGGTGCGGGTGCGTGCGCCGCATCCGATGCCTGCGAGTGTGATTCGAGTGTTGCTCATGTTGTGTGTATGGACAAGGGGTTGGGCGGCGTGCGCCGCCTTGCGTTCAGGAGCCGGGATGGGGAGCCTGGGCGATTTCGCCGTTGGCCGGGGTGGTGTAGTAGAAGGGGTGTCCCCAGAGGACGAGGAGTTCTTCGTCGGTGAGAGGGGTGAAGGAGAGGTCGTTGTTGTCGAGGGCGTACCAGCCGGGGTGAGGGGCGTTTTCCCGGGTGGCCCCGAGGTGGAGGAACCAGCGGTGGTTGAAGGTTCCGTCCGGCATGGGGACGGGGTATTTCCAGATGTGGCAGTTGCAGTCAGGGCTGTGGACGTCGTGTCCCGTGCGGTCGGCGAGTATGCGGCAGAGGCAGCGGAGGAGGAGCCGTTCGTTTTCGCTGAGTGCACCGATGCCTTCCTGCACGAGGAGGTCGGCAGGAAGGCTGTAGAGGGCGTTGCCGTCTCCGGCGGCAGAGAAGATGTCCTGCGTGTAGAGGATGCATGGGCCGGGTTCGTCCCATGCGGTGTATTCTTCTTCGGTTTCGAGGATGCCGACGATGCGTGCGATCTGGATGCCTTCATCGGCCCAGATGAGGTCGTCGATTCGTATTTCCGTGCCGTCGGGGTACTGCATGTCGAGTGTTTGCGTTATTTTTTGTCGTCGGCCGGTGCGGGGAGGATACCCGTTTTGATGAGCAGGGCATCCGGGTTCGGGTCGCGGCCCATGAAGTCCCGGTAGAGTTCGGCGGCGGGTTTGCTGTCTCCCTTGCTGAGGATGGTGCGGCGGAAGTCCGCACCGACTTTGGGATTGAGTACGCCTTCCTTGAGGAAGCGGGAGAAGGCGTCCGCTTCGAGGGCTTCGGCCCATTTGTAGGAGTAGTAGCCTGCGCTGTAGCCGCCGGAGAATACATGGGTGAGGGAGCGCATGAGGGATGGGCCCTGTTCCGAATAGTCGGGACGGTAGTCGGCGAGGACTTCGCTGTCGATTTCATCGATGCCGCGGCCTTTGTATTTGTCGTAGTTCATGTGCAGTTCGAGGTCGAACTTGGCGACTCCGCATTGGGCCATGGCCATGGAGGCGCTCATGAAGTTGCGCGCGGCGATCATTTTTTTGTAAAGGTCGTCCGGGAGTTTTTCGCCCGTTTTGTAGTGGCGGGCGAAGATGTCGATGGGTTCGCGTTCCCACGTCCAGTTTTCATTGATTTGGGAGGGAAGTTCGACGAAGTCCCAGGCCACGCTGGTGCCGGCGAGAGCCTTGACGTCGACATCCGAAAGCATGAGGTGGAGGAGGTGGCCGAATTCATGGAAGACGGTTTCGACGTCGAGGTGGTTGAGCAGGGCGGGCTGGTCGCCAGCGGGCGGTGTGATGTTGCCGTTGATGGAGCCGATGTGCGGGATGCGCGGTTGGCCGTTCATGGCCGGGAGGCCGTGGCTGAATGGGCTCATCCATGCTCCGCCGCGTTTGGTGGCGCGGGGGTACCAGTCCATGTAGAAGGAGCCGAGGAGTTCTCCGGTGGCGTTGTCTTTGATGTCGAAGAAGCGCACGTCGTCATTCCATACTTCGACCGTGCCTTGCGGGGCGGTTTTGCCACTGCCGGGTTCGATGTAAGAGGTAGGCCGTTCGGTGATGGAGATGTTGTACAATTTGGAGTAGATGTCGAACATTCCCTTGAAGACATTTTCCGCCGAGTAGTAGGGTCTGAGGGCTTCGGCATCGAAGTCGTACTGTTCCTTGCGCAGTTTTTCGGCATAGTAGGAGCGGTCCCACGGGTCGAGTTTGGCGACGGGTTTGCCCGTTTGCTTTGCCTTGAACTGGCGCAGGGTTTTCTGTTCTTCGAGGAATTTGGGCTTTACCTTGTCGTGCATGTTTTCGATGAAGGAGAGAGCCTTGGCTCCCGATCCGGCCATGCGGCGCACGGTGGTGAGGTCCGCATAGTTTTTGAAGCCGAGCAGACGGGCTTTTTCATCGCGCAGGGCGAGGATTTTGGCGATGATGGGAGCGTTGTCGTACGGAGCCTGTCCGACGGTGTTGTCGGCACGCCAGACTTTTTCGCGCAGAGCGGCATTGTCGGCGTATTTCATGATGGGGCCGTAGGACGGGTATTGCAGGGTGACAAGCCATTGGGGATTTTTCGCGTCGCCGTGTCCCTTGGCTGCGGCTGCGGCCTGCGCCGTTTCCATCCATGATTCGGGCATGCCCGCGAGTTCCTTTTTGTCCTTGATGACGAGTTCCCACGCGTTGGTGGAGTCGAGGACGTTTTCGGAGAATTGTTTGGAGAGGGTGGAGAGTTCTTCGTTGATGGAGGCGAGGCGTGCCTTTTTGTCCGGCGGCAGGTCGGCGCCGTTGTCGCGGAAGCTGTCCATCGTTTCGGTGACGAAGCGTTTTTGCGTGGGGCTGAGATTTTTCATCCATTCGCACTGTTCGGCCTTTTTCAGGACGCTCCAGAGTTTTTCGTTGTAGGCGATGGAGTTCCCGAAGCGGATGATGTCCGGCATGAGCTGGGTGATGACTTCTCGTTGCTTCGGGTTGTCGCGGACGGAGTCGAGCGTTTGGAGACGGTCCCAGGCGCGGTCGAGCGGTTCGGAGACTTTTTCAAGGGCGCCGAAGGTGTTTTCATAGGTGGGTTCGGTGACGCTGCACAGGGCTTCGAGCCGCTGCCGGGAGAGCTTGAGGGCGATGGGGATGTCGATTTGCGCCTGTTCAGGGGTGAGTTTGGACCACTGGGGAAGGAGGCCTTCGTCGAGGAAGGGGTGCTTGGCGGTTTCGTCCGGTTTGGCGGAGGTTGCAGGAGCGGCCTTGGCTGCGTTTTCGGCATGCAGGGGCAGGTTGCCGATGCAGAAAGCGCACAGTGCGAGTGCGAGTTTGTTCATGTTGTCCAATGTGTACGTTAATTGTTGAGTGGATTTTAGCGCGTTTTTGCGTCCGAAGGAATCTCTTTTTGCGGCTTGATGCCGAGGCTGTGCAGCAGGGCGTCCGGTTTGGGGTCGCGGCCCATGAAGTTGCGGTAGAGTTCGGCAGCCGGTTTGCTGCTGCCTTGGCTGAGGATGGTGCGGCGGAATTCGTCTCCTGTTTCCGGGTTGGTGAGGCCTTTTTCACGGAAGCGGGAGAAGGCATCTTCCGCCAACATGTCGTTCCATGCGTAGGTGTAGTATACTCCTGCGTAGAAGTTGGCAAAGATGTGGAGGTTGGTTCGAAGCGGGCAGGAATTGAAGGCTGTAGCAGGGAGGGAGTTTTTGCGGATGATTTCCTGTTCGACGGTGTCGATGTCCTTGCCTGCGTATTGTTCGTAGTGCCTGTGCAGTTCGAGGTCGATCAAAGCCTGATGGTATGGGACGATGGCGTCGTATGCCTGAAAGAAGCGATGATTGGCCGTGAATGCGGTGAGGAGTGCTGCCGGGATGGCAGGTTGCGAGATGCGGGCGAGGATTTCGGGTTCTCTGGCCAGTTTTTCGTGAAGGATGGAAGGGAATTCTCTAAAGTCCGGTTCCAGTGCGTAGTTACCCAGGCTGGGGCATTCGACTTCTTCCAGCATTTGGTGAAGGATGTGTCCGAATTCATGGAAATAGGTGGCGATGGCTGTGCTGGAAAGTGTTCCGGCAGATGGAAGGGAGGTCGTGATGGCGGCGTAGTGGGGAATGAGAGGTGATTGGGGAGAAGCCGGTTTGCCGATGCTGATGGTTTGCGTCCATGTGCCGGGCTTTTTTCCGGGCCTGGGATCGCCGTCGATGTAGAAGGAGCCGAGGTGCGTGCCGGTTGTTTTGTCGCGCACTTCATAGTAGCGTACGCCCGGAGCCCATACTTCCGCTGTGCCCGGCAGGATGGCGGGTTTACTCCCCGGTTTTGCGAAGGCGGCGGGACATTCGGTGATGCTGATGCCATACAGTTCCGAGAAGATGGCGAAGATACGGGGCAAGACGTAACGAGTCGGGAGATGCCGGCTGAATTCGTATCCGTTGAACGGCGCTTCGTCTCTGGAAAGCCGTATGGTGTAGTAGCCGGTATCCCATGGCTGGAGGATGGCGGCTGCATTGTGCGTGTGTTCGGCTTTGGCCTTGCGAAGGTTTTCCAGAGCGGTTTCATGCTGCGGAGTGAGGTGGTGGAGCATGGAGCGGATGTGCCGTTCGGCGGCTTCGGAGGTTCCCATCATGCAGCGGGCGGCCACAAGATCCGCATAGGAGGCGTAACCGAGGATGCGAGCCTGCTCATGGCGCAGGGCAAGGATGCGTTGAATGACGGAGCTATTGTCGTGCGGCGTTTTGCCGAGAGTTTTCATGGCTGTCCATACGGCTTCGCGCAATTTTTCGTCGTCGGCGAAGCTAAGGATGACGAAAGCCTGGTCCAGCCGGGCCATGCGGCGGTTTCCCTCCTGTTCGAAGTGCAGGGTTTCGATGCCGCCGAGATCGGCGTATGGCGTCAGATCGAATTGCCATTCACGGCGGGAGTCGATCAGATTGGCGGAGAATTGCTGGGCAAGATCAGTCAGTTCCTGTTTGATGGCAGAGAGCCGGGCTCTCCGGGCGGGCGGGAGGTCGATGCCTTCCATCCTGAAGCGTTGGATGACTTCTTGCATGAAGTAGCGGCGATGTGGCGGCAGGGTTTTGGCCCATTCGCTGGCAGCAGCCTGTTGCATGATTTTCCAAATGGTTTCGTTTTGCCAAAAAGCGGTGTCGAATGTGGTGAACCGTGCGAGGAGTTCTTGTGTGGCGGTGCGCCATTCAGGGGAATCACAGGTGGAGGAGAGGAGGCTGGTACGCATGACAGTGTTGACCATCGTCATGTCGTTGGCCAGTTTGCCGAATGTATTGTCATAGGTCGGTTCGGTGACCTGTTCGATGACTCGCAGCTTGTCCATCGCGGCTTGCAGGGCGATTTCGGAATCGATGCGCAGTTGTTCCGGCGTCATTTTCGACCATCGGGGCGGCCCGCTGTTGTCGAGGAAAGGGTGATCTTCCGATGTGGCCGTTTCGGCCTGCCGTACAGGAGCCGGTACAGTCGGCTCCGCATGCAGAGGCAGCAGGACGAGGACGACGGAGAATAGGGAGCGAAGGATCATGGTTTTATTGGGGCGGGAGTGGTTTCGACGTTTTCGGGATATTCGAGGTCGGGATCAAGGTAGAGGTAGCGCTGGATGGAGGCGGGAGAAGGGTCGATTCCCATGAAATTGCCGTATAGTTCGCTTGCCGGTTTGCTGTACCCTTTTTCGAGGAAGGTTTGGCGGAACCGCATGCTTTCGTCGAAAAAGCGGTGGCGGGCACATGTGGCCAGCTCTTCACTTCTGAAGTATGTATAATAGAGTCCGGAATAACCGCCCGCGAAGATGAAGGTGTTCCGGCAGAATGGGAGGTATTCCGTCAGGTTCTCCCCCTGCGGGGTGAGGTAGAGGTAATCACGCAGGATTTCCTTTTCGGAGGCAGCGAGGTCCTGACTTGCATCAAGGTTGCCGTGCATGTGGATTTCGAGATCAAGCAGGGATTCGCAAAGAATGCGGAACTGTGTCTGGATGTCCTCATATTCTTTCAGATTGTTGTAATTGAGGTATGCTTCAGTCGTGAGCGCCGGCTGCATCAGAGATGTGAGGACATCGCGCCGTTTGGCCAGGTTGGCATGAAGCGTAGCCGTGAATTCGTCGAAATCGTCCACGCTGGTTTGGAATCCGAGGTAATCCTGTTCTGTATTGCTCATGAATCGGTGAAGGACGTGGCCCAGTTCGTGCAGCATGTGCTGAATGCCGGCTGGATACATGAGTGCCTGAATTCCATGCGAAGATGAAATGACCGAACAATGAACCTTTTGCAATGGATGCGGATAGGTGGTGACCGGTATGGTCCAGATGCCGGTTTCCTTGTTCTCCCGATATTCCAGATCAAGGTAGATGGCGCCTCGGCGAGCATTACTTGTCTTGTCGGTGATTTCAAAGTAGCGGACTCCCGGATGCCATACTTCGACTGTGCCGGCAGGGGCTTTTTTGTTGCTTCCCGGTTCAAGATAGACAGTTGTTCTTTCCGAGAAAGTGATGCCGTACATGTGGGAGAGTCGGTCAAAGATGCGCTGGAGAACCATGTCGCTGGTGAGCATCTTGTCGAAGTCTGCAAAATGCTTAAGGTAAATGGAAGATAAGATGTATGAATAGTAGGGGACATCCCATGGTGCAAGTTCTGCCTGCGGATTTTCGGTAAGTTGCGCTTTGATATCCTGCAGGCGTTTCATATTTCTTACGTATGCCGGGTGAAGGCGCTGCAGGCTGTTCCGCACGTATTCGGCGGCTTGGGCTCCGGTATTGATGGAGCAGCGAGAGGCGATGCGGTCGGCGTGGTTGGCATATCCAAGCACTTCTGCCTGTTTTTGGCGGACGGCGAGGATGCGGCGGATGAGGTCGGAGTTATCGTGAGATTCTTTGCCGATGGTTTGAAGGCTGCGCCATAAGGCTTCACGCAGTTTTTCATCGGGGCATATGCCGAGTATGGTTTCGGCGATATGGTACCGCAGGAAGCGGCGGCCGTTTTCCTGTTTGACGTATTCAGGCGGTAGTTTATCCAGTATTTTGTAGTCCGTGATGTCGAATGTCCATGCAGCTTGTGCATCGGCCAGATTGGCTGCAAATTGGCGTTTGAGAGCAGCGAGTTCATTTTCACGTATGATGAATTGAGCTTTCTGGTCGGGTGGCAGATCCGCACCATTGTCGCGAAATTCGGCCATGAATCGGGTAATGAAGTGATGGCGACCGCCGTACTGGCGACGCATCCAGTCCTGGGTCACCATTTTTTTAAGGATGGGCCATATGTGCTCGTTATGAAAGAGAGCTTCTTTGACCTGATTGTATTTTTTGTCGAGTTCGGTGGCGAGTTTGCGGTGTTCGGGTGAGTCTCGCAACCGAATGAGCACTTCCGCCCTGTAAAAAGCATCCATGAGAGTGGCGTTTTCCAGAAAGATGAGGAGCGTGTTGTCATAGGTCGGTTTTTCGACGGTTTCAGCCGTGCGTATTCTTTCTATGTACTTCCTCATGGCCGCGTCGATGTCTGCGTGTATCTGGCCGGGGAGCAGGCGCGACCATTCCAGAGGTTTTGATATCTCAAGAAGCGGGTTGTTTTCCGATGACGGGATACGGTACGACAGCGGAGGGGGTGGGAGAGCACCATCCGGTTCCGCATGCAGGGGGAGAAGACTGAGAAGAGCAAGGGCTAGGTGTCTTATGTTCATGGTTCTTGGTGAGCGGACTGTGTGTGCGGGGTGGTGGGCTGTATGCCGAGAGTTTGCAGCAGGACGTCGGGTTTGGGGGCGCGGCCCATGAAGTTGCGGTAGAGTTCGATGGCGGGTTTGGAGTTGCCTTTGCTGAGGATGGTGCGGCGGAATTCGGCTCCGGTTTCCGGGTTGGTGAGGCCTTTTTCACGGAAGCGGGAGAAGGCATCCTCTGCCAGCATTTTGTCCCACAGGTAGACGAAGTAGAGTCCGGCGTAGGCGCTGTTGCTGAACAGGTGCATGTTTTCCCGCAGGTTGGCGAGGTCGAGTTCCGCATGGGGGACGTTGTTTTGTTCCATGATGGTTTTGACGAGGTCGTCGAGCGGGGTTGCATCGTCGATGTGCCTGCTGTGCAGTTCCAAGTCGAGCAGGGCCATTTTGTACTGGAAGATTTCGTTGCCGATGCGGAAGAGGTTCCGGTTGGCAAGGATTTGTTCGTAGGCGTCGTCCGGCAGCGGGCCTTGGCAAAGGCGCTGGAGGATGTCGCGATCCCATGTCCACAGTTCATTGATGATGGAGGGGAATTCGTTGAAGTCGCGGGCGATGGAGATGCAGCCGAGGTCTGTTTCCTCACCGTCGTAGAGGATGCGGTGGAGGGCATGGCCGAATTCGTGGAAGAGTTGTTCGATGCTTGCATGGTCGAGGTCGTCGTCCCATTCGTGAGCGAGGCTGATGCAGACGATGCCGGGTGTGCGGGATGAGCCGAGCCGGATTTCCTGTGTCCAGATGCCGGGGCGTTTATCGGGGCGGTTGCCTGCATCGATGTACAGGGAGCCGAGGAGTTTGCCGGTGGCTTGGTCGTGGATTTCGAAGAAGCGTACATGGCGGTTCCAGACTTCGACGGTACCCGGCAGGACGGTTTGTTTTCTGCCGGGTTTGGCGGCTTTGGCAGGGCATTCGATGACGGAGATGCCGTAGAGCTGCGAGTAGATGCCGAACATGCCTTGGAGGACGTTGTCGGCAGGGAAGTGCGAGGCGAGCGCCCAATAAGAGATTTTGCTTTGTTTTTCGTAGTGGCGGGCGATGTAATAGGCCTGGTCCCACGGTTCGAGGCGGGCGTCCGGGTTGTTCGTTTCGTCGGCTTTGAGGCGGCGCAGGGTTTCTGTTTCTGCGGCGTATTGCGACCGGAGTTTGTCGATCATGCCGCAAATGTGCCGTTTGGCGGCGGCGCCTGTGCCGAGCATGGTCCGGGCGGCGACCATGTCCGCGTAGGTGGGATATCCCAGTAGCTGCGCCCGTTCGCGGCGAAGAGTGAGGATTTGTTTGATGAGGGGTTCGTTGTCGTAGGTTCCGGTGGCGATGGTTTGGAGGGCCTGCCAGATTGTTTTTCGCAGTTGTTCATCTTTTGTGACGGCCAGTGTTGGGCGGGCGTTTCCGTAGTTCAGGATGCGGCGGGGCGTGCCGGTATGAGGGGTCGGTTGTTGGGTGGCCTCCGGAGCGTTTTCTTCGCCAATGGAGAGTTCGAATGTTTTCGTAGAGTCGATGATGTTGGCGGTGAAGCATCGGCTGAGTCGGGAGAGTTCCTGGTCGATGGCGGCAAGGCGTGTTTTTTTCTCAGGCGGAAGGTCGGCGCCTTCTTCTCGGAAGAGATTCACGGTTTCGGCTATCAGGCGTTGCCGGGCGGGGGAGAGTGTGCGAACTTCGTCACTGCCGGCAACTTTTTTAAGCGTATTCCATAATTTTTCACTGTGGAATGCGGCTGAAGAAGCCTGGAGGTAGAGAGGTTCCAGTTTTTCGGTCGCTGTTCTTGTTTCGGGGGTGTCGTGCAGTTTGACGAGGATGAGCCAGCGAAGCCACGCTTGGAAGAGTTCGTGATTGCCGGTGTAGAGGCCGAAGGTGTTTTCGTAGGTGGGTTCGGCGGCGTTTTCGATCGCCTGTATGATGGCGGCATGCCGCTGCAGGGCAATGGTACAGTCGATCTGTGCCTGTTCCGGCGTCATTTTCGACCAAGCCGGAAGTTGCGTGTCGTCGAGGAAGGGATGGTTCTGCAGCCGGATGGCTGCAGGCGGGGCGGGTGGAGCAGCGGGCGTTTGTTCCTGCGCGTGGCAGGATCCGAGGGCGAGGAGGAGCAGGAGGCTGCGAGTGAAGGTCATGGCTTGGAGGGTTCGCCGGGGGCGGAGAGTTTGCGGATGAAGGCGTCCGGCTTGGGGTCGCGGCCCATGAAGTCGCGGTAGAGTTCGATGGCGGGTTTGGAGTTGCCTTTGCTGAGGATGCAACGGCGGAATTCGGCTCCGACTTCGGGGTTCAGGATGCCTTTTTCCTTGAATTTGGAGAAGGCGTCGGTGGTGAGCATTTCTCCCCAGAGGTAGGCGTAGTATCCGGCTCCGTAGTTGTCGACGAAGAGGTGGGTCTGGTCGTAGAGGGGGATGGGGGCATGTTCGGTGGTTTCCGGGCAGTAGCCGGCAAGGATTTCGCGTTCGATGCGTTCGGGCGGCATGTCCTTGTATTTTTCATAGTTCATGTGTACTTCAAGGTCGAAGTGGGCGATGGCGCATTGATTCATGATGCTGTTGGCCCGGAGGAAGTTTTGCGAGGCGAGCATGCTGCGGTACAGTTTGTCCGGGAGGGGTCTGCCGGTGGTGCGCTGTTTGGCGAAGCGGTTGAGGGCTTCCCGTTCCCAGACCCAGTTTTCGTTGATTTGGGAAGGGAATTCGACGAAGTCGAGGACGGTGTTGGTGCCGGAGAGGTCGCGGATGCCGACTTCCGAGAGGCAGTGATGGAGGGTGTGGCCGAATTCATGGAAGAGGGCCTGGATGTCTTCCGGGGACATGGTGGTGGGGCGTGTTTTGGTGCCGATTCCGGTGTAGCTGCAGATGGCCGCCAGCCGGGGGATGCGGGGGTGTCCGGCACGGGGCGGAGAACCCGATTCGATGGTCTGCATCCAGATGCCGTCGCGCTTGTTGTCGCGGGGGTTCATGTCCATGTAGAAGGATCCGATGTGTTCGCCGGAGGCGGTGTCGCGGATTTCGTAGTACCGGACTGCGGGATCCCATACTTCAACGGTGCCTTCCGGTGCGGTTTTGCCGCTGCCCGATGCGATGCAGGCGGTGGGGCGTTCGGTAATGGTGAGGCCGTAGAGCCCGGAGAAGATGTCGAACATGCCCTGGATGACGTGGTCCGCGCGGAGGTAGGAGTCGAGTTTGCCTTTCTGGTCGTCTGCCTGCGTTTCGTATAGTTGGTGGCCGTAGTAGGCGACGTCCCACGGGTCGAGGAGGGTTTCGGCGTTGCCGGTATGTTCCCGTTTGAGGCGGCGGAGTGTTGCCATTTCCTGCCTGTAGGCGGGCATGATGGAGTCGTGGATGGTTTGCAGGAATTCGGCGGCATGGGACGCCGTGCCGACCATGCGGTCGTCGGCAGCCATTTCCGCATAGTTGGCATATCCGAGGAGGCGCGCTTTTTCATGGCGGAGCTGCAGAATGCCGCTGATGAGGGGGGCGTTGTCGTGCTTGCCCCTGCCGATGGTCTGGAGGCTTCTCCAGATTTCTTCCCGCAGTTTCGGGTCGTCGCCCTGGGCGAGGATGCTGTAGGCGCTGCCGTCCTGCGCGGTGACGAGCCATTGGGGGTGTTCTTCATCGCCGAAGCCCTGTTCCTGTGCCCGTGATTGGAGGTAGCGGACGGTGGAGTACGGCAGTCCGGCGAGGCGGGAGCGGTCTTTGATGACGATTTTCCAACTGTTGGCGGAGTCGAGTGCGTTGGAGGCAAAGCGGCTGGAGAGGGCAAGGAGTTCCTGATTGATGGCGACGAGGCGTTTTTTGCCTTCAGGCGACAGGTCTCCTCCGTTTTTGCGGAAGAAGTCCATGATCTGTTCCTTGTACCTGTTTTGTTCGGGGGTGAGGTGTTTGGCCCATTCGCAAGCGTCGGCTTTTTTCAGGATTTTCCAGATTTTTTCGTTGATGAGGACGTCGTCGAGCCCCTGTTGTATGGTGGTTGTGATGCCGGTGACGGCATCCCGCTGCCCGGTTTCGTTGCACAGGGAGGAGAGTACTTCGAGCCGCAGGCAGAGGCGTTCCAGGTTTTCGTCGATGTTGGCGAGTTCGCCGAAGGTGTTTTCGTAGGTGGGGTCGGTGACGTTTTCAAGCTGCCGGACGCGTTCGCGGTATTGGCTCATGGCGTGGTCGAGGTCTATTTTGGCCTGTTCGACGGTGAGTTTCGACCACTGGGGTGGCCCGTTCCATTCGAGGAAGGGGTGTTCCGCCGCCGGAGCGGTTGTCTGCGGCGCAGGGGCGGCAGGAGGTTCGGCATGCAGCGGGAGGAAGCAAAGGGAGGCAAGAAGGAGGATGCGGGGCAGTAGAGGCATGGTTTTGGAGAGTTGGTTTGTCGGTGGGGCAGGAGGTTTTGCCCCACGATGGCGGCGCCCCGTTTCCCGCTTGGGTGGATGCGGGAGGGGGCGCCGATGCCGTGAGGCGGGGAGGTCAGGCGATGATGCCTGTTTTGATGAGCAGTGCGTCCGGGTCGGGGTCGCGGCCCATGAAGTCGCGGTAGAGTTCGGCGGCGGGTTTGCTGTTGCCTTTGCTGAGGATGCAGCGGCGGAAGTCCGCACCGACTGCGGGATTGAGTACGCCTTCCTTGAGGAAGCGGGAGAAGGCGTCGGCTTCGAGGACTTCAGCCCATTTGTAGGAGTAGTATCCGGCGGCATAGCCCGTGGAGTCCGCGAAGAGGTGGGTCATGCGGCGGAGGACGGACGGCGCTTCGATGGGGTTGGGCATGCGGTAGTCCGCGAGGATTTCGCGGTCGATTTCTTCGAGGTCGCGGCCGCGGTAGCGGTCGAGGCGGGTGTGTAGTTCGAGGTCGGGCTTGCCGAAGGAGAGCTGGCGCATGCAGGCCGTGGCGCTTTGGTAGTTGCGTGCGGCGAGCATTTTGGCGAAGAGGGCGTCCGGGATGGTTTCGCCCGTTTGGTAGTGGCGGCCATAGAGGTTGACGGATTCGCGTTCCCAGCACCAGTTTTCATTGATTTGGGAGGGGAGTTCGACGAAATCCCACGCGACGCTGGTGCCTGCGAGGCTTTTGACTTCGACATCGGAGAGGAGCTGGTGGAGGAGGTGGCCGAATTCGTGGAAGACGGTTTCGACTTCGCGGTGGTCGAGCAGGGCCGGGGCGGCGCCGACGGGTTTCGTCATGTTGCCGCACATGAGGCCGAGATGGGGGATGCGGGGCTGGCCGTCCATGGGCGGAAGCCCGGTCTGGAGGCAGTTCATCCATGCTCCGGCGCGTTTGCTGTCGCGCGGGTGCCAGTCTGCATAGAAGGAGCCGAGGTGGTCTCCGGTGGCGGTGTCGTGGATGTCGTAGAAGAGGACTTCGGGGTGCCAGACTTCGACGGCGCCTTCGGGCAGCGGTTCGCTGCTGCCGGGTTCGCGCCATGCGGTGGTGCGTTCGGTGACGCGGATGCCGTAGAGAGTGGAGTAGATGTCGAAGAGGCCTTTCATGACGTTCGGTACGGAGTAGTACGGGCGCAGTTCTTCACTGTCGAAGTCGTAGAGTTCCTTGCGCTGTTTTTCGCTCCAGTAGCCGATTTCCCACGGGTTGAGGCGTTCGGCGGGCTGTCCGGTGATGCGCTCCTTGTAGCGGCGGACGGTTTCCTGCTCTTCAATGAATTTCGGGTGGACTTTTTCGTGCATCGTGTCGATGAAGCGCAGGGCGTTGGCCCCGGTGCCGGCCATGCGGCGGGAGGTGGTGTAGTCCGCGAAGTTGGCGAAGCCGAGCATTTCGGCCTTTTCCTGCCGGAGGTCAAGGATTTTGGCGATGAGGGCGGCGTTGTCGTACTGTTCGCCGCTGCCGATGGTGTTTGCCCCTTCCCAAAGGGTTTTGCGGAGGGAGTCGCTGTCCGCGAACTGCATGACGGGGCTCATGGAGGGGAATTGGAGGGTGAAGCGCCACTGCGGGGCTTCCTCGGTGCCGTATCCTTTGGCGAGGGCGTTCAGGCGCGCGGCTTCGCGGGCGGAGTCGGGCAGTCCGGCCAGTTCCGATTCATCCGTGACGATGTGTTCCCACGCGTTGGTGGAGTCGAGGACGTTTTCGGAGAATTGCTTGGTGGCCAGCGAGAGCTCGGTTTCGATCTCGGCATAGCGGGCCTTTTTGTCTTCGGGGAGGTCGGCGCCGCTTTCGCGGAAGTCGGCGAGGGTTTCCTGAATGAAGCGTTGTTTCGCGGGCGAGAGCCCGGCTACCCACGGCTGTGCCGCAGCATGCTTCAGTACCTGCCACAGGCGGGGATTCAGGGCGATGGAGGAAGAGAAGAC
The DNA here is from genome assembly GCF_900097105.1 of Neoakkermansia glycaniphila. GTDB lineage: Bacteria > Verrucomicrobiota > Verrucomicrobiia > Verrucomicrobiales > Akkermansiaceae > Akkermansia > Akkermansia glycaniphila. Next base: position 1,348,010 of record NZ_LT629973.1, on the reverse strand, counting down.
GACGACTTCCGGCATCAGTTCGGCAATGGCTTCGCGCTGTGCGGCATTGTCGTTCACGGAATCGAGGTGCATCAGGCGGCCCCAGGCGCGGTGAAGCGGTTCGGAGGCGGATTCAAGCGCGGCAAACGTATTGGCGTAAGTGGGTTCGGTGACGCTGCAAATGGCATCGATGGAGGCTTGGGCCTGCTTGACGGCTTCGCGGATATCGGCCGATGCGCGTTCGGGAGTAAGCTCGGACCATGCGGGGAGCATGACCGGGTTCAGAAAGGGATGGCTGTTCATGATGTGTCGCTTCCTATCGAACACCTGCAAGGCCTTCGAGTCAAGCCAAGGAAGCGTATGCAGCGGGGTGAATTGCTGCATGGCGGAAGCACGAAAGCGTAAAAATGCCTTGCCGGGAAATACCTTTCGACCTATCATGTAAGGGATGGACGGCGAAAGCGAAAAGAAGAGGGGTCTGCGCGAGTTGCGCCGGCTGCCGGGCGTCGGCAAGGTGATTGCGGAGGATTTGTGGAATTTGGGGCTGCACGGGGTGGAAGAACTTGCCGGGCGTGATGCGGATGAATTGTACGAGGCGCACAATCGCTATCGCGGTGCGGTGCAGGACCGCTGCATGCTGTACGTCTTCCGCTGCGCCGTTTATTATGCCCGTACGCCTGAGGAGAAGCGGGAGCCGGAGAAGCTGCTTTGGTGGAACTGGAAGGGGTGATGTTTTTTATTGACTCTAGTGAGGGATTCTATTCTTATATCCTTAATAACAAATTTATTTATGATGGACAAACGAAGAAAAACATTTCGAGATCGTGATGAATATAATCGCATAATTGTTGCTGAAAATATCGTGAAATTTCTCCATTCCGAGGTTGATGTGTTTCCCATGTTACTTGATGGGCCTTGGGGATGCGGGAAGACGGAATTTTGTGAAAAATTTCAATCCTACATTGAAGAAGAAGGTGTTTTACCCAGTTACAAATGTATTTATATTGATACATTCAGGGCAGACCATCTGGACGATCCGATCATTATGCTTCTGGCAAGTTTAGTAAATATGAGTCCCCATCCGGAAGAATTTGGAAAAGTGGCAAGGCGTGTAGCTGGTTCTTTCATAAAAGGCGTGTTGAGATTGTGTGCCGGAGAACGTGAAGAAAAGTTGCTTGAAGGAGTTGAGGATTTGTGCCAATCAATCAAAAATCCGGTAGAGTTGGCTGTATATCAATCTATGCAAGAATATGAGAGTAGCCAACAAATGATTGATCAGTTAAAAAAATGTTTGTCAGAATTGGTGAAAGAGCAAAAAATCATCTTCTTATTGGATGAATTGGATCGCTGCCGTCCCGATTTTGCAATTGAATTATTGGAACACATGAAACACATATTTGATGTCGAGGGTATCAAATTCATGCTTGTTGCCAATTCGGCCCAGTTACACGCGATCATTAAGCAGCGATACGGTAATACGGTGGATGCGAAGAGGTATTTGGATAAATTTATTAAAATTAATATCTCTTTTCCACGTACAGCAAAACGTGGTTCGAGAGAGCGAAAGGTAAGTCTTCTGCATTTGCATGCCGAATTAGCTAAACACAAAGAAACGGATTACATTATTGGTCAAAAGTACGTCAGGGAGTTCCTTGAACTTTTATTCGATATGCAATACCGTTCATTGAGAGAGATTGAAACATATAGTAGATATATTTATATATTTCAATTAGTTGCGAATGATGGATTGAGAATGGCAGATGATGATTCTCCCGCACACATTATTCTTTGCATGATGTTGATCTATTGTTATTGCTTTGAAGAAAAGATTATGGAGCGAATGCTGACTTCTTCGATTCCCACTGAAGAAATTATTGCATTGTTTGCCCCTAATATATCTCAAAAGGAGATACTAGTTGCAAAAGATCAATATGATATTCTAGAAAAATGTTATGCCTTGTTTTCTCTTTTGTCGACTTGTACTACATGGAGAGATGGTTTCTTGAATATGTGCAAAGATTTATATAAATGCGATGAACGCGAAGGATTTGATAAAATGTTGAAAGAGAGATGGAATGATGGCATTGCCTGTCTCAGCCTTATGCGATTGAGTACTGCTTTGTAACGTGCGAAATGAGAGAAAGCAAAAACCCCTGAAGCATGTTCAGGGGCTTTTTGTTTGAATTGGTAGGCCTATAGGGACTCGAACCCCAAATATCGGTGCCAGAAACCGGTGTGTTGCCAATTACACCATAGGCCTGTTTTCAGGTACGGACGGAAATTATCACGGTAGAGGGTGGAAGTCAAGAGGGAAAATGATGCCTGAAGCGGAGATGGGCGATTTTTTCGGGCTTGAATGCCTGCCTGCCTGTTTGTAGAATGCGCGCATGGCCTATCTGGAGCTTCAGGACGTATGTGTGCATTTCCCGGTGCGGAAGGCTTGGGGCGTGTCGCGCGATGTGGTGAAGGCCGTGAACGGTGTAAATCTTCAGGTGGAGCGGGGCGAGATTCTGGGGCTGGTGGGCGAGTCGGGCTGCGGCAAGTCCACCCTTTCGCGGGCCATCATGCAGTTGCAGCCGCTTACTTCGGGGCGCATCGTGCTGGATGGCGAGGACCTGTCGCAGCTTTCCGGTGCGGAGGTGCGCCGCCGCAGGCCGGATTTCCAGATGGTGTTTCAGGATCCCTACGCATCGTTGAATCCGCGCTTCAGTGTCTTTGCGACGCTGTGGGAGGCGCTTTCCCGTCGCAAAGCTTTGCCGAAGAGCGGGCGGGAGGAGGCTGTGGCAGAGCTGATGGAGCGTGTGGGATTGAGTCCCGAACTGATGTTCAAGTACCCGCATGAGTTTTCCGGCGGCCAGCGGCAGCGCGTTGCCATTGCCCGCGCCATTGCGCCGGAACCTGCCTTGGTGATTGCGGATGAACCTGTGTCCGCGCTCGATGTTTCGATCCAGTCGCAAATACTGAATCTGCTGACGGATCTGACAAAGAACCTCGGCCTGACGATGATTTTCATTTCGCACGACCTTTCCGTTGTCCGCTACATGGCCGATCGCATCGCGGTGATGAGGAAAGGGGAAATCGTGGAATACGGCGACGGTGAGCGGGTTTTCACCGCTCCGGAGCATGATTACACACGCCGGTTGCTGGCGGCGGTGCCGCATATTTGAACAAGACGGCAAAATTTTTCGATTTGTCGTTTGCAGAAATGATAGAAAAATCATTTTGAAAGATGCAGCGTTGGCTCAACGCGTGTTGTGCTTGAAACGGGGGATTAAAGGCAAAACTCAATAAAAAACGCGAACTATTGAGATGAAATTCGCCTTTTGTCATTACAGGTGAAGGCGCAGTGCGTTGAAAAATAGATGTTGACAGGTGAAGTGGGTTTCTGTATACAAAAACAGCATGGTTTTGTTATACGTGTTTTGTTGTTTTGGACAGAATAGCAAGCACGCATAAGGAGAGGATGCGACCCCCGACCCAAAAAACAGTGATGAAATTTATTGTGTCTTGTGTTTGCCTTGTTACATGTTTTCTTTTGCAATCAGTTGATGCAAAGACATCGTTTCAGGAAGATCGTCCGGAATGGTTCGTGAATCGGTGTGTCGTTTTGCCGGAACATGGATCGGTGCTTGTTCATATTATCCTCCCGGAAGCTCAGGCAAAGGATGAAATCGCGGCTTCCCAAGTGAGTATAGCCGCATACGATCATTTGCACCGCAGGGTGGAATCTTGGGAACCCGGCCATGTGCTGAATGCTCCCACGCCTGATTATTGGGACGGTATGGCTCCTGACGGTATGCAACGGTTGGTGCGATGGATGACCGTGCCTTTGAAACGGGGGATGAATTTCATTGTGGTCCGAAATGAGGTGGGTACTCCGTCTCAGGAAGTGATTCCGCTGTTTTGTGCAAGAGATTTCCGCATTTTCCTTGCTCCATCATCCAAAATACTTGCAGGAAATGGATTGAGAGACAAGAATCATCCGTTGGCAATATCTACGCCAACGCTGGGATGGATCGTCGGGGAGGATGCTCAAGGATCGCTTGTTTTCGATGTGAGTCTTGCTCTTAAAGTACGGAACGTGCGGTATGACCGTTCGGCAGAGAGGCTTTCTTGCAAGCTCGTTTTTCAAAATACTTCCCGTCAGCCTGTTGAGATTCCTGTATGGGGGTACCGTTTTGCGCTGCGCGATCAAGCTAGCCGTATAAATCTGCTTGTGGATGATGATTTTCTCTATTCCGGAGATTGCTTTTGTCCGGATGATGAAGTTCTGCAAGGTCTTGTGCCTGTATCTGTCCAGTTGCAGCCCAGGCAAAGTTTTGAAAGGGAGTTTTCTTTTTCCAATGTGCCGTTACCTCCCGGGAGGCATGATTTGAGGCTTGAGCATGCTTTTTTTCCTTTAGAATATCCATCTTTTGTTCTCCATGTTGTAAAAAGTGACGATTCGACTGACCAGTCAACAAGGGATCATGCCGATGATTATAGTCTGCCTCCATATTTGATTTTTCTCTCGGAGAAGGATAGGGGAAAAGAGCTGAAGCAGGAAGAGACCATAGATGGTGTGCGGTATAGATTATTCTATGCGCCTGCGGGTGAATATAACCCGCCGCAAGGTTCTTTTGTCGTGCCTGATTTAGGACAAGATAAATTTGATTTTCATATGTATGCATATTATCAGGAATATTTATCAAGAATGAAACCCATGAACAAGGAGTAATGTATTTTCGAAGTGACTCTTCATGTTCAGGGTTCAGTATTATGTTTTTCTATGAGTCGATACAGGGCGTATCATCAAATTTTCCCCCATCTGTGGTTCAAAAACAATGGACGAATTTTCGCCTTTCACATTTCACATTAATATAAATAACAATGACTTTCTTCCGATTATTGGTGCTCCCGTGCATCATGTGCGCAACGTGCTGTACATCGTGTATTCAACAGCAAATACGGCAACATTATATGCCTACATGGTCCGAACCTTCGGAAGAATCCTATCAAGCGACGTATGCGAAGAAGATCACCGAAGATGAAATGACTTCTCGATGTGCGAAAAGTGGATATGCGGTTGCCGGTACCTACCGAACATCTATTATGTTCCGGAATCGGCAAGAAAAGGTGCGGGCTGTTGTTTATCGCAAGAAGGGAGATCGATATTCCAATGCCATCGTTTGTCTTTTTCAGAGAAATGATCCGCAATTCCTTTTGAATGAGCGGGGGTATGGGTATGTATACCTCCGCAATGACGATGGTTCTCCCGCTGAATAATTTGTTCTTTGTCTTTTGAATATGAAAACATCCATATAACTTATGAATTTCCATTTTTTATTCATTCTGCCTGTTTTTACCCTGTTCTGTTCTGCTCATGGCAGTGTGGCACAAAGGCAAAGTGTCGTCCAACAGGAGGTTTCTCCTCTGAAGGTGGAGGTGGGCGATGTGTTGCGTGATAGCCAGTCTGTGCATGTGTTTTTGAAGGCTGGGTTGAAGGTGCCGGGGATGACGATGTTCGGCATGGATGATGCCGCCTTTCTTCACTTGAAATCCAAACCGAATAGCAGGTTGTTATGGATGACGTATGGACATTTCATGTTCAATGAAGAAGGCGCGGTACGGAGCGATACGGATATGACGATTCTCCTTTTGGAGCCGCTGCCGAAAGAGGCGTTCGAGGTAGAGGGGGAGGTTGCTATACTGGCAGCGGAGCGGGATGAGCCGATGAAGGCCGTGGAGGTGACGCTGCGCGAGAATACGGAGTTTCTTGTCGGCGATATGCCCGTGCTTTTGCGTTCACTTGAGACAGGATCTGATTCGGTTGCTTTGGAATTGAAGTTTCGTGATGTCGTCGGGGTTACACGGTTCGAATTCATGAGGGAGGATGGACAGCCGTTGCGAGCGATGCGGGAGAGCGTGGTGATGCTCGGGCTGGGCAATACGCAGTATACGTCCTACCGCATTTTTACGGATGGTAAGCCGTTGAAGTCGGTCAAGGCGGTGCCTTACCGGTGGAGCCAGCCGAAGGTGTTCCGGGTGCCGGTGAAGTTTTCCGTTCCGGCAGTGGTCAAGGAGCAGGAATGTTCCGAGTCCGGCGAAGTGCAGGAGGCAAATGTTGAAATGGTTGTTTTGTGAGAAACGGATGAATAGGCGAACGCCTATGAGAGTTTGTGAAGATTGCCTTCGTATTGAGGTAAGAAAATTTGTGACATCTCTTCAGCACGTATGTACATAATAATATATAGAGAGGATTTAAATATATTCATAATTGAATCATTAATTCTTGATGTGTGTCGATTATGAATGAATGCATTGTATGATTGAATCTGGATATGCCAGATCTACTATATTTACAATCATCTTTTTTATAATAGGATGAGTGAGTTTAGCTGAAATCGGTGGAATAGTGTCTTGATTTGGTGACCAATGTAGACCATCATCAAAAATTATTCGTAAAAGATAGTGGCTTTCAGGGATATTGGCATTTAAACTGGTTGCATAATCCAGTTTGTGTCTGGTCGTGTGTGTATCGAAAAATTTAGGATTAGCGTTGGGCAGATGTTCAATTTGTTGGAATGCCAGTTTTTCGATCGAATATCTGGTTATTGCGCAAATCGCAAGAGGATCACTTGGCTGGTCGCCTTTATACTTTTTAAATTCTTTCATAAGAAATTCTTGGAACTTTCCGGCTTTTCCCCAGCTTGATTTTGTACCAGAAACTGTACGTAATTCAGTCCTGAAATCATAATCATCCGTATGATAATGCACGAGATATTTGGAAATATTCTCAAGTAATGTATTTGGAATTGTTTTGTCTGAACGCGCGGCGATAAGCTTTTGCATAGCTGGGGTAGAATGATGCTGCAGATCTGTTTTCAGATATACTATATTTTGCTTACTAAATACATAATTATAAAAAAAGGATGGATTTAAATGAGTTAAAATTATTGTGTAAATGGACCTGCCTTGATGTTTGTAATCATTAATGAGTTGGGATATATAATATTGCGCTACAGTAAGATTGGCGTCATCCAAATAGTCAAAAATTTCATCTATTATTAATATTGCACGTTCTTTTGTTAAATTGTATCGAGTGATATATAGTAAAGAGATAAGTATTAATATATCTCGTTGACCATTTGAGATGTGTTCCGGATCAGGTAGTTCAACAACTAAATTACCTTGGGTTTCTTTTATAGAAACATCTTTCCATGACGTATTGAGATCTTTTATACTTTGTGTTAATGATTTTTTGATATTTGAATAACGGAGCCATTTCAAATGCTTTATTAGAGCATTAGGTGTGTTCGTCTCTATTATCAATATTTGCCAAATCAGTAAGAAAGCATCTATCTGGTCGATACTCCCTGTTTTTTCGATAAGAGTCATAAATTCCTTTAGCTCTGGCAAATGATTGATTAAAGCAGTTAAAGATTGGTTGATTGCATTTTTTGCTTCTTCCATTGTACCTTGGTAGGAAGATAATTGCTTCCGGATCTCATCAATTTTATCAAAATGTATTTTTTTTGTAAGAGTTAAGATATAAGGATTGCATTCGAGACATCTCATAATAAATATATTTGATTCTAAAAGTACAGATTTCATATTTGGGAGTGCATCAGCGTGCAATCCAAATATCTGTTTGAGTTCTCTTATTTTGTATGGGGATACTTCACGCGAGATTTTCTCGCATATAATGATTGGGGGTATGATCATTTTTCCTTTAGGTCTTCTTGAACCGTACTGTGTATGGGCTTGGATTTTTCGCAAGTCGGAAATGACTTGAATATCAAAATATTTACGGACGGTATTGGTACGTGTATTCTCTGTAGCTTTTAAATTTTCTGGACATCCATTTCCGTCCACAGTCAATTCGATTTGTGGTTTGTTTTCTTCGCTATGCATGTGGCGATCCTTATCAGCTAATTTAATGGATGTGTGTTTTGATATACTGCTAAACGCTGTAGCAATGGATGTTTTCCCAAAACCGTTGGGGGCTACTAAGATATTGGGGCGATTTTTGATTATGTCATCGTTGATTATCATTTCACGGATACCTCGAACGTGGCTAATTCTAATATTCTTGATTGTCATATTGTATAATGAAAGTTTAGTGGAAATAATAATGGGTTAGGCGGGCACAATTAAATTTTATTAATATATCGCAAGATGGATATTATAAATTTCGTGCTAATTATCAATCTTAATATCTATATAAATATAATAAAATACAATAGTATACTAATTTGTTATTTTATTTTGGCGTAAACAAATAGCAAAATACCATCTATCCAATCTTATGGATATGACTTAAAAACGATATTGCACGGTTGTTTTGTTATCCTTCCAAATATTCGGCGATGAGTTCGAGAAAGTGGGGGAGGTATTTTTCCGCGGTGGCGGGGCCGATGCCTTTGATGGGCATGGCGGCTTCGGCTGTGAGAGGTTTGACGGCGGAGAGGGCGAGGAGGGTTTCGTTGGTCATGATGCGGTAGGGCGGGATGCCCTGTTCATGAGCGAGGTTTTTCCGGAGGGCGGAGAGGAGGTCGTAGAGGGCGCGGTCGGGTTGGCCGAGGGCGATGCCGTCGATGGTGCGGGAGGAGGTTGTTCCGCGCATGGGGCTGTGGGTGATGTTGCCCGCCCAGCCGGTGGTGGGGATGGTGGCGGGGGTTTGACCGGTCATGATGTCGTGGCCGCGACGGCTGAGGGTGAGGAGGGGGCGGTCGCCTCCGGTGGTGGCGAGGCAGCCTGCTTTGGCGAGGCAGCGGAAGAGGGCTTTGATGGCGTTTTCGCTGAGGTTTTTGAGGATGCCGTAGGTGCTGAGGTCCGTCATGTGGGCGATGGCTGGGCTTTGGACTCCACGGAGCATTTGCATGATTTTGTTGCGGCCGAAGATGGCTTCCCATGTGCCGTCGCTGCGGCGACGGGAGGCCCGTGCGATGCCGCTGAGGGCTTTGCGGACGGTGAGGAGGGGTTCGCCTTCGAGGGCGGGGTAGGAGGCGGCATCGGGTGGGAGGCAGATGTCGCACCGGCCGCAGGGCTGGGGGTCGGGTTCGCCGAAGTAGTCAAGGATCCACTGCTGGCGGCAGGTGTGGCTGTAGGCGTATTGGGTGACGGTGTCGATTTTGGCGTGGTCGCGGGTTTCTTTTTCGCGGAGGTGTTCGCGGTCGATGCCGAGGCGGGTGGCGGGGAGGTCGGGGTGGCAGATGCGGGTGCCGCGGGCTGTTTTGCCGGGGATGTCGTAGCGTTGGATGGCTCCGGCATGGACGAGTGTGGCGATGGCGGAGCTGATGCCCATGGTGTTTTTGATGCGGAGGGAGTCGGCTATTTCGTCGATGGTGGCTTCGATGGTGTGGGTGTCGGGGTCGCTGTGGCGGCGGAGCCAGGTGTAGATGTCTGCGATGGTGTTGTAGCCGGGGTTGGAGCCTTCGAAGAAGTATTCCTGTGTGCGGAGGTCGGCGTGGTTGAAGAGGAGTTCGCAGTGGGCGGGCCGGCCGTCGCGTCCGGCGCGGCCTGCTTCCTGGTAGTATGCTTCGACGCTGCCGGGGATTTCGTAGTGGGCGACGAAGCGGACGTCCGCACGGTCGATGCCCATGCCGAAGGCGTTGGTGGCGACGGCGATGTCCGCCTCTCGGTTGATGAATTGGTTTTGGGCGTATTCGCGTTCGGCGTCGGTGAGTCCGGCGTGGTAGGCGATGGCGTTGATGCCATGTTCTTTGAGGTCGCCGAAGACGGTCATTACTTTTTTGCGGGTGGAGCAGTAGATGATGCCTGTTTTCCATTCGCGAATGAGCTGGTGGAGGCGGAGGAGTTTTTCCTGCTGGGTGTCGCAAGGAGTGGTGCGGAAGGTGAGGTTGTCGCGGGCGAAGCCGCTGATGATGACGGCGGGGTCGCGGAGGCGGAGGTGGTTGAGGATGTCTTCCCGGACCTGGCGGGTGGCGGTGGCGGTGAGGGCGATGGTTTGGGGGTGGCCGAGTTGTTCGATGACGCGGCCGAGGCGGAGGTAGTCGGGGCGGAAGTCGTGGCCCCACTGGCTGAGGCAGTGGGCTTCGTCGATGGCGATGAGGCTGATGGGTGTTTCCGCGAGGAGGCTCATGAAGGAGTCCTGAGCGAAGCGTTCGGGGGCGACGTAGAGGATTCTGCAGGTTTGCTGCCGGAGGGCGCGCAGGCGTTCGCGGTGTTCTTCAGCGGTGAGGGTGCTGTTGATCATGACGGCGGGGATGCCGCGCTGTTCGAGGGCATCGACCTGGTCTTTCATGAGGGCGATGAGGGGGCTGACGACGAGGGTGAGGCCGGGCCTGCAGAGGGCGGGGAGCTGGTAGCAGAGGGATTTGCCGCCGCCGGTGGGCATGATGGCGAGGGTGTCCTTCCCGGCCATGACTGCCTGGACGACGCTGTCCTGCCCGGGGCGGAGGGAGCTGAAGCCGAAGGTGGCCTGCAGGGTGTCGAGCGGGTCGAGGTGGGCGTTTTGTGGTGGCATGTCCGTGTGGCGGCCGTGCGGGCAGGTGCGGCGCGGCGGGTTGGTGTGTAGGTTTCCGGGCCTGGAGGGGCCTAGAGGTTCTGGTTCATGTCGAGTGCGGGGTTGGGTTCGCACGTGGTGCCGACGATGACGGCAGGTACGCCCGCCACGGTGGTGTGGGGCGGTACGTCGGTGAGGACGACGGAGGATGCGGCGATTTTCGCGCATTGGCCGATTTCGACGCGGCCGAGGATTTTGGCCCCAGCTCCGATGAGGACTCCGGAGCGGACGATGGGGTGGCGGTCGCCGTCTTCTTTGCCGGTGCCTCCGAGGGTGACTTCGTGGAGGATGGAGACGTTGTTTTCGACGATGGCGGTTTCACCGACGACGAATCCGGTGCCGTGGTCGAGGAGGATGCCGCAGCCGATGCGGGCGGCTGGGTGGATGTCGATGGCGAAGGTTTCGGATGCGAGGCTTTGGAAGAGGTAGGCCATGAGGTGGCGGCCTTCCTGCCAGAGGGCGTGGGAGACGCGGTAGGCTGAGATGGCGTGGTAACCTTTGAAGTAGAGAAGGGGGGCCAGGGGGGTGTGGCAGGCGGCATCACGCTCGACGATGGCGAGGAGGTCGGCGGCCATGCTGCATTCGATGGCGGGGTGGTCCCGGTAGATGCCGAGGATGAGGGGTTCGAGGCGGTCGCGGGCGATGTCCGCCCGGGCGAGTTTGCGAGCGAGGAGGGCGGCGGAGGCTTGGCCGAGGCTGCTGCTGCTGAGGACGATGTCGTCGAGGATGCCGGCGAGGCTGGGTTCGGTTTCGCGCGCAGTCCGGGCTTCCCGGCGGATGTGGTTCCAGAGGTTCCGGGTTTGTTCGGGGGTGGGCGGGATGTTTTTGTCCGGGTTGCAGGTCATGGTTGTGGCCGCCTGCGGTCAGTTGCGGCAGTTTTCGAGGAGTTCGTCGAGGCGGTAGGTCATTTCGACGAGGGCGTCGCGGTAGGGAGTTTGCGGGAGGAGCCAGAGGGATTCGCGGGCGGCAGCGGTTTGGGCGAGGCCTTCGTCGACGGAGCGGGAGATGGCTTCCTGAAAGGCGTTGGTGCGGGAGATGCGTTCGTAGTCGATGCCTTCGCGGCGGGCGATGGCGTCGTGTACTTCGGCGGCGATGTCGTCGCTGCTGGATTCGAGGAGGAAGTAGACGGGGAGGGTGAGTTTGCCTTTTTCGGCGTCGGTGTGGAGGGTTTTGCCCGCGCTGTGTTCGTTGCCGACCATGTCGAGGCAGTCGTCGTAGATTTGGTAGGCGATGCCGAGGAGGGTGCCCATGCGGTTGAGTTCGTCGACGATGTCCGCAGGCATGCCGGAGATCCACGCGGCGCCTTTCATGGCGGCTGCGAAGAGGGAGGCTGTTTTTTTGCGGATGAGTTCGTAGTAGTCCGCCCGGGTCATGTCGAGGTCGAAGAGGCGGGAGGATTGTTCGACTTCGCCCTGGCAGACGTCGCGGACGATTTGGGCGATCATGCGGCAGAATTCGGTGTCGCCGAGTTCGGTGCCCATGACCATGGCGTGGGAGAGCATGACGTCGCCGAGGAGGACGGCGAGTTCGTTGCCCCAGAGGGCGTTGGGTGTGGGTTTGTCGCGCCGGGTGTCGGCATGGTCGAGGACGTCGTCATGGACGAGGGTGGCCATGTGGACGAGTTCGAGCATGGCGGCGAAGGTGATGTGCTCGGGTTTGATGCCGCCGGTGGCACCTGCGGTGAGGAGGACGAGGCCGGGGCGGATGAGTTTGCCCTGCGCTTTGCAGATCTGGGCCATGTAGTCCTGCACATGCGGTTCGAAGCTGGTGACCTGTGCAGCGATTTGTTTTTGCACGAGCCTGAGTTCGTCTCGGATGAGGTCAAGCTGTTGTTTTTGGCTGCGTGCCTTGGTGAAGAAAGGAAAGCTCATGTGCTGGTGGGTCTTGCCGTGCAGGCGCGGGAGAGCGATAGCATATCATGCGGTGCGGATTTTGCAATACTAAAGTGGTTTTCGGCGGCTGTCGGCAAGGGGTTGCGTGTGTTGTGCCCGTTGTTGCGGGCAAGTTGTTTTCGGACGCGATGCGTTCTTGTGCAGCGGTTGTTTTGGTGGTATTGTTCCGGCATGGAGTTTGCGAATTGTTTTGAAGACGGCGTGGAGCTGGCCTGCCGCAAGGATCCCCGTTTCAAGGCGGATGCCTACGATTTTCTTCGGAAGGCGATGGATGTGGCGACGGAGCGTTATGCCTGCAGTCGGAGCAATAAGCATTTGTCCGCCGAGGAGTTGTATATCGGCTGCTGCGCCCATGCTCTGGAGGAGTACGGGCCGCTGGCGAAGCTGGTGTTGCAGTCGTGGGGGGTGCGGAGTTCGGAGGATGTGGGTTGTCTGGTGTATAATTTGATTGAGGTGGGTATTTTCGGGAAGCAGAAGGGGGATTCCCAGGACGAGTTTGCCGGGTTGCCGTCGATGGAGAAGATTCTGGATGAGCCTTATTGTCCGGAGGAGCAGGACGGCTGCCGGGCGCAGGGTTGAGGGTGGAGTTTTGATTTGTTCGAGTTTATGTCAGAGGCGTTGTTCGGTTCCGATGTGAGGTGGCCTGCCGAGTGGGAGGCTTTGGAGGCGGTGTGGATTTCATGGCCGCACCGGGAGGATTTGTGGCAGGGCGGTTTGGCCGAGTTGCAGGGGATTTATGCGGGGCTTGCGGCGGCGATTGCCGGGCAGGCGGAGGTGCGGATCAATGCGGCGGCAGGGTTGCATGCGGGGGTTCGCCGTGTGTTGCAGGAGCGTGGGGTGGAGAGGTTTTCTTTGTTCGATCATGCGACGAATGATGTGTGGTGCCGCGATCACGGGCCTATTTTCGTGCGGCGGAGGGATGGCGGTTTGCAGGTGACGGATTGGCAGTTCAATGCATGGGGCGGGAAGTTCGCGCCGTGGGATTTGGATAACGAGGTGCCGGAGAGGGTGGCGGAGTCGCTCGCGCTGCCGAGGTCTTCGTCGAGGCTGTTTCTGGAGGGCGGTGCGATTGAGGGGAATGGCGCGGGGCTGTTGCTGACGACGGAGGCGGTGTTGCTGAATGCGAACCGTAATCCGGAGTGGAGTAAGGCAGATGTGGAGGCGGAGCTTGGCCGGATGCTGGGTACGAAGGAGGTGTTCTGGCTGGGGCAGGGGATCGAGGGGGACGATACGGACGGGCATATCGATGATATGGTGCGGTTTGTGAAGGAGGATGCGGTGGTGTCGATTGTGGAGCCGGATGTGCATTCTCCGCATTACCGCAGTCTGGCAGAGAATAATGAGAGGCTGCAGGGGCTGCGGACGGTGTCCGGTTCCCGGGTGGAGGTGGTGCCTTTGCCGATGCCTGATCCGCTGGTGGCGGAGGATTGGCGGCTGGAGCAGTTGCCCGCGAGTTATGCGAATTTCCTGATTGTGAATGATGCGGTGCTGGTGCCGGTGTTCTGCCAGGAGCGGAATGATGACCGAGCGCTGGGGATTTTGCGCGAGTGTTTTCCCGGGAAGCAGGTGGTGGGGCTGGATGCCCGCCGTTTTGTGATCGAGGGCGGCGCGATTCATTGCGTGACGCAGCAGCAGCCGGTCGTTAGTGGAGTGTGGGAGGTGCAGGGATGATTGAGGTGGTGGATGTGCTGCTGCCTTTGCGGAAGGCGGTGAAGGAGAGCGCCTGGCTGAAGGCTGCGGCGGGGAAGCTGGGTGTTTCGCCGACGCGGATCGGTGGGGTGCGGCTGGTGAAGAGGTCGATTGATGCGCGCCGGAAGCCGATTTGCGAGTTGCTGCGGCTGGAGGTGGCGGTGGATGAGGTTTTGCCACCGGAGGAGTTGCCGCAGTGCGCCTATGCTCCAGTGGCAGGCGAGGCGAAGAGGGTGGTGATTGTGGGGTCGGGACCGGGTGGTTTGTTTGCGGCGTTGCGGTGTCTGGAGCTGGGGTTGAAGCCTGTGGTGCTGGAGCGCGGGAAGGATGTTTCTTCCCGGCGGTTCGATTTGGCTCCGCTGATGCGGGAGGGGCGCGTGATGGAGGATTCCAATTATTGTTTCGGCGAGGGCGGAGCAGGGACGTTTTCGGACGGGAAGCTGTATACTCGGGCGACGAAGCGCGGCCCGGTGCAGCAGGTGTATGAGGTTTTCGTGGCGCATGGCGCGCCGAAGGATATTCTGGTGGATGCTCATCCGCATATCGGTTCGAATTTGCTGCCGAATGTGGTGAAGGCGATGCGCGAGTCGATTTTGAAGGCTGGCGGCGAGGTGCATTTTTCGACGCGGGTTTCGGGGCTGCTTCGGTCTGCGGACGGGAAGCGGTTGTGCGGGGTGGTGTCGAGCGATGGGCGCGTGTGGGAGGGCGATGCTGTGGTTCTGGCGACGGGGCATAGTGCGCGCGATGTGTACCGGTTGTTCCATGAGGAGGGGTTGAGGCTGGAGCGGAAGCCGTTTGCCGTGGGGGTGCGTATCGAGCATCCGCAGGCGTTGATCGATGCGGCGCAGTATCATTTGCGCCCCGGCGAGGCGAGGCCGGAGCTGCTGCCTGCGGCGCGGTATGCGCTGGCGACGAAGATCGCAGAGCGCGGGGTGCATTCGTTCTGCATGTGCCCGGGCGGGTTTATCGTGCCTGCGGCGACGGAGAATGACGAGGTGGTGGTGAATGGGATGTCGCTGTCGAGGCGGAATTCGCCGTTTGCGAATTCGGGGTTCGTGGTGACGGTGGAGCCGGAGGATACGGATGCGTTCGCTGCCGAGTATGGTGTGCTGTCGGGTATTGCGTATCAGAAGGCTTTGGAGGTGGCGACTTCGCAGGCGGGAGGCGGTTTGCAGAAGGCTCCCGCCCAGCGGGTGGCGGATTTTCTGGCGGGGCGGGTGAGCGGTTCTCTGCCGGAGACGAGTTACCATCCGGGGCTTTCGCGTTGGGATTTGAATGCTTTGCTTCCGCAGGAGGTGGCATGGCGGATGCGGGAGGGGCTGAAGTTTTTCAACGGGAAGCTGCGAGGTTTTGCCGGGGAGGATGCGCTGCTGATCGGTTGCGAGACGCGGACGAGTTCTCCGGTGCGTATTCCCCGCGATGCGGAGTCGTTGCAGCATCCGGAGCTGGAGGGGTTGTTCCCCTGCGGGGAGGGTGCGGGCTATGCGGGCGGTATCGTGTCCGCCGCGCTGGATGGCCGCCGCTGTGCGGAGGCTGCCGCAGGGTGGCTCGGGAGGTAGTTTGTTGCAGGGCTGCGAGATGAGCCGGGTGGTGGCAGCGAGGTGGTGAAAGTTTGAGGGAGTATGTTGCGTATCCTTGTCTGTATGCAAGGCAAGGGTTCGGTTTTTTTCCGTTTTTCGTTTGTGCTTTCCGGCCGTTCGGCGGTGTGGTGGGTGTTGGCGTTTTTCCTCCTGTTTGCCGTTCCGGGATGGAGCCGTGAGGTTCTGCCTCTTTCGGGAGATTGGCAGCTTTCTTTCACTCCGGACAAGAAGGAGGATACGGTTGTTTTACCGGGTACCATGGATGAATGGGGCAAGGGGAACGCCAATACGAATCGCAGCGAGACGAAGCATTTGTCCCGCCTTGTGACGTTTGAGGGAGAAGCCCGGTACAGGAAGGAGGTTCTGATTCCGGAGTCTTTCAAGGATAAGAGGGTTTTCCTTCATCTGGAAAGGACGAAGTATACGAGCGTTTTTGTTGACGGGCATGAGGCAGGGACATGCAATTTGCTGCAAACTCCGCATCGTTACGATCTGACGGGGTTTTTGACCCCCGGGGTGCATACGATTACGGTTGTTGTCGATAACAGGAAGAGCCACTATCCCGGCGGCGTGGGCAATTCCCATGCTTTGGTCGAGCATACACAGACGAACTGGAACGGGATACTCGGCGAGATTTTTCTGGAAGCCCGTCCTTCCGCTCTGGTTGAATCTGCCATGGTTTTTCCTCGTCCGGAGGACGATGCGGTGCGTGTGCGGTTGAGGCTGAGGAATTACGGGGAGGCGCGTCCGGCCCGGATCGAGCTGCAGGCGGTGCCCGGTTCTGCGGAGGCCAGCCGCCCGGCGGGGATGTCTCGCGATTTGGCTTTGAAACCGGGGCTCAATGAGGTGGTTCTGGAGTATCCGATGGGGAAAGATTCTCTGCTCTGGAGCGAGTTTTCACCCGCTCTTTATGTGATGTCGTGCCGGCTGGAGGCCGGAGGCGAGTCGGATGAGAATAAGACGGCGTTCGGTATGAGGAGGTTTTCCACGTCCGGCACACATTTCTGCATCAACGGGAAGAAGACGTTTCTCCGGGGCAAGCACGATGCCTGTGTTTTCCCGTTGACGGGGTATGCGCCGATGGATAAGGAGGCATGGTTGAAGTATTTGAGGAAGTTGTCGTCGTATGGCATCAATTATGTGCGGTTCCATTCGTGGACTCCTCCGAAGGCGGCTTTTGAGGCGGCGGACGAGCTGGGGATGTATCTTCAACCGGAGATTCCCTATTGGGGCGGCGTGGACGGTTCCAATAAGGAGTTGATGGATTTTTACCGGCGCGAGGGCGCGGCTTTGATCGAAGCCTATTCTTCCCATCCTTCGTTCGTGATGTTTGCTCTCGGTAATGAGCTGGGAGGCTCCGGCGAGGCAATGCGCGCCATTATCGACGGTTACAGAGGTTTGAATGCCGATGTTCTGTATTCTTTCGGGTCCAATAATAATCTGGGCCGCGACGGGTACCAGAAGGGGGAGGATTTTCTGACGACCTGCCGAATCGGAAGGGATGAGAATCGAAATTTCGAGAATCATGTGCGGTCGTCTTTTTCTTTTGCCGATGCCGAGCATGGCGGTATTCTGAACGGGGTGTATCCTTCGACGAGGATTACTTACGAGAAGGCTCTTGCCGGATGCCCCGTTCCCGTGATCGGGCATGAGACGGGGCAGTTCCAGGTTTATCCGGATTATCGGGAGATGGAGAAGTATAAAGGTGTGCTTCGTCCGTGGAATTTGCAGGTGTTCAAGGAGCGCCTTGAGAAAGCGAAGATGGGGGATTTGGTGGAGGCGTTCCACCGGGCGTCGGGTGAATGGGCCGCGCAGTGCTACAAGGCGGATATTGAGCTGGCAATCAGGACGCCGGGGTTCGGCGGGTTCCAAATGCTGGATTTGCAGGATTTCCCCGGTCAGGGTTCGGCGCTGGTGGGTTTGCTGGATGCATTCATGGATAGCAAGGGGATTATGGAGGGCGAGGAGTTTTCCGGGTTTTGCCATGCGGTCGTTCCGCTGGCTTTGTTCGATAAGTTTACGTGGACGAATGCCGAAGATTTGGCGTTTGATGTGCAGGTGGCCAATTACGGGGCGGATGCCTTGCATTCCTCTTTGCTCTGGAAGCTTGCGGATGCGAGTGGCAAGGTGGTGAAGGAAGGCCGTGCCGAGGTGCGTGCCGGCCAGGGAGAGTTGAGCCCGCTTTCACATGTGGCGGTTCCTCTGGACGGGATCGACAGGCCTTCCATGCTGACGCTTACTCTCAGGCTTGAGGGTGAATCGCGCGAAAACAGGTATCATTTGTGGGTTTACCCCGAGCGGAAGGAGGAGGTGAAGCCGGTGAGTTGCGAGGTGGCTACCCGAATGGACGATGCGATGTTGAAGCGGTTGAGCGAGGGCACGGCCGTGTTGTGGTTCCCGGATCACCGGGATGTGGCCGATATGTCCGTCGGCGGTATGGCTACGCCCGATTATTGGAATTTCGCGATGTTCAAGGGTATTTCGGAGGGGATGAACAAGCCCGTTTCTCCCGGTACGCTGTCTTTGCTGATGGATCCGGAGCATTCGTTGTTCAAGGAGTTTCCGACGGAGGGGCATACGGATTGGCAATGGTGGAGTATTGTCAACAATTCGCGGCCTTTTATTCTCGATGCTGCTCCGGAAGGTTTGCGTCCGGTGATCCGGATGGTGGATAATGTGGAGCGCAATCACAGGCTGGGGCTCGTGTTTGAATTGTCCGTGGGGAAGGGCAGGCTGCTGGTTTGCATGGCCGATCCGGCGGCTCTTCTTGATAAGCCGGAGGGGAGGCAGTTCCGTGCTGCTCTGATTTGTTATGCCGATTCGGAGGATTTTCGGCCGGAGTTCAGGTGTTCGCCCGAGGAGTTGAAGCGCATTTTTTCGCAAAAAGCTTTTTCTCCGGATATTATCAAGGTGGAGAATGCGACGGATTACAAGGATCAGGCGCCCAAGTGACGGTTTTCTCTGCGGTAAGCGGGGGTGTCGCTATGCCTGCTTGTCGGCGGGCGGTTCGTTGCCGGTTTTCAGGCGGCGGGCGATGAAGGCGAATTCGGCGAGGTAGAGCCACGCGACGGCAAGGAGAAAGAGGAGGGCGAGCGCCTGTTCCCATCCTTCGGTCCAACCGTATGCGGCCGGCAGGGCGATGGTGGCGGTGATT
The DNA here is from genome assembly GCF_900097105.1 of Neoakkermansia glycaniphila. Classification (GTDB taxonomy): domain Bacteria; phylum Verrucomicrobiota; class Verrucomicrobiia; order Verrucomicrobiales; family Akkermansiaceae; genus Akkermansia; species Akkermansia glycaniphila. Next base: position 1,329,209 of record NZ_LT629973.1, on the reverse strand, counting down.
CTGAAGAGAGGTTTCTTCAAGGCTTTCAGGATGTAGGCCAGCAGCAGGGCAAGCAAGGAGAGGATGAAGCCGAAGATGGCGATTTCCGGTTCGGGGGGCGCTTCTGATGAGAGGATGCTGTTCACATAGAATAGGATGCCGAGGAGGATGGAGTTGATCCAGAAGCAGATCGGAGTAAAGAGGATGATCACGGGATCGGGTGGGTGGGGGAGGGGTAGATGAGAACGGGCCGTTCCGACATGCGGAGCGGCCCTGAAAATGGAGTGGCGGGAAGGGCCGGTTATTTGTAGGAGGCTTCCTGCGTGATGGTGATGTTGGGGTAGCTGACGGTTTCTCCGGGTTTGAGGTTGCTGGTCATGGTGCCTTGGGCTGTCCAGACTCTTGCGGTTTTGTCTTCCTTGGTGAAGGTGAGTTCGTAGGTGCGGACTTCCGCTTCGGTGGCTTCGTTGTCCGGGTCGTTCGTGATGAAGCGGCTGCGGATGACGAGGGTGGCTGTGCCGGGTTCGCCGACTTTGTGGACGACGGGAGTGTAGGTGTACGAGCCGTCGTTGCTGCCGGCAGCTTTGCCGAAGGTGACGTATCCGTTCGTCGTGAAGGTGTAGACGGTTTGGCCGTCGCTGTTGAAGTCCATGGTGGTGTAGGCCATGGGGACGAGCGGGTTCGGGGCCTGCGGGGCGTCGGTGGTGGGTACGGTGGCGTTGTTGGAGTCGCTGCCGCAGGAGGTGTAGAGGGCGGCGGTGAGCGCGAGGCAGAGGGTGGTGGCGAGAGTCTTGAACATGTTAGTTGATGGATTGTTTGTCAAATGGATCGGGAGACGAAAGAGCCGCTATCTAGTTAGCATGGCAGGCCCCTTCCTGTCAACTCCAAATTCCAGTTCCGGCGCGGAGGCTGCGTTCCAGTTCTGCGATGGTGGTGCAGAGAGGAGCTCCTGTAGTCAACAGGTCGTCGGTGAGGGCATAGCCCCAGGAGACGAGGGTGAGAGCCGTGCCGGCGTTTTGGGCCGTGTGTGCATCGTGCAGGGAGTCGCCGACCATGGTGATTGCGGAAGGTGCCGTTTTCCAAGTGGCGGCGATGTGCAGCAGGGATGAGGGGTCGGGTTTGCGCGGGTATTGGGGCGTGTAGCCCATGACGGGTGCGAAGGGGATGGCAGGGAAGAGGTGTTTGACGAGGGGGGCGGTGACGATGTGCGGTTTGTTGGAGAGGACGGCGAGACGGTTTCCTTCGGCGGCGAGGCGTTCCAGCATGGCGGGTATGCCTTCGTAGGGGACGGTGCCTTGCTGCCATGTGTGCGGGTATTCGCGCATGAAGGCTTGCAGGAGGGCGTCGATGGAGGCTGGGAGGTTTTGTTCGTCTGCCGGAAGGGCATCGGCGCAGAGCCGCCGCGCTCCGCGACCGACGAGGGTGCGGATGTGCCGGGTGGTATGGGCGGGTTTTTCGAGGGATTCAAGCGCGCGGTTCAAGGCGAGGGCGATGCCGGGCAGGGAGTCGACGAGGGTGCCGTCGAGGTCGAAGACGATGTGGTTCATGGCCCGTCAGTGGCAGAATCCGCGTTCGGATGTTTCCAGGAATTGTACCATGCGGAGGAGGCAGGGGTTGGTTCCGTATTTGGGGTCGGCCTTGAGTGTGGCGATGGCTTCGCTGAGGTGGGCGGAGCCTTTGAGGAAGATTTTTTTGTAGCACTGTTTGAGCGCTTTGATGTCGTCTTCTGCGAAGCCCCGGCGGGAGAGGCCGATGGTGTTGATGGCCCGGACGGTTGCGGGGTGACCTTCGACGATGGTGAAGGGCGGGACGTCCTGCGGGACGCGTGCAACGCCGCCGACGAGGGAGTGTTCTCCGATGCGGACGAACTGGTGGATGGCGGCGCATCCGGAGAGGATGGCGTAGTCGCCTATCTGGACATGGCCTGCCGCAGCGGCGAAGCCGGAGAGGATGACGTGGTCGCCGACGATGCAGTCGTGGCCGATGTGGGAGTTGATGAGGAAGAGGTTGTTGCTGCCGATGACGGTTTTGTCTCCCGGGCTGGTGGCGCGGTTGATGTTGCAGTTTTCGCGGAAGGTGTTGTTGTCTCCGACGACGAGCCAGGTGGGTTCTCCGCTGTATTTGAGGTCCTGGGAGCGGAGGCCGATGACGGCGAAGGGGTAGAAGATGTTGCCTTTGCCGAAGGTGGAGGGGCCTTCCAAGACGACATGGCTGTGGAGGATGCATCCCGGGCCGAGGGTGACGTTGGGGCCGACGACGCAGAAGGGGCCGATTTGGACGTCGTCTGCCAGTTTTGCGGTGGGATGGATGACTGCCGAAGGATGTATGTCTGCCATGACTCGCCCAGTATGCCGCAGCAGGATGGAATTTCAAGGCTAAAGTGAGCGGTGCGTGATGCTTGCGGGGGCAGGTGAACGGGATGGGGAGTATGGAGGGATGCGTATGACAGTTTTACGGTTTTACATTTTGACGTTTTTCAAAATAATAAATCCGTTGCATATGTCCGAATGTTCTTGTTCAGAGGCTGTTTGTTCTTCCACAGTCAGGGAGGTTGAAGCGTTGGCCGGCGTGTTCAAGGCGCTGGGTCATCCCGTGCGCCTGATGATGGTGGAGATGCTGATGGATGGGGAGCGGTGCGTGTGCGAGCTGCAGAGCGGTTCGGGCAGGGATATGTCGACGATTTCGAGCCATTTGAATGTGCTGAAGCAGCATGGAGTGGTCGTGTGCGAGCAACGAGGGAAGAATGTGTATTATGCTTTGGCCTGTCCCTGCCTGGAGAATGTTTTTTCGTGCCTGAAGGGTTCGATTGCGCGCAGGTGAAGCAGGGATAGTGGAGGCAAAGACGATTTTTAGATCCAAACAATTTTAGATTTATCAAAATATCAATCAATAATCATATGAATACAATTCAGGTATATGGGCCGGGATGCGCGAAATGCGCATCGCTGGCGGAGGTGACGAAGCAGGCCGTGCAGGAGCTTCAATGGGATGTGCCGGTGAAGAAGGTGACCGATCCGATGCTGTTTGCCTCCGCCGGAGTTTTGGTGACTCCTGCACTGGTGATGAACGGCAAGGTGCTGCTTTCCGGCAAGGTGCCTTCTGTGGAGGCTGTGAAGGGTTTGCTGCAGGAGGCCGATGGCGCTTGCCAGCAGGGCGGGTGCTGCGGCAGCCGGGAGGAGAAGGCCGAGTCTTCCGGCGGTTGTGCCTGCAGCGGCGGTTGCGACAGGAAGGAGCCGGCCGAATCTGCGGGTGGATGCGGTTGCGGAGAGGGTGGATGCTGTGGCGGAGGCAAGCCGGGCTGCGGCGGGTGGAAGAAGGCTGTTGTCTGGATAGCGGCCGTGCTGGTTCTTCTGGCTGTCGTGAAGCTGGTGAACAGGAGCGGCAAGGAGTCTGCCGGGGCTGATACCGTTGCAGTGCCCGTGATGCAGGAGGGGGTAGAGGCGGTGTATTACCAGTATGGGGCGCGTTGTCCTACCTGCGTGAAGATGGAGGGGTGGATCAAGGAGGCGCTGGAAGGGAGTTTTGCCGATGCCCTGAAGGATGGGCGTCTTGTTTTCCGCTCGATTCCGGCGGATGCGGAGACGGTGCGCCATTACGGGATGACGACGAAGTCTTTGATCGTGAGCAACAGGAAGCAGGGCAAGGAGGCCGATTGGAAGAATCTTGAGCGTATTTGGGATTTGAACGGTGATGAAGCCGCATTCAAGGAGTATGTGGTTCAGGAGGTTCGGAAGCAGGTGGACGGGGTGAAATAGGGTTTTTTTCGAACGGGAGAGGTTCAAGGGTATGGACTGGCAGTTGTTGTCTTTGCTGGGTGTCGGAGTGGCGGCGGCGGTGTCTCCGTGTCCGCTGGCGACGAATGTGGCCGCCCTTGGCTTTATCTCGCAGGATATGGCTTCGCGGAGGATGTCGCTGATCGCGTCGGCCTGTTATACGCTTGGGCGCGTGCTTGCCTATGTGCTGGCAGGTTTGCTTGTGAGCCAGGGGCTGGCTTCCGCGCCGATGCTTTCGTTCTGGATGCAGGAGGAGCTTCCTGTGTATCTCGGCCCTGTGATGATGGCGGCGGGGCTGGTGATTCTGGGGTTTGTGCCGTTTTTTTCGTTCGGGAAGAAGCCGGATGGGGAAACGGCCCGCAGGATGGTGAGGCGGACGGGGGCTTTTGGTGCGCTGGTTCTCGGCTTTCTGTTTGCGCTGGCGATGTGTCCGCCTTCCGCCGCTCTGTTTTTCGGAACGGCCGTGCCTTGGGCGGCACAGGCCGGGAGTGAGGGGGCATGGCTCGGTATTTCCCTGTTCGGGGTGGGTACGGCTCTGCCTGTGGTCGTGTTTTCCCTGCTGTTCGTGTTCAGTGCGCGAAGGGCTGCTGCCGTGATGCGGCATATGCCGAAGATTCAGCAGGTGATGAAGGCGGCGACGGGGTGGTTTTTCCTCGGTCTCGGTGTGTATTGGCTGTTCAGCCGTATTTTGCTTGTTTAGTTTTAGTTTGTTTTATGATTCAGGATTTTGCAGATTGGCTGGTTTTTTCGGTTCTGGAGTTTTCGCCGGGCACGAGGCTTGGGGAAGCGGTGAATTTTTTCGTGTACGATACGGTGAAGATTCTTTTCCTGTTGTACGCGATCAGCCTTGTGATGGGTGTGGTGAATGCGTATTTCCCGGTGGATCGCATTCGCGTGTTTCTGACGACGCGCAAGTTGTACGGGTTGCAGTATTTTTTTGCGGCTTTGTTCGGGGCGGTGACGCCTTTTTGTTCCTGTTCGTCGATTCCGCTGTTTATCGGGTTTGTGAAGGGTGGGATTCCCCTTGGCGTGACGTTTGCCTTTCTGATTACGTCGCCTCTGGTGAATGAGGTGGCCATTGCGATGTTTCTCGGCGTTTTCGGTTGGGAGGTGACGGCGATTTACGCGGTGTCGGGCGTGGTGCTGGGGATGGTGGGAGGTGCGGTTTTGCAGAGGTTCAGGCTGGAGAGGTTTCTGTCTCCATGGGTGAAGGATTTATTGAGCCAGTCCGAACGGGAGAGCGCCGCATGGGAGAAGAAGCATGTGCCGTTCAAGGATCGTTTGCCCGAGATTGCTTCCGATGCATGGGGTATCGTGAAGGGTGTTGTGCTGTATGTGGTGATCGGGATTGCGGTGGGTGCGGGGATTCACGGTTATGTGCCGGAGGGCTTTTTCGAGCAGTATCTGGGTGCGGAGAGCTGGTGGGGTGTGCCTGCCGCCGTGTTGTGCGGGGTGCCGATGTATGCGAATGCTGCGGGTATCGTGCCTGTGATTCAGGTGTTCGTGGCGAAGGGGATTCCGATCGGTACGGCTTTGGCGTTCATGATGGCGACGGTGGGGCTTTCTCTGCCGGAGGCGATTTTGCTGAAGAAGGTGATGACGTGGAAGCTGATCGGGATTTTTTTCGCGACGGTGTCTTTGCTCATCGTGTTTTCGGGCTATCTTTTCAATTTTCTGATGTGATGATATATATACTGATTCTTTGTACAGGCAATTCGTGCCGGAGCCAGATGGCCGAGGCTTTCGCCAGACGGGCGTTTTCCGAAGAGGTGGAGGTGTTTTCCGCCGGGATCGAGAAGCACGGGCTAAATCCTTTCATGCTGCGCGTGATGAAGGAGGCCGGTTTCGGGATGGAGGGGCATTTTTCCAAGACGGTGGAGGAGCTGCCTGCCGTGGAATGGGATGCTGTGGTGACGGTATGCGGCCACGCTGCGGAGAATTGCCCGTATTTGCCGGCCCGGAGGCATGTGCATCTGCCGTTCGACGATCCGCCCGCTTTGTCGCGAGGGATTGCGGTCGAGGAAGAGGTGCTCGCGGTGTATCGGAGGGTGCGCGACGAGATTGCCGCCGCGATGGCGAAGCCCGGAGTGTGGCTGCCCAGTTGGGACGAATGCGGAAGCGAGGAGGCGCTGCTATGAACCGAATGTTTGCCCGAGCTGCCCTTTCATGCTTTCGATGTGAGCCATGAAGTCGGGCATCCACGGCATGAAGAGCCATCCGATGGCTTCCATGAGGATGAAGATGAGTACGGCGGCGATGAGGATGCGTTCCATCCGGGCGGGAGGCGTGACGAGGGGGAGGGTTTGCAGCCTTTGATCCCACATGGTGATGCCTCGTTTGCGGAGGGACCACCACGAGAGGAGCATCATGATGGGGGTGAAGATGGTGAGGACAAGCCCCATGCCGAAGATGTATACCTGTATGCTGCGCGTGAGGGAGGTGCCAAGGCCGAGTTTTTTCTCTTCAAAGGTGACGACGCGTATGCCGAGCAACCATTTGCCGGGCGTGGTGCTCCAGCGGGAGATGAGCCATGCTTCAATGAGGAACATGGGAGCCCATGCGATGGGTGAGACGAAGGTTTGGTGGAAGCCGACGCTGCAGAGGCGCAGAATGGAGAGCGCGATGACGGCGTAGATCAGGAGGTCCAGTACGCGGGCCCAGAGGCGGAGGACAGGTGCCGGTACGGCAAAGATGCGGGTGGTTTTGTCGATGGCGGCGACGGGGGGCTGGGCATCCGCCGGGAGGTCATGCGGGATGGGAGGGAGTTCCGGATATTCTTCCGACGGTTCGAGGGGGTGGAAGTAGCTGGAGAGGGCCGGCAGTTCGTGCATGGGCAGCCATTTGGAACAGCCTTTGTGCCAGCCTTTGGTTTCCGGTGTGATGTCTCCGGCTTCGAGAAGGGAGATGATTTCGGCTACGGAGATGGGGCCTTTGCGCTGCTTGTTTTCGATCCAGTAGATTTCCATGGTGTTTGTGTCGCGTCTTGATTGCCGGGAGGTTGGGCGCGTCCGGCAGTCCGGCGGCAGGCTGCGGCGAGTGGCCGCCAGTTGTGCGATTGTCGCAACTGGCGGTTGTGTTGTCAAGGTTGCAGCGCGTGCGTCAGGAGGTGGGGTCGCGCAGGATGCCGATGAAGTAGGGGGTGGTTTCGGGGTCGAGGTCGGCGATGATCCAGATGAAGGGGCGGTCGGCCTTGAAGTGGGGTGGAAGTTTGGGGGTCACAGGTTCTCCTATGTAGTATGCATCCATGCCGAGGGCTGTGGCGGCGGCGGCTTCGACTCCTTCTTCCTTCATTTCAAACCATGTGTTTTGTTTGACGAAGGCGATGCAGAGCGGTGTGCCGGAGATGCCGGAGAAGTCGGCCTTGGCAGGGTTGAATGCATGAGGCATGCCCGTGGCTGCGAGGCCGTCGGCGAGGTCGCTGTCGTACGCGGTTTTGAATTTGGGGATGTCGATCTGTACGGTTTGCGGATGTTCTTTGGCGAGCGATGAGCGGATGTTTTGCAGGGCGGCCGGGGTGAGTGAGGAGAGGTATTTGCCGATGGAGATGCCTTTTTTCGGGAGGATGGCGATCATGCATGCCTCTTTTTTGTCCAGATGCTGCTGGAAGGGAATGGCGACGATTTCGCAGTCGGGGCGGGCGATGTAGCGGACATCGTAGGTGTCATTCATCATGGAGCAGGGGACGGTGCGGCCCGTTTCGAGGCGGAAATCCTGTTCGATCGTGTTTTCCGGCAGGAAGGGGTGTTGCCATTTTGCCTGGGTGTAGACGGTGTTGATGAGGATGAGGCTGGTCAGGGGTGTGATGTCCTGAGGGGTGAGGAGTTGGGTGATGCGGCCTTTCGTTTGGTCGGAGACCCATTGGTTGATGTCGGTGCTGGCCTGGGCGGGGTTGGCGGCGAAGTTGATTGGGGTGACGCTGCCTTTGGGCAGGCCGGCTTTGTATTCAGGCTTCAGGGAGATGTGGCTGGATGTGTAGGCGCGGTTGGCTATTTCAAGGGGTAGCGAGGTGTTGTGCGTCTGTTGATTGAGTTGGTTGATGGAGCCGATGGTGCGGTCGATTTGTCGGAGGGTTTCGCCTCTCGCTCCGGGGCGTACAAGGGCGAGAGCCATGGAGGCGGAGCAGGGGGAGAGGCAGAGGTTCTGCCGTTCCTGTTTGGCGAGATGGAGGAAGAGGTCGAGGCCGTATTGGGGTTTGTGGGCGGCTGCCGTGTAGGCCGGGCCGTTTTCCGGGTTGGGGAGTTGGGGGAGCGGTGGCGGCGATTGCGCGGCTTTTTCGGATGGTTTTTGATCCGTGGCGCAGGAGGCGATGCAGAGGGTTGCCAGCAGAGTGGCGGTGAATGAGTGGCGATGTTTCATGTTGATCCGGTTACTGAGGTCGGTTAATTGGCGGTGTCCGGCGTGCAGAGCGTGCCGATGAAGTAGGGAGTGGTTTCGGGGTCGAGGTCGGCGATGATCCAGATGAAGGGGCGGTCGGCCTTGAAGTGGGGCGGATGTTTCGGCTCCGGGGCAGGAGCGCATTGATAGGCCATGGAGAATGCGGTGGATGCCGTTGCCGTGACTCCCTCTTCACTCATTTCAAAGGAGCATTTTTGCAGGATCTGTTCTATGGCGAGAGGGGTGGCGGTAGCTATCATGCCGGAGAAGTCGGCTTTTACGGGGTCGAAGGCATCGGGCATTCCAGTGGAAGCCAGCGCTGCGGAGAGGTCGGAGGAGGATTCGAGTTTGAATTTGGGGATGTCGAGTTTGACGATGTCCGGCTGCACGGTTGCGAGCGATGTGCGGATGTTTTGCAGGGCAGCCGGGGTGAGTGTGGCGAGGTATTGGCGGATGGGTATGCCTTTGGCCGGGAGGATGGCGATGAGGCAGGACGGTTGTTTGTCCTGCCGGTGCTGGAATGGGATGGCGATGGCTTCGCAATCGGGCAGGGACAGGTACCGGTAGCTGTGTGTGTCGTGCAGGGTGGGGCAGGGGAAGGGAGAGCCTTGTTCGGGATGGAAAGTCTGGTTCCATGTGTCCGTTTTGTCGAATGGATGTGCCCATTCCGCTTTGGTGTAGATGGCGTTGACGAGCGCCATTCTGGTGAGCGGCGTGATGCTGTTCGGCGGCAGGAGGCTGCCGATGTGGCCGTGCGTGCGCCGGGTGACCCATTTGTTGATGGCGGTGCTTTCACGGTCAGGGCTGTCGATGAAGTCGGCTTCCAGATAGCTTGCGGCAGGCAGGGCCTGTTTGTAGGAGGGGGCCGGTTCCAGTGTCTTTTCGATGCAGATGAGGTTGGCGATTTCGAGGGGAAGGGATGTGGTGCGTGTTTGGGCGGCGAGGTTGCCGATGCTGCCGATGGTGCGGTCGATTTGGCGGAGGGTTTCACCGCGCGCGCCGGGCCGGGCAAGGGCTATGGCCGCGTGTGCGGCATAGGGAGAGAAGCAGAGGTTGTCCGGCTGTTCGCCGGCAAGGCGGAGAAAGAGGTCGAACCCGAGGGGTGTTGGCTGGGCGTCGGCAGTGCAGGCGGGGCTTTGGGCGGGATCGGGGAGCAGGGGTTGTGTGGATGGCGGTTCGGTTGTCGTGCAGGCGGCGAGGCAGGTTGCCGTCAGGATGGATAGGGTGCGGTGAAGGAGGGGATGCATGAGGCGAAGAGATGTTGCGATTAGCGGGCGGGGGTGTAGAGTGTGCCGATGAAGTAGGGGGTGGTTTCGGGGTCGAGGTCGGCGATGATCCAGATGAAGGGGCTGTCGAATCGAACGGCGGATGGGATGAGGCTTTTTTCTGCGATCAGGGCTGTGGCTGCGGCGGCTTCGATGCCTTTTTCATTCATTTCAAAGTAGGTTTTCTGGAGTATTTTGGCGATGTGGAGTGGCGGCCGGCTGTCGGTGATGCCGGAGAGGTTCGCTTTGTTGCGGTCGCATGCATCGGGTATTCCTGTTTTTGCGAATGCGGCGGTGAGGTCGGTTGAGGTTTCCGTTTGGAATTTGGGGATTTCAAGGAGGGTTTTCCGGGGTGTGGCGGTTGCGAGTTGTTGACGGATGGTTCGAATGTCGGCGGGGGTGAGGGTGGAGAGGTGCTGGCTGAGGGTAGTGCCTTTTTTCGGGAGGATGGCGATGAGGCAGGTTTCCTGTTTGTCCTGCCGTTTTTTGAAGGGGATGGCGATGGCCTCGCCCATGCGGCTGTCGATGTGGCGGTAGTGTGCTGTGTGTTGCAGGGTGGGGCAGGAGGTTGTTTGGCCGTTTTCGAGGTGGAAGGGTTTGTCTGCGGTTTTTGCGGGGTTGAAGGGGTGTTCCCATTCGGCTTTGGTGTAGATGGCGTTGATGAGCGCCATTCTGGTGAGCGGCGTGATGACGTTCGGAGGGATGATGTTTAGGATGCGTCCGTGGGTGCGGTCGGCTGTCCATCGGTTGATGGTTGTGCGTTCGAGGTCGGGGTGGTTGATGAAGTCGGCCGAGAGGTAGCTGCCGGAAGGGAGCGCCTGTTTGTATTCCGGTTTGAGGGGCAGGGTTTGTTCGATGCAGGCGAGGTTGGCCAGTTCAAGGGGGAGGGATGTGGTGCGGGCCTGAGCGGCGAGGGTTTCGACGGGGCCGATGGTGCGGTCGATTTGCCGGAGGGTTTCGCCGCGTGCGCCGGGGCGTACAAGGGCGAGGGCGGTATGGGCGGAGTAGGGAGAGAGGCAGATGTTTTTCTGTTTTTGCCGGGCGACGTGGAGGAAGAGGTCGAGGCCGTGCTGGGGGGCGTGGCCGGAGGCTGTGTAGGCGGGGCCGCTGTTCGGGTGGGGCAGGTTGGGTTCGGGGTTGGGTGTGTCGGCAGGCGTGCAGGCGTTGATGATGCACAGGGCGGTGATGCAGGAGATGAAGCGAAGGGTAAACATGATGGCGGATGGATTCGGTGTTGTTTGTAATAACGCGTGAAGTGGGGATGCGTCCGAATTTTCGCCCGTTTTAATGAAATTTTATGCAGATCAGGTTGTGCGGCTGCCTGAGTTTTGATGGATGCGGTGGGCGAGGTCGAGAGTTTCGCGGGCGTGCGGGATGTTTTCGAATCGGTGTTCGGCGGCAGAGGTGTGGTCTCCCTGGTCGGTGTAGGCGAAGCGGATGGTGCCGCTTCCGTCCGGGAGGAGTTGGAGGAGGGTGCTTTGGAGGGTGGTGTAGTTCCACTCGATGGTTTTTGTTTTTCGTTTGCCGAGTTGGATGGTGAGGATGCGTGCCGTGGTAAGTGCATAGGCGATGCGGCGCATCCGGGCGCGGCGTATCCACGGAGCGGACATAAAGCCCAAGCCGACAAGAAAGAACAGGATGACGAAGGCAAGACCGGGGATGGACGCCGAGTTTGTGAGCACGTGGATGAGGATGCCGCCGGAGAAGGATGCCCAGCCGATGCCGAAGATGGTGATGGGCGCGGTGCGGACGAAGGAGAGTCGGTTGCGGGGGCGGCCGGTCCAGAGTAGGGTTTCTCCGGGGTATAGGCGTTGGGAGACGGTTTCCCGATCGGCTTCCGATATGCCGTGGCGATGCGTGGGTTCCGGCTGTTGTCCGTGGAGAGGTTGGGCGCGGTATGCGGCTGCGCGGAGGAGGCAGGATGATGCGAGTTCGGGGTTGTCGGTTCGGAAGAAGCCTCGCTTGATGGTTTGTGTTCTGTCGCCGTCGTCGTGTTCCTGGATGCCGAGGATGATGTCTCCCCGACCGCGGCGGCGTTTGCGGATGGTGTGCCGGACGAGTTCGGGGCCGCTCCATTCGGCTATGGTGGTTTGGCTGGACGTTCGGCGGATCAGGATCGCCCGGCGGTCGGTGACGGCGCAAAGGCCTGCGTTTTCATATCGCTTATGAAAGGCCTGGCAGTACATGCCGATGCCTGCGGCGATGAAGGGGACGAAGAAGCCGAGGAAGATGATGCGGGGTACAAGGCCCAGCGTTTCGCTGTCAGGTTCTGGGTGTTTGTGTGTGAAGGTTTGAATGTACACGGAGAGTACCCATCCGATGATTGCACAGAAGAGGGTGGCGAAGATGACGAGAAGGAGAGGGCCGCCGATGAAGCGGGCAGGCCGTGAGATGCCGCTCCAGAGGATGGTTTCGTCCGGGGCGAGGTGATGCCGGAGGATGTCCGGAACGGGCGCAGTGGTGGCGGGTTGTTGCGCCATGGTGTAGATGGCTCGGTTCAGGAGGATGTTTCGCCGGACGGCGTGCGGCTGTCGTTCGCGGCGGCCAGTTGGCGGGCAAGGATGCAGGTGTTGCGGATGTCCGGGATGTTGTCGATGGTGAAGGTGTTGGTCATTCCACCGGCTTTGGCGATGGTGTAGTCGAGGTCGAGGGTGCCGGAGCCGTCCGGGCGGATGCGCAGGCGAGCGCTTTCAAAGGCGGAGTAGCTGTGTGTTTGGATGGAAGGGGAGCGCCATCCGGGGTTGTAGCGGATGATTCGCCTGTCTGTAAGGAGGTCGTATTGCCGGCGGGCATAGGCCCAATAGATCCAGGGCGAGCTGAGGGTCAGCGGGCCAATGAGGAAGAAGAGTGCGACGACGAAGAGCGGCATGTCGCCTTCGATCCGGTTCGCTGGTGTGAGAAGGAGAGCCGTGAATCCTGCGGTCCAGAGTAGGCCGAAGATGAAGAAGAAGCCCGTTGCATCGTTGAAGATGCGTGGTTTACGCTGGACGATCCAGCGGATCGTTTCACCGGGGGAGAGGAGGTTTTCGATGTTTTGGCGCGTGGCGCGACTGGTGGAGCGGGGCCATTCCGGAAGAGGCGGTTCAGTGGCGGGAGGGGGCGGTGCGGTTGGCGTTGCCTGTCTGAGGAGGGTGGCGATTTGTTCGGGGTTGTCGATGCCGTGGAAGCCGTCGGCGATGATGCGGGTGCCGTTTTTTCTGCGCAATACCCTGATGCCAAGTATGATGTCTCCTCTATTACCTCGGCGAGGGCGGATGTCGGGCATGGAGAGGTGTTCGCCGCTCCATTCGGTGAGGATGACGGTTCCGCGCGATCGGCGGATGAGGAGTGCGCGGTGGCTGGTGACGGCGCAGACGCCGCTATGGGTGCGGCTTTCCTGCAAGGCGAACCAGAAGAGCACATATCCTACGCCGATGAAGGGGAGCAGGAAGGAGGTGATGATGAGGCTGTTTATGTCGCCCTGTGCCAATGCCGACTGCCAGACGGAAGATGCACCCAGGAAGAAGAGGAGGGTGCCGCACCAGAAGACGGCGACGATGAAGATCGCGATGCTGTGGGCGGTGAAGATGCGAGGGCGTGCCGGGGCGGCCCAGAGGAGTTGTTCTCCGGGTTCGAGTTCGACGAACCGTTGCTGTTCCCGCGTGAGGAGGACGGGCTGGTTCATGGAGAGAGGTTGGAGGTGAGGGAGGAAGGCGGCCGCATCAGCTGGCGCGGAGGGCTTTGGAGGGGTCCTGCCGGGAGACGACGAGGGCGGGTACGACGGAGGCGACGGTGACCATGATGAAGGCGTAGATGCCTTGTTTGGCGATTTCGACGGGGTCGATGGAGCAGGGTATCTGGATGCCGTGCGCCTGCATGGGGAAGGGGTCGAGGCCCATGCCTGCGAGGAAGCCCTGGATTTCGATGCGGTAGTGGAGGACGAGGAGGGCGAGGATGATGCCGAGGATGGCACCGGAGATGCCGATGATGACGCCCTGCCACAGGAAGACGCGCATGATTTTGGAGGGGGTGGCGCCGAGCGCCTGGAGGACGGCGATTTCACGCCTGCGCTGCATGGAGACGGTGAACATGACGGCCATGATGCAGAAGGCGGAGATGAGGGCGATGAAGGAGAGGACGAAGCTCATCATGGTGCGTTCGTTGGCGATGAGCTGGAACCATTCGCGGAAGCTTTCGGTCCACGGAGAGAGTTCCCAGGCGCTGCCGGCGGGGAGGGCGGGGAGGCTTTGGAGGATGGGGGCGGCGAGCTGGTCGAGGTTGTACGGGTCTTCTGTGCGGATGGCGATGCCCTGTACATCGTCGTTCTGGAAGCCGAGGAGTTCCTGCCCGATGGGAAGGGGGATGAAGAGTGCCGGGCCGGGCATGTTTTCCGTGGGCTGGTAGATGCCGATGACGGTGAGGTCTTTCGGCATGATGAGGGAGCGGATGTTTTTGATGGAGGCGATGTTTTCCTTTTCGACGCTGTTGTCGCGGAGGTTGGCGAGGTGCTGTTCCCATGCGGTGCGGAGGGAGCGTTCAAAGTAGACGATGCCCGAGTTTTTCTGTTTGCCTTCGATGCCGGAGCGGATGATTTCGTTCAGCGCGTCGAGTTCGTTCAGTTCGACGGGGCGCAGGGCGGGAGCGGAGTCGTTTTCCCCATCGAAGGCGGCGCGAAGTTTGCGGTAGGTTTCCTGGACGGCGGTTTTGGGGACGGCAAGCCATTGCGCGGGTGTGTGGCGCAGCAGGGCGGAGTAGCGGGTTTCCGCGTAGTCGGCGACGGTTGGCGGGAGGAAGGCGGATGCGCTGCCCCTCATGCCGCTGAGGACGAGGCCGGAGTAGTGCAGGGTGGTTTCGGCGAGGTGGTTCCGGAAGTTGCCGGTGATGCCGGATGGGTTTTCGGTCTGTGACCAGAGGCTGTCGAGGGCGGGAAGGAGGTCGGCGTCTTCCTGTGTGGCGAGAGGTTTTTCGTTGCCGATCTGGGTGTAGGTTTCGATGACCTGGTCGGTGTCTCCGACGGGGGTGATGCGGATGGTGTCTCCGATGCCGACGCCGAGTCCCTTGGCGGTGATGGCGGAGATGACGGTTTTTTCGCCAAGGTCGAGGTCGAAGGTGCCTTGTTTGATGAGGGGGCGCAAGGCGTTCATCTGTTCTTCGTTTTCAGTGTCGATGGCGCGGAAGGTGCAGGTCTGGCGCGATTTGTCGGACTGGACGAAGGATTGGTTTTCAAGCTGGGCGTAGGCGGAGGTGACTCCGGGAACTTTCCGGGCGCGTTCGACGAGTTCCTGCCAGCCGGAGATGGTGGTGCGCGCGCCGTCGTTGTAGTAGGAGACGAGGTAGTGCGGGGTGAAGGCGAGGACGCTGCTTTCCATTTGTTTTTGCAGGCCGCTCATGACGGAGAGGACGACGATGAGGACGGTGACTCCGAGTGCGACGCCGGCAAGGCAGATGAGGGTGATGATGGAGAACATGGTGCGCAGCGGGTTGAGGTACCGCAGGGCAAGCATGAGGCTCAGGTGGCGTCGGAGGTGTTTTTTCATGTCAAGGCGCGGGGTGATGATGCCTGAATGTGTGGCGGTTTCCAAGTATAATTCCGGTCAGTTGCGGGGAAGGTTCCTGTTTTTGCCGGATGATGCGGGGATGAAGTGTGTCTGCGATGCGCGGTTGGTATATATTGCTGTTGCCGTTCGTCCGGG
Source organism: Neoakkermansia glycaniphila (assembly GCF_900097105.1). Lineage (GTDB taxonomy): Bacteria > Verrucomicrobiota > Verrucomicrobiia > Verrucomicrobiales > Akkermansiaceae > Akkermansia > Akkermansia glycaniphila. The sequence continues at coordinate 1,314,146 of NZ_LT629973.1, read as the reverse complement.
GGTGTGGCATGGTTGAGCCATGCCGTTTTGGACGACAGTGGGCCGGAATTACTATGTTCGCAGGCTTTGGCCTTTCGTGCTGGTGTATTTCGTGTACGAGCTGCTGGAGGTGGGTATTCTGGCGTGGTTGCACCGTGGGGATATCGATTGGGGGTTTGTGGCGGTTTTGAGGCTGCTGGGCAATTTGGCGGTGGAGTCCTCTTCTTCCCTTTTGTTTCTGCTGGTGCCTTTTTTGCTGTATTTGCTGGCGTTGCCGCGCGCATTCCATGGAGGGAAGACGGATAGGGTGGTGACAACGGTGCTGTTCGCTCTGTTCTGCCTGGTGAATTGCTGCGAGGAGGTGGCGGAGGTGTGTACGGAGGATATGTTTTCCTTTTATTCGCTGAAGTTCTGGCAGTCTCCGAAGGAGGCATGGCCGCATTTCGGCGATGTGTTTCCGTTGTGGCCTTCGGCGCTGTGCGTGGTTGGAGGTGTTGGGGCTGCGTTGGCCGTTTTTCGGAAGAGGCTGGTTTGCAGGGATGGCGTGCCGCATGTGGCGGTGAGGGTTGTGGTGCCTTTGTTCGCGGCGGCGGGGGCGTTCGTGCTGTCGTGGATGAATGACGATATGGCGGGGGCGTCTCCCGATAATATGGAGCTGGCCAAGGACGGGATGTTTACGCTGTTCGGCGATGTGTTTGCGGTGACTCCGCTGCCGAATTTGCATACGATTTTTGCTTTTCCGGTGATGTGGGCGTCCGGGCTGGCTTTGCTGGGGCTTGGGGCGTTCGTCGTAACCCGGTGGTTTGGTGTGGAGAGGGGCAGGCTGGCCTGTTTCGGCAGGGGGTGGTGCGAGCGATTGAAGGCGGTTTTGCATGTGAGGTCCGATTTCGCCCTGTGGCTGCTTGTCGTGCTGGCGGGGGTGCTGCTGGTGCGGGTGGTGAGTATGGGGGCCTATCCGCTGATGGATACGACGGAGGCCCGCTATGCGGAGATGTCGCGCAAGATGATCGAGTCGGGGAACTGGCTGGTGCCGATGTTCGATTACGGTGTGCCGTTCTGGGGGAAGCCGCCGCTTTCGTTCTGGGCAAGCGCGGCGACGATGGAGGTGGCGGGCGTGACTGCATGGGGAGCGCGGCTGGCGCCGTTTCTGGCAGCGGTGGCGATCGGTGCGTTGTTTTTCGTGTGGCCTTTCCGGTCGGATAGGAGGGAGAAGGCTCTGGCCTGTTTTGTGGTGCTGGCGACGTGCGGGCTGGGGTTTGTGGCGGCTGGGGCGGTGATGACGGATGAGTTTCTGGCGCTGGGTACGATGTTGGCTATGGTGGCTTTCTGGAAGGCGGTTTCGGAGCCTGTTCCGAGGCCGGTGTGGGGTTTTTTGATGTTTGCGGGTTTGGCGGTCGGGCTGTTGAGCAAGGGGCCGCTGTGCCTTGTGCTGGCCGGGTTGCCGATTTTTCTGTGGACGCTGTGGTTCCGGAAGTGGCGGACGGTGTGGGAGAGGGTTCCGTGGGTGCGGGGGACGGTGCTGATGCTGGGGCTGAGCCTGCCGTGGTATTTGCTGGCGGAGCGGGCGTTCCCCGGTTTTCTGGATTATTTTATCGTGGGCGAGCATTTCGAGAGGTTCGTGGTGAAGGGGTGGCAGGGGGATTTGTACGGTTCCGGGCATGCGACTCCTTTGGGGATGATCTGGGTGTACGGGGTGACGATGTTTTTGCCGTGGTCTCTGGTGCTGCCGTTTCTGTGGTTTCGTGCGCGGGGGGTGTCTGCGCGGCAGCCGGGTGAGGCGGAGGAGTCGGTTTTCCTGTGGCTCTGGGGGTTGGCTCCGCTGCTGTTTTTCTCGGTGGCGAAGAATATTCTTCCGGCGTATGTGCTGCCCGGCCTGCCTGCGCTGGCGATGCTGGTGGTGCGGTATGCGTGGAGGGCGGATGTGCAGTACCGGGGTGCGCGGTATGTGCTGTTTCTGCCGTGTGCGGTGTTTGCCGTGATTGCGTTTTTCCTGTTCGGGGGAGGGTTCGGGCATTTGGAGTACAGGTGCCAGAAGGATGTGCTGGCCGCATGGGACGGGCGTTCGCCGCTGTATTACTGGGATGGCGAGAAGGTGCCGTATTCGGCGCAGTTTTATTCGGGGGGCAAGGCTGTGGAGCTGAAGCCGGGCGTGCCCGTCCCTCCGGTTCGTGAGGGCGGGAGGGTGTTTCTGGCGATGAAGGAGGCGGATTACGAGCGGTTCCGCGCGGAGCTGCCGGGATGGCGGCGTGTGTCGGAGGGCCGCCGTTATGTGCTGCTTGTTTCTCCGGAAGGGGGTGGGATGAAGTCGGTTTCGGCGGGGAGGGTCGGGAGTTGACTTGGCCGGGGTGCTGCCGCTATAATAGGTTTTTCCGATGAAGAAGAAGGTTTTGAGAGCCGTTTTGCGGTGGAGTTTGACGATTTGCATTCTGGCGGTTGCCTGGGTGGGGATTGATTGGGGGGTGAGCGCGTATATCGGCAGGTTGTGGAATGTGGAGATTTCCCGCGAGTATGGGCCGACGTGGTCGGGTGAGCAGATTTTTCTGGAGGTGTCGCGTGCCGAAGGGCTCAGCGCGTACAGGTGCGGGATGCCTTCGCGGGGGATTGTGACGTATTTCGATTCGAATTCGTGGCTGCGGCCGGGGCTGATGATCCGCCGGGGGAGTGTCCGGGAGGGGAAGGTGGAGCCGAATGAGAATGGTGATGTGTTTATGGTGCAGAGGGTTTTGGACGTGAACGGGATGTTTTTCTACATGGGCAGTCCGTATCAGGTGAAGGAAGTGTATGTGAGGGAGTGAGGGTTGCATTGCGGGTTTTGATTGACCGGGCGGCGGTTTGGTGGTATGGACGCGGGCGTGATGCCGGAAGGAGGTTCAAGGATTCGCAGGGTGATGGTGGTTGTGCTGGCTGCGCTGTTTCTGGCGCAGCTCGGGAATAGCCTGTACGATTTGATTTTCAGCAATTATTTGCGGGATGTGCAGCATTTGGATGCGGAGCAGCGCGGGTTTCTGGAGTTGCCCCGCGAGTTGCCGGGGATTTTGTCGCTGGTGGCGGTGGGTGCGCTGTTTTTCCTGAATGAGGTGAAGTTGACGTCGGTGGCGTGTCTGCTGGCGGCTTTGGGGTGTGTCGGGCTGATGCATACGGATGCTTCGTCCGGGCTTTGGGTGCTTTCGGGCTGGGTGATGACGGTGAGTCTGGGGCAGCATATTCTGATCGGGACGATCGATTCGATCGTGATGCATACGGCAAGACCGGAGAATCGGAGTATGCGGCTGGGGCAGATGCGGGCGCTGGGTACGGCGGCGATGTTGTGCGCTTCCGGGTTTGTTTGGCTGAAGTGGCAGTTCAATGATTCGTTCCGCGTGGATTACTGGGTGCTGACGGCTGTGTTTCTAGCGGCGATGGCGGCTTTGTGGATGATTAAGGCGCCGGAGTTTCCGCGCCGGAAGAGCTGGCGGGAGAGTTTCGTGTTCCGGCGCGAGTATAAGGTGTATTATTGTCTGGAGATGCTGCACGGGGTGCGGAAGCAGCTTTACCTGACGTTCGGGTTCTGGCTGATGGTGAGTACGCTGGGGCAGTCGCCGGAGAGGATCGGGATGATTCTGTTGATCGCCGGGGTGATCGGGCTGGGTACGCAGCCGCTGATCGGGTGGTGTATCAAGAGGTACGGGGAACGGAGGGTGACGATTTTCGATAGTATCGCCCTGTCGTTCCTGTGTTTGGCGTATGCGTTCGCTCCGGAGCTGCTGCCGCGCGGCTGGGCCGTGGGGGTGGTGGGGGCCTGTTTCGTGCTGGATAATTTGCTGTTTGCGATGGGGATGGCCCGGACGACGTATGTGGCCCGTATGTGCGGCGACCGCCGCGAGGATATTACGCCGAGTATTTATACGGGGATTGCGGTGAATCACGTGGCTTCGATTGCCTACGGGGTGCTTGGGGGGCTGATCTGGATGTATACGGGCGGGCCGCAGGCGGTGTTTCTGATCGGCGGTCTTGCGACGGTGGGTGCGGGGCTGGTGGCGAGGAAGATGAGGTAAGAGTGCAGAGCGAATAGGTAATAGTTACCTGTCTGCGAGGTTGTAGATGGCGAGGACGTCGTTGGCGTCGAGTTTTTGCAGGCCGCCGATGGGGCCGCGGACGCTGACGGCCTGTGCGGCCATTTCCGCAAAGTGGTCGGCAGGGATGCCGAGCTGGCGCATGGTGGTGGGCAGGCCCATTTCCTCATAGTAGGCTTCGAGGCGGCGGATGGCTTCGAGGATGGCGGTTTCGGGTTGCCTCGGCGGGATGGTGACGCCCATGACTCGTTCGGCGAATTGGAGGAAGATGGGGATGTGGTTTTTGTAGATGTAGCGCATCCATGCAGGGGTGACGACGGCGAGGCCCGCGCCGTGCGGGACGTCGTAGCGGGCGCTGAGTTCGTGTTCCATGGCGTGGCAGGCCCAGTCCTGTTCGCGGCCGAGGCCGAGGAGGTTGTTGTGGGCGATGGTGCCGGAGAAGGCGAGTTCGGCCCAGGGGTCGTATTGCCGGAGGCCACCGTGGCGGAGGAGGCGGGCGTTGTTGATGATGGTGCGGAGGGTGGCTTCGCAGAGGGCGTCGGTGAGGTCGGTGTGCGGGGTGTTGGTGAAGTAGCGTTCGAAGATGTGGCTCATCATGTCGCACGCGCCGTAGGCGAGCTGGTTTTCGGGGAGGGTGTAGAAGAGTTCGGGGTTGACGATGCTGAAGACGGGGCGTAGCTGTGGATCGCCGTAGCCGAGTTTGCGTTTTGTGGCTGTGCAGGTGATGACGCTGTTGGGGCTGCTTTCGCTGCCTGCCGCCGGGATGGTGAGGACGGTGGCGACGCGGAGGGGGGTGAAGTCGGCGGGTTGTTTGGAGATGTAGTATTCCCAGACGTCGCCGGAGGAGGGAGCGCCGAGGGCGATGGCTTTGGCGGAGTCGATGACGCTGCCGCCGCCGACTGCGAGGATGAAGGGGATGGCGTGCCGGCGGCACAGGGTGATGCCTTCGCGGACGAGGTCGAGGGTGGGGTTGGGCTGGACTCCGCCGAGTTCGTGGATTTCGATGCCGGCTTCCTGCAGAGAGCGGATTATTTCTTCGTAGAGGCCGGAGCGTTTGATGCTGCCGCCTCCGTAGTGCAGGAGGATTTTGCCGGCATGGGGTTTGATGTGCTGGCCGACGGTGTGCTGGGTGCCTTTGCCGAAGATGATGTCCGTGTGGTTGCTGTAGGTGAAATTGAGCATGGCGGGTGCGAGTCGTTCGTAGTCAGAGTAGCACGGTGCGGTGGTTTTTCAAAGCGCCGGGTGCGGCATGTGCCGGGCTTGGTCCTGTTTTGAGAAAAGGAAGAAGAATGGTCGTGTTTTTTGATGTTTGTCAATGATTTCGATTTTTTTGCTGGTCGTTTCGCGTTGTTTGTGATACGTGTTAGTAACTTTTATTTATGTCTCTGTCGATTAAATCCTCCGATGAGTGCCGTTGGGATATTGCATCCCTCGGCGAGGTGATGCTGCGTCTCGATCCGGGTGAAGGCCGTATTCATACGAGCCGTTCGTTCCATGTGTGGGAAGGCGGCGGTGAGTATAATGTGGCTCGCGGGCTGCGCCGCTGTTTCCGCATGCGCGGGGCGGTGGTGACGGCGATTTGCGATAATCCCGTGGGCCGTTTGCTTGAGGATTGCATGTTGCAGGGCGGGCTGGATCTGGATTATGTGCAGTGGAAGAAGTTCGACGGGATCGGCCGCGATTGCCGCGTGGGCTTGAATTTTACGGAGCGCGGCTACGGCGTGCGTGCGGCGGTGGGTTGTTCCGACCGCGGTTTGAGCGCAGCGAGCCAGATGAAGCCGGGCGATGTGGATTGGGATGCCCTGTTCGGACGCGACGGTGTGCGCTGGTTCCATACGGGCGGGATTTTCGCAGGCTTGTCGGAGACGACGAGCAAGGTGGTGCTGGAGGCGGTGAAGGCCGCCCGGAAGTACGGTACGGTTGTTTCCTACGATTTGAATTACCGCCCTTCGCTGTGGAAGAGTATCGGCGGGCAGGAGCGCGCCCGCGAGGTGAATCGCGCGATTGCTCCGTATGTGGATGTGATGATCGGCAACGAGGAGGATTTTCAGGCGTCGCTGGGTCTTGAGATCGAGGGTGCGACGGAGGATTTCGCCCATATCGACCAGAATGCCTATCAGCGGATGATCCGCAAGGCGGTGCAGGAGTTCGGTTTCAATGCGGCGGCGACGACGCTGCGCGTGGCTCGCACGGCGACGTTCAACGATTGGGCGGCGATGCTGTATTACGAGGATGCGTTTTACGATTCGATTTCGCTTCCCGATCTGGAGATTATGGACCGTGTGGGCGGAGGAGATTCGTTCGCTTCCGGCCTGATTTACGGGTTCCTTTCCGGGAAGGGGCCGCAGTATGCGGTGAATTGCGGCTGCGCCCACGGCGCGCTGGCGATGACGACTCCCGGAGATACGTCCACGGCTTCACTGGCCGAGGTGGAGAAGGTGATGAAGGGCGGTACGGCCCGCGTGGACCGCTAAAGGAAAGGGTACGGGAAGATGATCGAGAGCTGGAGATGGTACGGGCCTGCCGATGCGATTACGCTGCGCGATGTTCGCCAGGCGGGGGTGCAGGGTGTGGTGACGGCGTTGCACGAGGTGCGCTGCGGCGAGCTGTGGACGGAGGAGGCGATTATGGAGCGCAAGCGCATGGTCGAGGCCGCCGGGATGCAGTGGGTGGTGGTGGAGAGCGTGGCGGTGCATGAGGATATCAAGACGCGGTCGGGCAATTGGCGGCATTATGTGGATGTGTATAAGCAGTGTCTTCGGAATCTCGCCCGCTGCGGCGTGAGGACGGTGTGCTATAATTTCATGCCGGTGCTGGACTGGACGCGTACGGATCTGTTTTTCGAGCTTCCGGACGGGAGCAGCGTGCTGAAGTGCGATGCGGATGAGGTGGCGGCATTCGATGTGTTTATTCTGAAGCGCGACGGTGCCGAGGGTGATTACGATGCCGAGGCTCTGGTTCGTGCGAGGGCGCGTTTCGATGCGATGGATGAGGCCGCCCGCAAGGCGTTGAGCGATTCGATTCTGCTCGGCCTGCCCGGTACGGTGGATGATTTGACGCCCGATGAGTTCAAGGCGATGCTGGCGCGTTACGACGGTATCGACGATGAGAAGTTGAGGAATAATCTGTACGATTTTCTGCGCGAGATTATGCCGGTGTGCGAGGAGGAGGGGATTCGCATGGCGATTCACCCGGATGATCCTCCTCGCCCGATTTTCGGGCTGCCGCGTATTATGAGCGATGAGGCGGATATGGAGAGGCTGGTGCGCGAGGTGCCTTCGATGTGCAACGGTTTTTCGCTGTGTACGGGGTCGCTGGGCGGTCTGAGGACGAATGCGCCGCATTTGCTGATGGAGAAGTTCGCCGACCGGGTGTTTTTCGTTCATTTCCGCAATACGGTGTTTGAAGGCGAGAATGCGGATTCTTTCCGCGAGTCGGATTCCCATTTGCATGGGCATACGGATATGGCCTATGCGATGCAGGTTCTTCTGGATGAGGAGGATCGTCGGCGTGCTGCCGGTGAGGTTTGCCCGGAGATTCCGGTGCGTCCCGATCACGGCAGGCTGATGGATATGGATCAGGGCAAGGGTTGCTATGCCGGGTATTCGTACGGTGGCCGCGCCATCGGTCTGGCGGAGTTGCGCGGGCTGGCGATGGGGTTGCGTGCGTATCGCCCGCTTGTGGGCAAGGTGGCGGTGGTGACGGGTGCGGCCGGGGTGCTGTGTTCGGTGATGGCTCGTAGTCTGCTGAAAGCGGGTGCGAAGGTGGCGCTGCTGGGCCGGACGCTTTCCAAGCTGGAGGTTTTGAAAGAGGAGCTGGCGAAGGAGGGGCTGCCGCAGGTGCTGGCTCTGGAGGCGGATGTGCTGGATCGAGCTTCTCTGGAAGAGGCTCGCAGCAAGGTGCTGGCTGCATGGGGGCATTTGGATGTTCTGGTGAACGGCGCGGGCGGCAACGATCCGCGCGGTACGACTCCCGCCGAGCAGTGCGAGCCGGATACGGAGCGTGCGAAGGGATTTTTCGGCATGGATATGGAGGGTTTCGAGTATGTGAACCGCCTGAATATGATCGGTACGATTCTGCCTTCCCAAGTGTTCGGCGAATGCCTGGCGGAGTCGCGCGGGTGTATTGTGAATCTGTCTTCGATGGCTGCGTTCCAGCCGTTGACGAAGGTGGGGGCTTACGGTGCGGCGAAGGCGGCGGTGGAGAATTTCACGAAGTGGCTGGCGACGCATCTGGCTCCGCTCGGCGTGCGCGTGAATGCGATTGCCCCCGGCTTTTTCATTACGAACCAGAATAGGTTCCTGATGCTGGAGCAGGACGGTGCGACGCCGACGGCGCGCGGCGGGAAGGTGCTGGCGAAGACTCCGATGCACCGTTTCGGCGAGCCGGAGGATTTGTGCGGTGCGCTGCAGTTTCTGGTGTCGTCCGGCGCCGGGTTCGTGACGGGTGTTACGATTCCCGTGGACGGCGGGTTCCTTGCCTATTCGGGCGTTTGATTCAACTTTGTTGCCGCCATGCTGTTTTCCGACGATTTCCTTCTTGATACGCCGCAGGCCCGGAAGCTGTTCCACGGCCACGCGGAGCATTTGCCGATTATCGATTACCATTCGCATCTGGATGCGGCGGCGATTGCCGATAACCGCCAGTTCGCGAATATCGCCCAGCTTTGGCTGGACGGCGATCATTACAAGTGGCGAGCGATGCGGACGAACGGGGTGCCGGAGCGGTTCTGCTCGGGCGATGCCTCCGACCGTGAGAAGTTCGATGCATGGGCTGCGACGGTGCCGAAGCTTGTGAGGAATCCCCTGTACCACTGGACGCATCTGGAGCTGCGCCGCCCGTTTGGGATGACGGGGCTTTTGTTCGGTCCCGAGACGGCGGATACGGTGTGGGAACAGACTGCGATGCAGTTGCAGTCCGGCGGCATGGGCGCACGCGATATTCTGGAGAAGATGCACGTGGAGGCGGTGTGTACGACGGATGATCCCTGCGATGATTTGCAGGCTCATGCCCGGCATGCCGCAGCGGGCCGTTCGCTGAAACTGCTGCCGACGTTCCGTCCGGATAAGGCGCGGGCGATTGGGGATGTGAAGGCATGGATGGCTTGGCTCGTCCGGCTGGAACAGTCTGTCGGCTATGGGATCTCTGATCTTGATGGTTTCCTGAAGGCTTTGGCGGAGAGGCATGCGTTTTTTGCGGCGCACGGCTGCAAGTTGTCCGACCATTCGCTGGAGTTCATGCACCCGGATTCGTTGTCGGAGGCCGAGGCGGCGGATGTTTTTTCCGCAGCACGGCAGGGACGCGCCATCGAGGCGGACGATGCGCAGAAGTTTTCGAATTTCATGATGGATTTCTTCGCGCGGCTGGATGCCGGAGCCGGATGGGTGCGGCAGCTCCATATCGGTGCGCTGCGGAATCCGAACGGCGCGGCGTTGGAGTCGCTGGGGCCGGATACGGGGTTCGATGCGATTGCGGATTTCACTTACGCTTCGCCGCTGGCGAAGCTGCTTGACCGTTCCGCCCGTGCAGGCTCTTTGCCCCGGACGATTCTGTACAATCTGAATCCGCGTGACAATGAGATGCTTGCCGTGCTGTGCGGCAGTTTCCAGGACGGTACGGTGGCTGCGAAGATGCAGTACGGCGCGGCCTGGTGGTTCCTTGACCAGATGGAGGGGATGACCCGCCATCTGGAGACGGTGAGCCAGCTGGGGATGCTTTCGCGCTTCGTCGGGATGCTGACGGATAGCCGGAGTTTCCTGAGCTATACGCGCCATGAGTATTTTCGCCGCATTCTGTGCCGGATTCTCGGCAGGGATATGGCCGGAGGGCTGATTCCGGACGACGATTCTTTTATCGGGGCGATGGTTTCCGATATTTCCTACAATAACGCCAAACATTATTTCAATTTCTGATTATGGATACGATTCTTGCCGCGCTTTGCGCGCTGAAACTGGTTCCCGTCGTCGTGCTGAACGATGTGGAAAAAGCCGTGCCGCTCGCACGCACGCTGATGGAAGCCGGGTGTAACGGTATCGAGATTACGTTCCGCACCGAAGCGGCGGCGGAGTCTATTGCACGGATCGTGGCAGAGGTGCCCGGCATGCTGGTAGGTGCGGGTACGCTGCTTTCTCCTGAGCAGGTGCTGCGTGCGCAATCCGCCGGGGCGACGTTCGGCGTAGCTCCGGGGTTTGATCCGGCCGTGGTGTCGGCTGCGCAGGGTTGCGGGCTTCCTTTTGTGCCGGGTATTGCGACGGCGTCGGAGATGAGTCAGGCTTTGGCCGCAGGCTGTGTGTTCCAGAAGTTTTTCCCGGCGGAACCTGCTGGAGGTACAAAGATGCTGAAGGCTTTGCTTGCGGCCTTCCGCCATACGGGGGTGCGTATTATGCCGACGGGCGGCATCGGGGCGGACAATATCAAGGAGTGGCTGGCGATTCCCGAGGTGGTGGCCTGCGGCGGTTCGTGGATTTGCGAAGCGAAGCTGATCGATGCCGGAGACTGGGCCGAGATCGGCCGCAGGACGCGCGAAGCCCTCTCCGCCTTGCGCTGATTTTCACTTTCAACTTGCAACCGATATGGAAGCGCAAAAAAGACAGGATTCGTTCCGCTGGATGATTTTGTTCATGCTGTTTGCGGCAACGACGATCAATTATCTGGACAGGCAGATTCTCGCTATTCTGAAGCCTACGCTCGATAAGGAATTCGGATGGACAAACACCGAGTACGCCATGATTATGTCCATCTTTCAAGGGGCCTATGCCGTGGGGCTAACGTTGTTTGGATGGATCGTGGACAAGTACGGTGCAAAGCTTGGGTTTGCCATTTCGATCGCGTGGTGGAGTGTCGGCGCGATGCTGCATGCGCTGGCGGGCGGCGTGAAGTCGATGGGAGCCTGCCGCATTGTGCTGGGACTTGGCGAGGGCGGTAACTTTCCTTCGTGTATCAAGACGGTGACAAGCTGGTTTCAGGCCAAGGAGCGTGTGCTGGCGACGACGCTGTTCAATTCCGGTTCCAATGTGGGAGCTATGGTGGCTCCTGCCGCGGTGGCGTGGATGGCGGGAAATTGGGGATGGCAATCGGTTTTCCTTGCTGCCGGGGCACTGGGTTTTATGTGGCTCGTTTTCTGGCTCCGGATGCCGAAGGAGCCGCGCCAGGCTTTGGTGGAGGAGTCTGCCGCTGCAGCGCAGGAGGAGAAGGCTGTGAAGATTCCGTGGAGGGAGTTGATATGTTTTCGGCAGACGTGGAGTTTGATTGTCGTTCGTTTTCTGACGGATCCGGTGTGGTGGTTTTTCCTGTTCTGGCTGCCGGATTTCTTTAAGAAGCATTTCAACTGTGATATCGCTGAGGATCCGGCTCCGCTGGTGACTGTTTTTGCGATCGTGACGGTGTTGAGCATTGGCGGCGGCTGGCTGACGAAGCGGCTGGCTTCCCTCGGCTGGAATGTGAATAAGGTGCGCAAGGTGTCGATGCTTGTTTTTGCGGCCTGTGTGTTTCCCGTCGTGTTTGTGCAGTCGCTGGACATGTGGCAGATCGTGTGCCTGATCGGCCTGGCTGGAGCGGCGCATCAGGCATGGTCGGCGAATGTGTACACGCTGGGTTCGGATATGTTCCCGAAATCCGAGGTGGCTTCGGTGACAGGTCTTACGAGCATGGCGGGTCAGGTGGGTAGCATGCTGTTTGTGATCGCGGTAGGCAATATTTTGGATCATTACAAGGATATGGGTAATGAAGCGGGTGGCTACGACGTAATTTTCACGGTCTGCGGTAGTGCCTATCTGGTGTCGTTTGTGATTTTCTCACTGATCGTGCCGAAGATCGGTATGGTGACCTCTCGCCGTGCGGAGGAATCGGGCGTCTGACGCGGGCCGGACGAGCATGTTTTGAGAGCCGGGATCCGATGAGGATTCCGGCTTTTTGCTACTGGTAGCGGTAGGGGAGTTCGAGGTGGCAGGATTCGAGGAGGTCTTTCTGCCTCAGCAAGGTGATGGTGGGGCCGTCTGCAGCGATTTCTCCCTTGTGGAGGATGATGGTGCGGCGGCACAGGTCGAGCGCCATGTCGAGATCATGCGTGGCGATGACAAGTGTTTTGCCTAGTTCGGCAAGGAGGCGTATGAGGTCCCGGCGCGAGCGGGGGTCGAGGTTGGAGCTGGGTTCGTCGAGCAGCAGGGCTCGGGCATCCATGGAGAGGACGGTGGCGATGGAGGCGAGGCGTTTTTCTCCGCCGGAGAGGTGGTGGGGCGGTTTGTCGCGGAGTGCGAGGCAGCCGACCTGTTCGAGGGCGTTCAGGGCGCTTTGTTCGGCTTCTTCGGGCGAGAGCCCCATATTCAGCGGGCCGAAGGCTGCGTCTTCGAGGATGGTGGGCATGAAGAGCTGGTCGTCGCTGTTCTGGAAGACGATGCCGACACTGCGGCGGAGGATGGGGAGCGTGCGTTTTTCGATGGATGAGCCGTCGAGCAGGAGTTGCCCTTCCATGGGAAGGAGGATGCCGGAGAGGTGGTGGAGCAGGGTCGTTTTGCCCGCACCGTTGCCGCCGATGAGGGCGACCGTTTCCCCCGGTTCGATGCGGAGGCTGATGTTTTTCAGGGAGGGGGTGCCGTCCGGGTAGCGATGGGAAAGTGAGATGGTTTCAAGCAGGGTCATGGCGTCAGGCGGGCTGGATGAGCTTACCCAGCTGTTCGGCGGGGTGGGTGAAGAAGAGGAGGAGAAGGAAGCCGAGCCAGAGGAGGAGGTAGGCATAGTCTCTGCCATGCAGTTTGTCGCTCTTCAGGGTGGGGATGGTGCCGTTGTATCCCCGTGCAAGGAGGGCGTGGTGGAGGCGCTGGGCGCGGTCGAGGGTGCGGAGGAGGAGGTGGCCTGTGAGGGCGCTCCATGTGCGGATGCAGGATTGCTGTTGGCCGAAGTTTCTTTGCCTGCATGCTCGGCCCATGGAGGAGGCTTCTTCGAGGAGGACGTCGAGGTAGCGGAAGGTGAAGAGGATTTGCCCGGTGATGACGGCGGGTATGTGCAGCCGCCGCATGGCGTCGGAGAGTCGGGGAAGCCCTGTGGAATAGAGGAGCAGGACTGTGGCGAGGATGGCGAGGTAGCCGCGCAGCATGAGGGCGGCGAAGCTGCACCAGCCCGCCGTGACGGTGTATTCGCCGAGGGTGAACAGGGGTGTGTGATCGAGGATGGGGTTCCAGATGCCGATCAGCAGAAGGAAGGGAAGGGCGGGTAGCGTTTTGCAGCTGATACGGGCGAATGAGATTCCTGCGAGAGCGGAGACGATGACGGGGTAGGCGAAGTAGGGGATGAGGTTCGGTACGTCGTATTTGCCGACGGAGAGGACGGCGACGATGTAGAGGAGGGTGGTAAGGAGCAGCGTGCGCGGTGAGATTCGGCTGAGGAAGGTGTTTTCCGTTCCAGGGGTGCCGAATCCTGACAGGATGGTTCGCGCTTGTTCGATGGGGTGCATGAAGCGGCCTGTTTACGAGGTGCGCACGGTTTTTTTGCGGCGCAGGATGAGGCCGAGGATGATGAGGAACGCTGCGACGGCGGAGGCTCCGGCCAAGCCTGAGAGGCTGGTGCCTGCACGTTCTTCGATGTCGGTGCGCGGCTGGTCGGCGGCGGGGAGGTTGTAGTCTGGCAGGATGGAGGTTTTTTCCTGAATGCGGGCGAGTGTTTCGTGGCTGGTGGAGGTGTTGGCGATTTCGCTGGAGTGTGTGCGTTCGGCTGCCCATTCGAGGCCGTCCGGCAGGGAGGAGGCATACCATGAGAGTAGCCCTCCGACGGTGGCGACAAGGATGCCCATGAGGATGAAGAACGGTTTGTAGCTGATGTGCTGTTGCTGCGCCGCCTGCGGAAGGGCCGGATAGAGTGCCGGGCGCATGCGGGCGAGGAAGAGGAGGAGTGCGGCGGTGGCCAGGCCTTCCACTCCGCCGATGGCAAGGTGGATGGGCTGCATGAGGGCGACGAAGGCGGAGAAGGGCAGTTCCGTGATGCCGGAGAGCGTGGTTTCGATGACGACGCCGAAGGCTCCGAGCTGCAGGCCGATGATGGCGGCGAGGAACCCTCCCCATGCGATGCGGGAAGGGCTGATGCCGTTGGTGCCCCGGTTGATGGTGCGGTAGATGAGCGGGTAGGCGACGAGGCAGGGAAGGAGGGCGAGGTTCGCGATGTTGCACCCGAGGGCCAGCAGTCCGCCATCCGCAAAGAGGAATGCCTGGATGGCCAGGATGGAGGCCATGACGATGCAGGCCGCCCACGGGCCCAGCAGGGCCGCCAGCAGGATGCCGCCGCCGATATGGCCGCTGGAGCCGGTGGCGGGGATGGTGAAGTTGATCATCTGGGCGGCGAAGACGAAGGCTCCGAGTACGCCCATCAGCGGCGGGAGGCGGTCGTCGCGTTCGTGTGAGACTTTCCGCGAGGCGACGTAGAGCCCGGCGGCCGAGACGGCCCACATGGCTCCGCCGACAGCGGGCGATACGAGGGCGTCCGACATGTGCATGGCTGGTGCGTGAAAAGAAAGAGGTGATGGCCCGGGCATTTCTCAAAGGCGGATGAGGTTCCGCGCCCGGTCGGTTTCATGCTATCATTTTGAATGTCGGGTGTCAATGTCTGTCCTGACGTACGGTTGGTGTCCGGCCGATGATTGGGGCGACATTTCGTGTCAAAAACAAGCAGCCCGCAGGGCCGGGGTATGGGTGGTCTCTGCCCGTTTTGACGGGTAAGTCGATTATTGTGGTTTGTTTTTGCCCACCCATTCCAGTTTGAGCGTATCCAGGTAGACATCGTTCTTGTTTGTATCCATGTTGATGTCGTATGAATTATTCATCTCTTTTCCGCCCGTGTTGTATGCGAGCGTGATCAGATGCCTGCCCGCTGCCAGAGGTACGCGCAATGTTGTCGAGGGATAGAATTGATTCCGGAATGTTGTCGAAAATACGATGGTGCCGATATCCTGTCCGTCGATCAGCAGGGAGCGTATGGCACAGTGGGCTTCCCCGGTTGTGCCTACGTCTCCTCTGTCGCCGTTGTTATAACGGAAGCTGATCAGATATTCCCCTGATTCCGGAACGGTCACCCATACTTCGGCACTCTTCCGTGATTTGATCTGGCCGTCGACTTTGTCAACAAGATAGCCGTCGCCGGAATAGCCCTTGATCTCGGAGGCTTTGGGCAGTTCCGAAATACTTGTCTTTACATCTTCCATTTCATATTCCCATACCGTGCCTGCTGGATTGAAAACTACGGGAGCGGAAAATTCCGAATGGATGCCGTCTTCGGTTACTGCAATAAGTGTATAACAACCGTATTTGTTCTGCGGTACCTTGTATTCCGACTTTCCTGTCACATCAATATATTCCGTTCCGGTCCAGAGCAGGTAGCCGTACTTTGTTTCAGGTTTCCATTGAATTTTTCCGTCGGCATAAATCATTTGCGGAATATCCGGGCAAACGACCAGATTATCCTGTTTGATGTTGATCGGCGATTGGTCTGCACTGCCGTCGAGTTCCATGCGTATATCATGGTTTTTTCCGTCGGAGCGGAAGACATATTGTTCAGGGCGGTCAATGATCCTGCCGTCGATGGACATGGTTTTGATGCGGGATCCCGTTCCCGTGACCGTCAAAGACAGGAGGCTGCCTTTATATGGGTATCTGTCAAGAATGAGCGGCCCTTTGACAAAGGAAGGTACATACGGCGAGAGACGTAAACCGTCCGTTTCGTACGTCATGCCGAAAAGGATGCGGTAGTAGGAAGCCAGAGTGCTCGCGATGGACCAGAGTTGCTGTGTCGAACACAGCCCTTGTCCTGTCTGGTAATGGACGACTTCGTAGTTGGACAGGTTCATGGCGACATTGTAGAGATTGGATTTCAGAATTTCTTCTGCAATACGATGATTGCCGGCTTTTTTTGCGCCTAGCATCAGTGCTCCTTCCCATCCGGGCCATACCCCCCAGTTGTGATAGACAAACATGCCGTCCGGTTTTTGCGGGTAAACCGTATTGGCTCCATATTTGATCATCGGATAGTGAGCCAGTATCTTTTGAGATCGTTCAGCATCGGCTATACCGTAATAGACGGCATAGCCGTTTGCAATCACGTCGATCTTGTCCGTGACAGGATTACCCATATATTCGGGATACTGCCACGAGGCATAAGCGTTTTTCTCCGGAATCCAGAGATTTGTATTGATGGCATTCTTCAGTTTCAGGTATTCGGCGTTCCACTTTGCACTTTCTCCCTTGTTCAGGATGTCGGAAGATTCGGCGAGAACCTTGAACAAAACGGCATAAAATATATTCGTGCTGGTTGCTTTCGACTGCGCTATATCGGAGAAGTACCCATTGTCCATCCAGATGGGATAGGTTTTCCGGCGATGATCCAGTCCGCTGGTTTCTCCCTTGAATAATCCGGTGCGGGGGTCGTAGCATATGTGCAAATCTTTCTCCGCCGTGTATTTCAGAACAGGGTACATCTTTGCCAGATAGGCGGTATCGCCAGTCGCCAGATAATGTTCCCATACGGCCATGGCAATGATGATGCGGTCGGTGGATACAGGATAGGAGCCTCCTGTACCCGTATCTTCCTGCAGTTCCAGGGGGGCGCCCTTTATTTTTTCGAGCAGGCTGGCCTTGGATGTTTCTGGATCAATCCACCCTAAAGAGTATTGGACGGCAAAGGACGTGTCGCGCGTCCATACCTTGTTCCAGTGGACCCCCGTATTGAAGACGGGAGTGGGTGAGCCGTGCAGGGGGTGCGTGTTCTTTTTCGTTTCTTCCAGCGTCAGATTGTAGACGGCTTCCAAAAGGGGCATGTTTGCTGCTTTGAATTGCGGATATGCGGAAATATCCTGCGATAATTCCCATTTTTTTCGGACACGGCCGGATTCGATTGTTCGTCCATTGGGAGCAATCGTTTGGTAGGTTTGGTCAATCAGGCGATCCGGCTTTACTTCATAGCAAAACGAGTCGGTGGATTCGGCGAAAGCCATGCTTCCTGTCCATGCACATGCCAGGAAACAGGATAGCGGATACAGGGAATTCTTCATGATCAAATCTGTATGGGATGATGGTGCGAGCCGTTGTCTGATAAGATTCAGGCGGCAACCTTTAAACGTAGCAAGAGTCGGGATTCTTTCAAAGTCTTGCGCCTTGCCCTGCGATTATTCTTCCTCTATGGTTGCATAAGAAAAATGATAGGGTAAGGGGAGTATCGTGTGATCTGTTTGCAAGCGTTTGGGGATGTACGCGGGGATGGATGTGTTTGACGCCAAAACAAAGCCTGTCCGCAAAATTTATCCCTCTCGATGCGGAAGGTTGCATTCGCTCGAGCTCGTCCTGAAGGAGTACGGCCGTGTTTGCTGGATGGATTTCTGCGATGCGGCGTGTTGAGTAGAGTCCAGGACGGTTTTCGCCTCATGGATGGCGGAAGTGATCAGGAATGTGTGTATCGTTTGCGATGTGGCGGTTGCTGCGTTTTTTTTTCGGAGAGCAAGGGAAACGAGTGATGCTTCCTGTTGGTCGAGCCGAATGGAGACGACTTGTGCAGATGGCTGTTCCTCACGCATGTTAGTGGAGACGTTAGGGTAATTTTACCCACTTGTCAAGATGGAATTACGGGTGTTTTTGCACAGTTGTTTTTTTGCTTGTATTTGTTTGTATTTTTATCTATAAATTTCATGTGCTAACAACTGATGAAATCAAGCGATGGCTTAAAAAAATAGGCAAAAGCCGGGCCTGGCTTGGTCAACAATGTTATGTGACAAAGAGTACGGTAGACGGCTGGCTCTCGAAAGGGAGGCCTATTCCGATCGTAAAAAGAATTCTGATCGGCCAGTTGATGGAGGCAAATTCCGGTGAGGATGCGCTTCATTCGTTGTCCGGATCGATCGACTTGAATTCGGTGACGTGCGTCGCCTGTCCGATCATGCCCGATGACCGGGCTCTGATCGAAGGCGCAGCCCGGGTGGAAGGGCTCACGATTGAGGAGTTCATTCGCCGTGCCGGCTTGAGGGAGGCTTCTTCCATCCTGAAGGATGTGGAGAACCCCGTCTGAAGCAGAAGCTCTTTGTTTCGTGAAGTTGTGCGCCCGTGGCGGGCGTAGCGGATGACGGGTGCCGTGTAGAGTCGGTATCTATCTGTTTTTAGGGGGAGAACGCTGCTTTTTGCTTGCTTTTCGATTCGTTTTTGTGTCTTCTTGTGTTACCGGGCTGTCATAGCAGTTCGGAGACGATCGAGGAGGCTGCGGGTAGCAGCAGGAAATCGATGGGGAAGCCGGTGGAATTCCGGCACTGTGACGCAACCGTGTTTGCCGCCGAGCGGCATGAGTCGGAGTACCAGCCTCGAGTGTCGCACTAACGGCCGGCGGATCACCGGTCCACAGAGCATACAATATGACCATGAAATTATTTGCACCCATGACGGGTGTATCACGAGTTGTTCTCGCCATGGCTATGGCGGGAGGTTGCGCCTTCTCTCAAGCGGCAACGAATCAGGATGTGGAATTGCCGCCCGTGACGGTGGCTGCGCATGACGGCGTGGAGGTTCCCTACAATAATACGGGGGTTTCCGTGTCGATTCTGAATAGCGAGCAGTTGCAGAAGGAAGGCGTGGTGACGATGACGGAGGCTCTGACGCGCGTGCCCGGCCTGTATACGACGACCGGAGGTTCTTCCTACCAGCGCGGTTCCGTGAGCTACGCCCGCATTCGCGGGATGAATTCCGCCGATTATACGTTGACGATGGTGGACGGTATGCGCCTGTACCGCATCGGTGCGCTGGCGGGGCCCGTGTTTATGGGGACGACGGATTTGTTTTCCATCGGCAATACCGAGGTGGTGAGGGGTTCCGAAGGCGCCGTGTACGGCGCGGGGGCCATCGGCGGCGTGGTGGCGACGGGTACGCCGCAGGGGCAGGGCAAGCCGAGTTTCAAGGTGTTTACGGAAGCGGGTTCTTTCGATTCGTTTACGGGCGCAGCCATTGCACAGGGGCAGGTCGGGAAGCTGGATTATTTCGTGTCGGCCACGTACGAGCGGACGAATAACGATCCGACGACGGCGGCGCCGATTCTCGATCGCCATGCTGCGAAGTTCGAGCAGTGGTCCGAAGCCGTGCGCCTCGGCTACCAGATCAGCGATTCGACGAAGCTGACGTTTACCTACCGCCGCCAGGATGCTCAGGCCAATCAGCCGCAGGCATGCGCGACGGATTATGATCCGGTGACGTTTGCTCCCATGTACGGCGGTTTTGCGCGCGTGACCGATTATTACCGGACGAATCTCGCGACGATGAAGCTGGATACGCAGGTGAACAAGATCTGGTCGTCCAGCCTGATGGTCGGTTATTACGGGTTCGATTTTACGGATACGTATTCCCCCCTGTTCACGGGTTACGATACGTTCGATTCGAATTTGCGGAATGTGCAGATTGAATGGCGCAATCTGATGCAGTGGAACAAGCAGCACAGGACGACGGCAGGGTTCGCATGGAACCGGGCCCAGTTCGTAAGCAATTACGAGACACGTAATCTGGAGAATACCTACGGTCTTTTTGCCGAGCATATGTATTCCCCGGTGTCGAATCTGGATTTGAGCGCTGCAGCCCGTTTGGATAGCAGTACGATCTGGAATGAGTTGTTTACGTACCGCGCAGCGGCTTCGTGGAAGGTGACGGGAGATAAGTCCCCGACCCGTCTGTTCGGTTCGTTCGGTTCCGGTTACCGTGCTCCGAGCGCGTTCGAGCGTTTTGCCGATTGCACGATCGGCTATTCCCGTTATAAGGGCAATCCCGATCTGAAGGTGTCGAAGTCCCTCGGCGGCGATCTCGGCGTGGAACAGCGCGTGGCCGACAAGCATTATTTGACGGTGACAGGGTTCTGGACCCGCATCAATGACCAGATCGGCGCGACGGCCGATTATTCTTCGTGGACGAATTATTCGTATGCGACGGCTGTGGGCGTGGAATGTTCGCTGCGCGGCGAGTTCGGCGATGCCTGGAATAGCGGCTATACGCTGGCCTATACCTATACGGTGCCGAAGAATAATTCGGATCAGCAGCTTTCCTATACGGCGCGCAGCGTGTGGAGCGCAGATATCCATACGAGCCCCATCGCTTCGGTGACGACGGGGCTCGGTGTGACGGCGGCTTCCGGCCGTTCGGCGGGTGTGGGTTCCCATATCGATAGTTATTGCGTGCTGCGCTGGTATGCGCGCTGGCAGGCGACGGACAATCTGGCTTTCCATGTGCGTGTGGAGAATATGGGCAACGATCGTTTTGTGACCCAGCCCGATTATTCCGGAAATTCGACCTACGATATCATTTCGGCAGGTACGGCCGTGTACGGCGGCGTGACGCTGACGTTCTGATGCCGTAGGCTGGCTAATCTCGGTTGTTTATGGGTTCCGGTCATTCCGTTTTTTCCGTGTCGGCGATTCTGTGGCGAAGCAGGGTTGCGGCGCGGGGACGGTGTGGCCGGAGTCTTTTTTTCAGGTCAGGAGGTGTGCTGTGAGGTGGCGCTGGCCGGGTTTGGCGGTGCTGGCGTGCGGTTTGGTGGTTTTGTCGGGGTGGTGGGCGGTTTCACGCATGGCGGAACCGTTTGAGGCCGATGCTGCGCCTGCGGTGCATGCCGGGGGGATGCCTCCCGGTTTTGAGGATTTTTTGGAGACGTGGGACGGTCCCGCTTTGGAAGTCGGCGCGGCCGATGAGGTTCCGGGTGGCCTTGTCTGGAAGAACGGGTTGGAGGAGCCGGAGATCGGCGATCCGAGGGCGGTGAAGGGCGGGGTGGTCAGGCTATGGAATCCGGCGTCGTTTCCTTCGACGTTCCGCGCTTTCGGTCCGAATAGCGTGCAGTATTTCCGCTATCCGATGTTCGACCGGGTGGAGATGCCGCTGGTGGGGCTGCACCCGGTGACCCGCCGGGTGATTCCTGCGCTGGCCAGCGAGTGGGCGGAAGCTCCGGACGGTCGAACGGTGTTTTTCCGTATCGATCCGGAGGCGCGGTATTCGAACGGGCGTCCGGTGAAGGCGGTGGATTTTCTGGTTGGCGCGTATGTGCGGTGTTCCGTGTTCGGGCAGGATCCTTTTTATGCGGCGGCGTTCCGGGCGGCGTACGAGAGGGTTCGCGTGTATGGCGACCGGGTTCTTTCGGTGACGATGAGGTATGGGAGGCCCCTGCTGCCTTTTATGGCGGCAAAGGGTATTTATCCGGCGGAGCCGGGGTTTTATGCGGAGTTCGGTTCGGATTTTCCGGAGAGGTACCAATGGCGCGTGGCTCCGACGACGGGAGCCTACCGCGTGGATCCGGCGCAGGTGGTGCGCGGGAGGAAGGTGGTGCTGGAGAGGGTGAAGGATTGGTGGGCTCGGGAGAGGAGGTTTTACCGATGGACGTGCAATGTGGATGCAGTCGAGCATGTCAATCTGCCGGACGAGTTGCAGGCTTGGGAGCTGTTCCGCAAGGGGGAGCTGGATGTGATGGTGGTGCGCAAGGTGCCGGTATGGCAGGACCGGCTGGAGATTCCCGAGGTGTTCGACGGGTATGTGGAGAAGGCGACGTTTTTCGGTTGTTTTCCGGAACCGCCCTACGGGGTGTATCTGAATGCTGCGGTCGCTCCGCTGGATTCCCAGGATGTGAGGCTTGGGCTGCATTATGCGCTGAATATGGATGCGGTGGATGCTTTGCTTTCGCGAGGCGAGGGCAGGCGGCTGGCGAGTTTTGCGTCGGGCTACGGGCGGTGGTCGCTGGAGGCTTTGCCGCAGCGCGGTTTTTCACCGGAGAAGGCGCGGGAGTGTTTTGCCCGGGCAGGTTTTTCGGTGGCGGGGAAGGATGGGGTGTTGAGGAATGCGGAGGGCAAGCGGTTGAGTGTTGCGCTGTCGTATACGAATTTATCTCCTTCCGTGGCGGCGATGGTTTCCGTGCTGAGGCAGTATGCGGCACAGTGCGGGGTGGAGATTGTGCCGGATTGCGATGATATGGCGGCCTGTGCGCGCAAGGTGTATGCGAAGAAGCATGAGGCGGTGTTTTGGGCGGAGCCTCTGCCGTATCCGCTGCCTGAGAATTTCGGGTGGTTTCATTCTTCGCTGGCCCGGGATGCTCATGGCGGGCTGGTGCCGGATAATAACAATATTACGTCTGTAGCCGATGCCGTTCTGGATAAGGCTTTGGAGGCTGAGCGGGATGCGGCTACGGAGGAGGCGCTGGAGCGGGCGACGCATGCGGTGCAGCGGCGGATTTACGAGTTGGCCGTGTGGGTGCCGGGGTGGAGGGATGATTGCGCCCGGCTGGCTTACTGGCGGTGGTTGAGGTTTCCCGATACGCCGGAGACACGGTTTTCGGTGCCGGACGTGTACAATCCGCTGGAGGCGCATTTGTACTGGATTGATGAAGAGAGGCTGGAGGAGACGCAGCGCGCCCGCCGCGAGGGGAGGAGTTTTGGGGAGGTGGACCGGGTGTATGCGGATTACCGTGCCGGAGGCTCCGGCGGGGTGTAGCGGACGAGTTCAAGCTGGCCGAGGGTGTCCGGCCTGCCGGGGAGGTAGAAGCGTTTGACGGGGCCTCTGAAGCGTGGTTTGCGGTGGTAGGTGCGGATTGTTTCCCCCGTGGTGCGGAGCCGAAGGATGTAGGTAGGAGGGCGCTGGGAGAAGTCGAGGCTGCGGCTGGTGGTGGCGCGCGGCGTGGCGCCGAGGAGGCGGCAGTAGTGTTTCCATTCCGCACCGTGGCCGAGTTTGCGGTGGCGTTCCCAGACGATGGCGTGGGCTATTTCGTGCAGGACGGTGTCGCGGATGATGTCCGTGTGGTCCGGCAGGTGGGCGCGGACGAAGTGGGCGGAGAGGGTGATGCGGCGTGCGGTGATGTGGCAGCATCCGAGGCGTTTGATGGCGCGGTCCCAGCCGAAATCCCATGCGTGCAGGCCGAGGGCGGCGAGGCAGGCGAGGGTGTATTCCCGAATGTCGTCCGGAGCCTGCCAGCTGTGAACGGGCGGGAGTTCGTCGGATGGGTTCATGGCAGGATGCAAGCGGGCGGCAGGGTTGTACCCGTGCCGCCCGGTTTGAAGAGGTGAAGGATGGCGGTTTATTTGCCGGAAGCGGCTTTTTCCTCAAGTTTCTGTTTGACGAGTTCTTCGATTTCCGCGTAGAGTTCGGCGTTGTTGCGCAGGGCTTCCTTGGCGGCATCGCGTCCCTGGGCGACCTGGGATCCGTTGTAGCTGATCCATGAGCCGCGCTTTTGCATGACGTCGTATTCCATGGCGAGGTCGAGCAGGCTGCCGACGGAGGAGATGCCTTCGTTGTACATGATGTCGAATTCGCACTCGGTGAAGGGAGGCGCGACTTTGTTTTTGACGATTTTGAGTTTGGTGCGGTTGCCGGCTACGGAGCCGTCGCTGCCCTTGATCTGGCCGATGCGGCGGATGTCGCAGCGGACGGAAGCGTAGAATTTGAGGGCGCGTCCGCCGGGCGTGGTTTCGGGGTTGCCGAACATGACGCCGATTTTTTCGCGGATCTGGTTGGTGAAGATGCAGACGGTGCGAGCCTTGGAGATGAGGCTGGTGAGTTTGCGGAGCGCGGCGGACATGAGGCGTGCCTGTGCGCCGACGGTGGAGTCGCCGATGTCGCCTTCCAGTTCCTGGCGGGTGACGAGGGCGGCCACGGAGTCCACGACGATGACGTCGATGGCGTTCGAGCGGACGAGAGCTTCGCAGATCTGCAGGGCTTCTTCACCGGAGTTCGGCTGGGAGACGAGGAGGTCGTCGAGGTTGACGCCGAGCTTGGCGGCGTATTTGGGGTCGAGCGCGTGTTCCACGTCGATAAAGGCGGCGAGGCCGCCTGCCTTCTGTGCCTGCGCGATGGCGGTGAGGGTGAGGGTGGTTTTGCCGGAGGATTCGGGGCCGAATACTTCGACGACGCGGCCTCGGGGGAAACCGCCCGTGCCGAGGGCGCGGTCGATGAGAAGGTTGCCGGTGGGGATGACTTCGACGGCCATGGAGGTTTTGTCGCCGAGGCGCATAATGGCTGTTTCGCCAAAGTCTTTCTGGATTTGGAGCAGGGCTGCGTCCAGAGCGCGCTGCCTGTTTGCCGCGTTCTTTTCGGCTTCTGCGGAGGAGGAGTCGTTTGCCATATCTGGAATGAGTCTATCGTGTTCCGTTGCGCGTAGCAAGTGTGGATTGCGGCAGGGAGTTCATATTTTCCGGAGGCGGTGCGGGATGAGAAAAGGCCGTCCTTGGGAGGACGGCCTTTTGGTGGGGAAGGGTTGTGATGATGGATATCTCCGTGCCTTATGCGGCGATGCCGAAATGCTTCTGAATGTCTGCGAAGATTCGGTCGCGGCGCGTGCGGGCCTTTTCGATGTCCCTCGTTTTGAGGGAGAAGCGGAGGCGTTCCGCAGTGGCGTCCGGCTTGTGGACGGTCACGTGGCACCACCAGACCCCGCGGTTGTTCCACAGGTGGTGGTTCGGATTTTCATCGTTGATACGAAGCGCGATTTTGGTTTGTGAAGTCATGTGCTTAGGAAAAGTGATAGTTGCTTATTGTTCTTTTTTGAGGCTTGTTTGAGCCACCCTTCCGCGTTCGTTTACCGGTCTTGGCGGAAGATACCCACATGGTGTAAGACACATCCGGGTATCGTTCCGTTCAAAATTCCGAAAATTAAAGCAGGCCGGCGGCCTTCAGCGTATTGTAGGCACCATTTTTGCTGATGGTGCGAAGCGCCTTGCAGGAGAGCTTCATTTTGACGAAGCCGCCCAGCTCGGGAACCCAGATGCGTTTTTCCTGAAGGTTGGGGTAAACGGTGCGGTTGACGGTTTTGGTGACGTGACGGCCGATACCGCCCTTCTTCTTGGCAAGACCGGAACGGTGGATTCGGCGACCGGCGCGCGGCTGAGAACCGCGAATAAGGCAAATTCTGGACATAAGATTTGTTGCGTTTTGAGTTAAGCGGAGCAAGAGTCTACTACATTTCGGCCGGAGGTCAAGCAAAACCGCTTGCTTCGGGTAAAATTGTTGTATTTTTTTACTTGGGGAACGCATCGCAGACTTGACGCGTACCGTTTTTTTGTGCGGAATAGACGGGATATGAGAGAGAACCATTTTGCCAGTTTTTCGACGTGCGGTGCGCCTGAACAGGTGCTTGAGGTGAAGTCCGCTCCCGTGCGCGAGCCCGAGGAGGGCGAGCTTCTGGTGCGTATGCTCGCCGCGCCTATCAATCCTGCGGATATCAATTTCATTCAGGGTGTGTACGGTATCAAGCCCGTGCTGCCCGATTCCCCTGCCGGGCTGGAAGGCTGCGGTATCGTGGAAGTGTCCGCCGCTCCCGGTTTCGAGCCGGGCGATCAGGTGATTCTGCTGCGCGGCGTGGGGTCGTGGGCGAAGTTCCTAACGGCTTCTGCAGACAATTTCCTGAAGCTGGAGGAGAAGGTGGATCCGACGCAGGCTTCGATGCTGAAGGTGAATCCTCTGACTGCTCTGCGGATGCTGACGGGGTATGTGGAGCTGAAGCCCGGAGACTGGGTGGTGCAGAATGCCGCCAATTCCGGGGTGGGCCGCTGTATTATTCAGATTGCGAAGATTATGGGGGTGAAGACGATCAATCTCGTGCGCCGGGCGGAGGGCCTGCGCGAGGAGTTGACGGCGCTGGGTGCGGATATCGTGCTGGAGGATGGGGAAGAGGATATGGTGAAGAAGGCTTTGGAGTCGACGGGCGGCGTGCGCCCCGTGCTGGCTTCGAATGCGGTGGGCGGCGATAGCGCGTTGCGCCTGATGGATATGCTGGCTCCGGGCGGGACGATGACGACGTTCGGCGCGATGAGCAAGCAGAGTATCAAGGTGCCGAACGGTTTCCTGATTTTCAAGGGAGTGCAGCTCAAGGGGCTGTGGGTGACGCAGTGGCTGAAGAATGCGACGCGGGCAGATATCGAGTTCGCCTACGGGCAGCTTTCCATCTGGATGGCGAGCGGCCGCCTGAAGCAGGCGGTCGATTCCGTGTACCGTATCGAGAATGTGAACGAGGCCGCCGCGAAGGCCCAGGAAGAGTTCCGCAACGGGAAGATCGTTCTGCGCCTCGGCGAGTAAGAGTGGCGGCCCAGCGGTTGTTTTGCGCCTGATTGCGGATGGCCGCAGTCAGGCGTCATGTTCGAGGTGTTCTGCCGTTCCGTCTCCGGTGTCTCGGCTGTGGCGCATGGCCTGCAGGATGTTGTCGTGCTGGGCGCCTTCCATCAGGTAGTTGACGGGGCAGGAGAGCATTTGCGACAGGAAGAGCGTTTCCGCATCAGTGACGCATCGCAGGCCCGCTTCGATTTTGGAAAGCGTTTCCCGCGAGAGCTGCCAACCGTTGAGTTGGCAGGAGGTGGCAAATCTGTTCTGCGATAGGTGCAATTGGTTGCGCCGTTTTCTGACTTGGGCGCCGATGATGTTCTGCCCTTTTTTCATGGTTAGTTTCGAGTAGGATAGCGTGATACATGGGATTGTGGGGCTCCGTCTCCGGAGCAGGATGCGTGCATGACGCGTGCCTGTTTTACGCATATGTTGCGCTGTGGCAACAGGGAACTGTGTTCCGGCCGCGGGGCGTTCTTTCGGCTTTTCTATCTTCCGGCTTTTGGTACAATCCGGCTCATGCGATGGTTGCGAACGGTTTGGAGACGGCGTTGGGTGAGGTGGAGCGTATGCGTGGCGGGGGGGATGGCGGTAGCTACGTATGGCGCGAATTTGCTGGTGGCGCAGACGCTTTGCCGCTCCGGAGAGTGGCGCGGTCCGGTGACGGATCATTTCGACGGCAGGCATTTCCATGTGGCCGACGAGGTGGAGCAGGGGTCGTTTTTACGCGCCCTGGAATGGTTTTGTTTCCGCGATCCGGGGTTTTATTCGGTAGTCGCCGCGAACGCGGATGTACCGGAGCTGGCAGGAGAGGTGGCGCCCGGAGGCTGGGAGGCGACGATGGTGAATCATTCGACGGTGCTGCTGCGCTTGCGCGGGCTGAATGTGCTGACGGATCCTGTGTGGTCCGACCGGGTGAGTCCGGTGCAGTGGTCGGGGCCGAAGAGGTGCCGCCCTGCGGGTATTGCGTGGGAGGATTTGCCGAGGGTGGATGCGGTTTTGCTGTCGCACGATCATTACGATCATTTCGATGTGGAGACTCTGCAGCGGCTGGTGAAGAGGGATAATCCGCTGTTTATCGTGCCTCTGGGGATGAAATCCCTGCTTGAATACCACTGCGGACGGGCGCGTGTGCGGGAGATCGACTGGTGGCAGGAGACGGCTGTGGAGACGGCGGCGGGGTCGGTGGCCGTGACACTGACTCCGGCGAAGCATTACAGCGGCCGCTACCGTTCGGAGGAGCGGAAGAACCGTTCGTTGTGGGGCGGGTTCTTTATTCGTTCGCATGACGGAGTGAAGGTGTATTTTGCCGGGGATTCGGCATGGACTTCGTTTTTTGCCGAGATCCGCGAGAGGCTGGGAGAGCCGGATCTGGCGATTTTGTCGATCGGCGCCTACAAGCCTCTGGATTTCATTGCAAAGGCGCATTTGACTCCGCAGCAGGCGGTGAAGGCATTCAAGGCTTTGGGCGCCGTTCGCGGGATGGCGTGCCATTTCGGTACGTGGCAGCTGGCGGATGAGAGTTTGCAGGAGACGCTGGACGATTTCCGGTCAGGGTTGTCGTCGGAAGGCGTGCAGGAGGATGCTTTTGTCGCGCCGTTCAACGGGAAGACGATGAAGGGCCGTGCGGCGGAGGGGTGCCGTGGAGAAGAGGTCGCCTCGCCTAGGAAAGGTGAAGTGGGTGGTTGATTGTTTTCGGGAGGTGTGCTATGGTTTGCGCGTGATTGCCGATGCCCGCCAGCTTGTGATTGACCGCCTCCGCGCACTGCAGGAGCAGGGGACGGCAATGCTTCCGGTGGATGAGGAGGCCCGGCTGGTGCTGCGCCGCTGGATGGTGGAGGCGAAGCGTTTGAAGATGGGGCTTCCGCCTTCGGCTCAGGTGGAGGTTGCCGGCAATGCCGCAGAACCATCCGGAGAGCAGGCGGCCGTGGCTTCGAGTCTGTTGCGCGTGCTTGAGGAGGTGGAGCAGGAGGAGGCCGGGAATGCCGAGCTGGATGATCCGACGGCCCATGCGGTGCCGCGTTTCCGACCCGGAGGCAGTACGGACGAGGAGAGGTGGATGCTTTTCCGGAGGCTGTTGCCCCGGTGGACTCCGATGCTGAATCTCGGTTCGCTGCGTGAGATTCCCGTGTTCGGGCAGGGCGATGTGCGGGCTTCCCTGATGTTTGTGGGGGATGCTCCGAATTATTTCGATGAGCAGGCGAAGATGCCGTTTGCCGGAGAGGCGGGGAAGAAGCTGGACGGTATTCTGGCGGCCATGGGGCTGGCACGAGATTCCATTTATTTGACGGAGCTGGTGAAGTTCCGCCCGGCTCTGCCGCGCCAGACGACGAATAATCGCCCTCCGAACGAGAAGGAGATGGCGCTGGGCGCTTCCGTGCTGGATGTGGAAATTGAGCTGGTGCGACCCCGTGCGATTGTGGCTCTGGGCGTGATTGCCGCCCGGGGGCTGTTGCGTGCCGAGAGCGATCTGCCTTTGTCTGCTTTCCGGGGGCTGCCTCTGTTCCATGGGGATATTCCGGTGGTGGTGACTCATCACCCGAGCTATTTGCTGAGGACGTCGGATATGGGAGAGAGGCGCAAGCTTTGGGAGGATATGCTGCAGGCGATGGAGCTTGCGGGGTTGCCCGTTTCGGAGAAGCAGCGGTCGTTTTTCCTGCCGAAGGGGTAGGTTTTGCTGCTGCGGCCGATGGATAAGAAAAACCGCTTTCCCTGAGGAAAGCGGTGAAGAGGAAATGGTTTACCTAGGGCGGATCAATGGTCGAGCATGGCGCCGAGGGTGTTCAGCAGGTCTTCTTTGGTGGTGATGTAGCCGTCTTTCGGGTCGTGCCAGTGGAAGGAGTGGATGCTGGTGCGGGTGCTGCCGCGAGGGTCGCTGGTGCGGGCGTCGGGCAGGTTGTCGGCCAGTTCGGGGTAGAGCTGTTCGACGAGTTCGCATGTGGTGACCGGAGGGGTGGCCAGGATGACGTTTTCGATGCCGAGAGGGATGGCCCTTTCCACATCATCGACAAGGCGGTCGATGGGGTAGAGCTGGTGCTGTTCCAGCAGGGCGACGGGCAGGGAGGCTTTTTTGTCGGCAGGCGGCGTGAGGAGCCCGAGGACGCCGAAGGCCGGGTCGGAGATGGCCAGTTCGGGGATGAAGACGTTCAGTACGCGGCCGAATTGCTTGTTGATGAAGTTGTAGAGGTCGCGCTGGCGGTTGATGCCGGGGTTGCCTGCCGGGTCGCGCAGCGGGGAGAGTTCGTCGCCGTCTTCAGGGATGATGTCCGCGCTGGTGATGTAGATGATCCGCTCCGCCTTGATGTCGCTCAACTGGCGTTTGAAGTGGAAGGCGTAGCCGTCTTTGGCGTTGTCGTCCTGCCCTTCGGCGTACGGCCCCGTCCAGAAGACGGGGTCGATGATGACGAGGACGGCATAGGCGTGGCCCTGCAGGAGGTGGATTTCGTTCTGGTCGACGAGGTAGTCGAAGTAGCGTTTTGAAGTCCAGATCTTGCCGAGTGGCGAGGTGGCTCCGATGAATGCGGTGTCGGTCACAGGCTCGTGCAGGGTTCGTTGCTGCGGTTTACTTCAAGGCCTCGAAGGCGGATTTGAAGAGGTAGTAGCCCCAGCCCCAGTCGCTGTCGCCGGACCAGTCCGGGTCGTAGTGGTGCTGCGGTTTGAGGAAGCGTTCGGGATGGGGCATGAGGCCCATGGCGCGGCCCGTGGCATCCTGTAGTCCGGCGATGCGGAGTTCGGAGCCGTTGTGGTTGTCGCCGTACTGGAGGGAGACGAGGCCGGAGTCCATGTATTTTTGGGCGTCACCGGGTTCCATGACAAGGCGGCCTTCGGCATGGGCGGAAGGAAGTTCGAATTCGGCCGGAAGGAAGGTGGTGTACGGCGAGGGAGAGACTTTGACGAGTTTGTCCCACATGCATTCGAAGCGTTCGCTTTTGTTCCAGATGAGGGAGGCTTTGGGCAGGATGCCGAGTTTGGTGAGGATTTGGAAGCCGTTGCAGATACCGAGGAGGAAGCCGCCGTTCTGGTGGTGCTTATGGATGGCGTCGCCGAGGAATCGCTCGGTTTCGAGCTGGGCAAGGCGGCCGCTCATGACGTAATCGCCGTAGCTGAAGCCGCCGGCGAAGACGACGAGCTGCGCTTTGGAGACGTGTTCGGGGCGTGCAGTGGCGATGGGTTGTACCTGCGTGGAGAATCCGGCGGTGCGGAGCGCGCGTTCGGTTTCGACGTCGCAGTTGGTGCCGGGGTATTTGAGAAGGAGTGCGTGTGCCATGTGTGGTGGTGGTTTGGTATGGTCGGTTGCGGTTCGGCTGCCGGAGGATCAATAGTACGGGGTGAGGCCGTTTTTCCAGAGAGCCTTGAGTTCGGCAACGCTGCTGGTGAGGACGGTTTTGCCGTTGTCCGCAGCGACGATGCTGTGCGCCTCGGTGGCTTTGCCGATGCGGGCGCAGGGGTATCCGGCCATGGTGGTTTCGAATTCGGCTGCAAGGTCGGGATCGACTTCGCAGAGGATGCGGCCCGTGCTTTCGCTGAAGAGGGGGACAGCGGGGCTTTTCCAGCCTCCTGCGGTGGGGATGGCGGAGAGGTCGAGTTCGATGCCTCCCTTGCCCGAGTAGGCCATTTCCGCTGCGGCGACGGCAAGGCCGCCTTCGGAGATGTCGTGCGCACTGAGGACGAGGCCCGCGCAAAGGGCTTCGTAGTAGGCTTTGTAGAGGGCGAAGTTTTTCACGCAGTCGGTTTGCGGCACTTTGGCATCCTTGATGCCTTTGATGCGGCTGTAAACGGAGCCGCCCATTTCGTCTTCGGTGTTGCCGATGAGGTAGAGGAGGCTGTCGTTGCGGCGGAGGGAGGAGCCTTTGACGTGCGTTTTGTCGTCGACGACGCCGATGCCGGAGCAGAGGAAGGTGACGGGGATGTTGATCGGGCCGTCTTCCGTCTCGAAGTAGTTGTAGAAGGAGTCTTTGCCGGAGATGTACGGGGCGTTGAAGTCGAGTGCGGCGCGGGCGATGCCTTTGACGCATTCGACGATGCGGCCGAGTTCCTGCGGAGCTTCCGGGTTGCCCATGCAGAAGTTGTCGAGGAGGCCGATTTTATCCGGGTTCGCGCCGACGAGGATGAGCTGGCGGACGCATTCGTCCACGGTGCCGGTGCCCATGGCGTAGGGGTCCGTTTTGCCCCATTCGGGAAGGATGGCGCAGGCCATGGCCATGGCTTTGTCGGAGCCGTCGATGTCGATCACGGAGCCGTCCTGCGGAGCGTCCGCCGAGGCCCCGGCGAGGGGTTTGAGGAGGGTGTTGCCCTGAACTTCGTGGTCGTATTCGCGGATGATGGGTTCGCGGGAGACGATGGCGAAGTCGGCCATGACAGCCTTGAGGTCTTCGGCGAGGGTGTCCGCCGGGAGGTCGAGGCCCGTTTTGGCGAGGCCGGAGGTGAAGACGGATTCGAGTTTTTTGATGGGTGCGTCGTGCAGTTTGCTGTTGTCGAGCGAGCAGACGAGTTCGCCGTTGTGCCAGACGCGCAGGACGCCGGTGTCATCCGAGTGGCCGAGAACGGTGAGTTCGGTCTGGAAGGTGTCGGCGAGGGTCTGGAGTTCGGGAAGGTCTTTTTCTTCGACGGCGAGGACCATGCGTTCCTGGGATTCGGAGAGGAAGATTTGCCAGGAGATGAGGCCGGGTTCTTTGAGAGGGGCGCGTTCGAGGAAGAGTTCACCGCCGGTGACGCTGAGCATTTCGCCCGCTGCAGAGGAGAAGCCGCCTGCGCCGCAGTCCGTCAGGAAGACGATGAGGCCGCGTTCGCGGGCTTCGAGGATGAAGTCGAGTGTTTTCTTTTCTTCGATGGGGTTGCCGATCTGGACGGCGGTGTGGTCTTCCTCATGGGAGCTTTCGCCGAGAGCAGCGGAGGAGAAGGTGGCGCCTTTGAGGCCGTCTTTGCCGGTGCGTCCGCCGATGGCGATGATTTTGAGGCCGGGGCGCATTTCCTTGTCGATGTCCTCGCGGGGGATGACGCCTGCGGTGCCGCAGAAGACGAGGGGGTTGTAGATGTAGGTGGGGTCGAACTGGATGGCTCCGTTGACGGTGGGGATGCCCATGCGGTTGCCGTAGTCGCGGACGCCGTGGACGACGCCGCGCATGATGCCGAGCGGGTGGATGACGTCCTGCGCCTTGATGGCTTCGGGAGGAGTGTCGGGTGCGCCGAAGCAGAAGACGTCGAGGTTGGCGATGGGTTTGGCTCCCTTGCCTGCGCCGAGGATGTCGCGGATGACGCCGCCGAGGCCGGTGTTCGATCCAGCGTAGGGTTCGATGGCGGAGGGGTGGTTGTGCGTTTCGGCCTTGAGGCAGATGGCGAGATCGTCGTCGAGGGTGATGAATCCGGCGTTGTCCACGAAGGCGCTCAGGACGAAGCCGGGCTTGCGGTCCATGATTTCTTCGGACGGATTCTTGATGTAGGTTTTGAAGAGGCTGGAGATGTTTTCTTCCTTGCCGTCTGCGACGTGGTGGACGTCTGCGGAGAAGATGCGGTGCTTGCAGTGTTCGGACCAGGTTTGCGCGATGACTTCGAGCTCGACGTCCGTAGGTTCGCGGTCCATGCCGCGGAAGATTTGCTGGACGACTTCCATGTCCTCGCGGGACAGGGAGAGTTTCATGGTTTTGCTGAGCTCAAGAAGCTGGTCGCTGCTGAGGTCGCGGACGGGGATGTGGCGATAGGTGGCGGACATGCGTTCGGTGCGGTGGAGGATTGGTTTCGTTTCGGAGGCTCAGGCGACTGTCCAGTAGTGGATGGCCGGGTTGCAGATGTCCTTGGTGAAGCGGGCGGCGAGCTTGTCGCGGTCTCCTTCGCCGAAGATGTAGATGCGCTGGGTGATTTTCAGGGACGTGATGGTGAAGGGGAGGTTCTTCTGTCCGCGGTAGTTGGTGAGGATGGCTTCCTTTTCGAGGTCGAGGGAGCCGGGTTTCATGCCGTAGTCGATGGTGAAGAGGGCGCCTTCCAGCGCGGGGGTGCCGTCTTCGACGACTGCCTGGGAGATGGGGTCCACCAGCACGCGGAGCATGTAGGCCCGTGCGGCCTCGATGTCTCCTTCGCATTCGACGGTGTATACGCGGCTGTGGTTGGATTTCAGCGCGTCCGGAATGGGGGTGTAAAGGAGGTGGTTGGCGTCGGCCGCATCCTGGAAACGGCTGAGTACTTCGAGGTTCAGGGTCATGATGTTGCTCCGTGTGTGGTGGTGTGTAGAGGTATGGGTCAGGCTTGTTCCTTCTGAAGGCGGGCGAGGACTTCGGCATAGCCTTCCATCACGTCGCCGAGGTCCTGGCGGAAGCGGTCCTTGTCCATCTTCTTGCCGGTTTCGATGTCCCAGAGGCGGCAGGTGTCGGGCGAGATTTCGTCGGCGAGGACGATCTGGGTGGGGTCTTCCGTGAGGCGGCCGAATTCGATTTTGAAGTCGATGAGGCGGAGGCCTGCCTTCTTGAAGAATTCGGTGAGGGTGGCATCGACGATGAGGGCCTGCTTGCGGAGGTATTCGCACTCTTCGGGGGTGGCGATCTTCATTTCGCGGGCGTAGTCGTCGTTGATGAGCGGGTCGCCGAGTTCGTCGCTCTTGTAGGAGAATTCGACGATAGGCTTTTCGAACACGGTGCCTTCGGGCACTCCGGTGCGTTTGCAGAAGGAACCGGCTGCGACGTTGCGGACGATGACTTCGACCATCAGGATGTCTACGCGCTTGACGAGGAGATTGATTTCATCGACATCGGCGACGAGGTGGGTCTTTACGCCCTTGGCTTCGAGCATCTTGTAGATGAGGAGGGTGATGGCCTTATTCATCTTGCCCTTGTTCTCGAACTTGGCTTTCTTGAGGGCGTTGAATGCGGTGGCGTCGTCTTTGTATTCCATGCGGAGTACGTTGGCATCATCCGTTGTGTAAAGCTTCTTGGCTTTTCCTTCGTAAATCGGTTCCATTTGTCTACCTGCCAGCGGTTATCTCTGGCAACGGAATTTTAATGGATTTATGGGGCGGGGTCAAGTCGAAATAGCGCACTTTGCAGAAGCCTGCGGGAGCAGCGGAAAACCTCTTTTCGTGCCAGACGAAAAGAGGTTTCAAAAAAGAAAAAGAGGAGGGGTTTCAAGCGGCTCTTCTGCGGCGCAGGAGTGCGAGAAGACTGCCGGCGGCGAGTAATCCTGCGGATGCCGGTTCTGGGACGATGTCGCCGTTAAGAGTGATGCTTTGGAGTCCGAAAAACGCGCCGGCAGTTTCGGTGGTTCTCTCGCAGGTCAGCTCCAGCTTGTAATTGCCGGCCTGCAGGGCTTCGGTGAGGCCGGTATTCATGGTGATATTGATTCCGGCTGCTGTATTTGCCGGGATCGTAAATCCGTTGGACCCTGCGTTGCCGGTGGCGAGAGTGATGCCTTCGGCGCTCTTTAAGCTGAAGTTCATCTGCGCGGTTCTGGTATTTGCCTGCATCAGTCCGTTTGCGCCGAATGCCTTGATGTTGAGGCCGATTGAGCTCAGTGTAATGTCTTTTGTGGTGGTGAGATCAAGTGTGGCCGCCCATGATCCGGCATTTTGTACGTTGACGTTCGGAGAGAAGAATCCTTGACAGAAAGTGCCTGTCGTAAAGAGCGACAGATCGGTTGTTGCCGGGTTGGTGTATGTCGTCTTCGTCAGTTTGGTGACACTCAGCGTGAAGAGGTCTTGCCCGGTTTCGAAGGTGGGCGAGTAGAGCGCGGTGCTTGTGCCGTGATTGCCCCATGTGGCTTTGTGCTGGAATGCTTCATCCGCAGCGGAGGCGGAGCCGATCATCAGGGCGGCAGTCGCGATGTATTTGGTAAGGGTGGAGAACATGATTTATGATGATAGGGAAATTAAAGTCGATTTTAGATGCTTGTTTTCGTCTGTCAATAGTAAATGTTCGGGCAAATATAGTTTTTTCATTTTATTGATGCCGTTGATTTGCCGGAGGCTGCGAGGGAAGGCTTGTGAGATGCGGTCGTTGGCACTGAAGCCATTTGCCGTGCGGATTCTAATTTTTCAGGCCGTCCCATAATTGGTGGTTGATTTCAAGGAGGGATATGTTATCTTGAGGGCACGTATGCATGCCGATCTCGAAAAACTTGTTGCGAAAAAGAAAATCCCAGAGGCGTTTGCCGCCCGGCTGGATAAGTTTTCACCGGGTAATTATGTAGTTCACAAGTCGTGGGGAGTCGGAAAGGTCAAGGAATGGAACCTGCCCGAGAATTCGATTGTGATCAATTTCGAATCGAAGCCGGATCATCAAATGGAATTGAAGTTCGCCTTCAATTTGCTGACTCCGCTGCCGCAGGGGCATTATCTGATTGCCTGCTTTGAAGATCCCAAGGGTATCTGGGCTTCGGCGAAAACCGATCCGCTGACGCTGGTGCGCCTCGTGCTCAATGGCAATTTCTCCGGCAAGGACGGGGAAGACGAGCCCCAGCCCATCGCTCCCGAAGATGTCGAAAAGAATCTGAAGGGCCGCGTCGTTCCGGAAGGCGACTGGAAAAGCTGGTGGGAAAAGGCCCGCAAGGCCATGCGCGACAAATCCGAGTTCATTCTCCCGACGCGCCGCGGCGAACTGATCGCCCTGCGCGGCGAAACCATGTCTCCGGCCGCCGCCCTGCTGGAAGACTACAAGAAGGCCCGCGATCTGCGCACATGCGTGCGCCTGCTGGATGCCGCAAAGCCCGAAACGCTGAAAGACGACCACGATGTCGTCCTCGAACTTGTCGCTGCTCTGGAAAAGGACATCGAAGAAGGAGGCGTGAATGTCAAGCAGCAGATTCTGGAACTGATCATCGTGCGCGACGAATTGATCGATGCCTTGCTGAAGTCTGCGGACAAGGGCAAGGACGGCGTTCCCGCCGCCGATCAGGAAGATGAAGGCATCCGCAAGCTGATGGCCGCCATCCCCGATATGACGACGCTCGATTCCGTGCTGGCCGGCATCTCTTCCGAAGAGATCGTGGCTTTCATCGGGGATGTGCCTGCCGCCCGCCAGAAGAAAATTTACGAAGCCCTTCCCGAAGCGCACAATGGCCAATGGCTCTCCTACGCGACGAACATTTTCCTGTTCGGCGGATCGAAGGCTATCGGGGAAGTCGCCAAATTCATCATTGTGAAGGGTGAAGGCGAACAGCTCTATCAGGACATCCGCAACGGCATCTCCCGCCAGAGCCTTCCGGCCGATGTGCTGGTCTGGATCTGCCGCGAGCGCAAGGGTGCGGCCAAGCCCGTGTTCACGCTGGCTCTCGGTTCCGCCATCATGAACGCCATCGAGCGCGACGCCTCCGACGGCGGCCCGAACAAGGGCCTTCGCCTGCGCAACCTGCTGGTGGAAGACAAGCAGCTGGCTCCCGACCTGATCCGCAATGTGACGGAATCCGAAGCCCGCCCGTTCGCCAAGGCCATTTACGATTCCGCTTCCCTTCATGACCTCGACCGCAATCTTCTGCTGGCGAATATGATGAGGGTGCACCACGGCCTTCAGGAGATCGTTCTCTCCCGCACCAAGGTGCAGGAAAAGCAGCAGCTCTACGTGTCCATCGAGAGCTACAACCAGCGCAAAGCCGAATACGACGAGCTGGTCAATGTGCGTATCCCGAAGAACAAGCAGGATCTGACCGTGACCCGCGCCGAAGGCGACTTGCGCGAAAACGGCGGCTATCAGGATGCCAAGGCCACCCGGCAGGTGCTGATGCGCCGTTCGGAAGAACTGGCCCGCAATCTGGCACAGGCTCATCCGACCGATTTCAAGGATGTGGATACCAGCCGCTCCGGCATGGGCACCTATGTGACTGTCGTCGATCCCGAAGGTCAGGAAGCCGTGTTCACCATTCTCGGTGCATGGGATTCCGATCCCGACAACCGCGTGATTCCCTATACCTCCAAGCTCGGCCAGAAACTGACCGGCCACGCCGTAGGCGATGTGATCAAGCTCCCGTTCGTTCCCGGAGAGAAACCGGTGAAGCTGACGGTCAAGGCAATCGCAGCGGTGAATCCGTAAAACGGTTTGCCAACTGAATTTTCAAGGGCGTTCCTGTGAGGGAACGCCCTTTTTCGTTAAAAACAAGATAGAGGCGGATAGTAGATGCGATATGGTACGATGTGACTGAGAAAGAATCGATTGATAATAAAGTAATTGAATGATTTATTATTTTATGTTAAATTGTGGCTTGCTGTAGTTTATGCTTAAATATCGTAGCCCAATTTACGTAACCATTTTATTAGTGCGTTCCTCTGATGTTCATACCAGTCGTTCGTTAAATAATAATATTTTCCATTGATTTCAAGAGGGTTTGCGTAAAAACGTTCTTTAGGAGAGCGTATTTCAGAAAGTACCGGAAGGGTTCGACTGTGCCCGGAAAACTGTTGAGCTAAGGACCCTGGTTTTAATAGACTATTTAGTAGGTGAATAGGCGTTCTCTGTTTGTTGAAAAATTGTGTGAGATGCTCGCGTGCAAGTAGACCGATAGATATATCACAAGAGTGATTGTTAAGAGATGGAGTATATTTATTGGCTGATTTAGAAAATATTGTTGGCAAATCTCTCCATTCCTTAGGATATCCATTGGGTTTTAGTGGTATTTTTTCTTCATCCGGTTTCCACTGATATAGTTCGAAAGATCGATAACGAAGGGTTTGCTGGATGAGAAGGTTATGATCGCTAAGAGAAGCAATGGCTCTGGGTAATAATACTAAGTTAGCATAGGCTGTGTGATATCTAGCGTCATAACATGTGCCATTCCATATATGGCATGTTTCATAGCCTTCTGCGTCAAGCCCATAATATCGCTTTAAGCATTGTTTCATTTGAGAATTGGGATAAGTATTATCATCAAGTCTAAATCCGCCGATATCTGTCGATCCCCTTTTTTCGTTGGATCTTTTTCTACGAATCATGGGAGATTTAGCGGCACAACCATTTTTTGTTAAACATGATTCATGCAATTCTTTAGGCGCCCAAATTGAGCAACGCGCGATGAGCGGTAATAAATCGATATTTAGGTTCGCGAGATGATACTCTAATTCTTCGTTAGCGAATATTTTCTTCATGACTCTTCTACTCAATTAAGTGCATCGGTTGATGCGACATTTTCTCATGCCGTTATGAATTTTTCAATGGATATGTTTTGTTCGTGCTTGTGATATCTGTAAATGGGTATTTTTTAATAATGATACTCTATACGTGCATTATGAATAGATGGGGCGTATCGAAAATCCATAAAATAGGTTGGATGCTGATCGATGGTTTTCTGCCATGTTTCTGAGTCAAAAGATTATTATTTTATAGGTTCAATACAACTTTAGAGTGGGCATATGACATATAAGCTACTATTGGTGAATGAAAAACAAGTACGTTTTTCGTTCGCATATTTCAGAGCGTCAATTTCGAGACATTATTCGATACTTTTCGATAGATATGGAAGCTTCCACAATTGCTTTGTTGACCGGTATAAGTACAAACTCTTTGCGTAAAATACTCAAAGCCGTCAGACTTCGCCTTTTTAAGATTTGTGAACAGGAAGATCATTGTCATGAGAGTATATTCGAATGCGATCAAAGCTACTTCGGAGCAAGACGGGTTCGTGGAGTGCGTGGACGAGGATCCAAAGGCAAAACCATCGTCTTTGGCATCTATGATAGAAGGCGAGAAAGTGTCTATACAAGAGTGATTAAACAAGTTGATTCCAAGACGATTCTGAAAGTCATTAAAGCTGTCGTCACATGCTCTTCAACGATTTACACGGATGGTTTTCGATCTTACATTCCGTTGAAAAAGAACAGATATCTGCACCATGAAACCGTTGAGCATGGGCGTAACGAATTTGCAAGGAACGAAGTACATGTCAATGGTATTGAAAACTTCTGGGGGATTACCAAGATCAGTATGATGAAACGCAAAGGATTTAAAGGAAGCTCCTTTCTCCTACATCTCAAAGAATGTGAATTCAGATTCAATCATCGTCACTCCAATATCTATCATTTTTTGCTTTCAATTTTTAGAAAATGCCCTCTAAAGTTGTATTGAACCTACTTTATTATCGACAATAACGGCAGGCCCTTGCACATAGAAAAGATAGTTTTTATGGGCGATACAACATAATTCCGCTCTTGGTGGCGGAAGCGATGCATGAGCCGTATTCAACCATATACTCGATAGAGCAAGGATGAGGATGGTGAGTAATTTTATGATCATCATTTTGTTGCAATGAATTTTCAAGCTATGGGCTTTTTGCGTTTGCCGCTCATCATTATTCGGAGAAAAGGACAGTTTGGATTGTCAGAGGTGCGTTGTCGATAGCATCTTTTTCTTCATGGTATTGACGTAAAATGCTTTCCATCGTTTCATTCTTGAAAATTCTGGCAGTTATTGCCTCACTCTGCGCCATACGTTTGAATTCCTTAGGGCTTCTTGCCCTTTCTTCCTTTTCGTAGTTGTAAAAGAAGGCCAAAGGAATGGGATGAAGCATGAGACGCTTGCTATAGGGGATGTGCATTTGCAAGTCTTTCAAATTTTGCAAGGTTTGATACGCATTTCCCTGCAGGTCGGGAATGATGCAAATCCAGGGATTATCGGAGAGATACATGGCATGCAGGGATTTCATGTTTTCTTCGGAATCAAGGAGGAAACGTTCGCGGGCAAGAGGCTGCAGTTCCGTTTCCGAGCCTTGAAGCTGGGTATGCGTCAGGACGATAATTTCCCGGTTTTCCAAGTACAGGTCGACATAAGAATCGCCTGATTCATGCAGACCCAGTGTTGGAAGCGGCCAATGAGCAGAGAACACGGTATCGCTTCCGATTTGGAAATCCATACAGGCATACGCAGGAATGTATGATTTTGCGAGGTTGGCATATATTTTACAAAAGACGTCTTTCCACGTCGCCGTTTCGAGCCAGCTCGTATTGAAGGTCAAATATGCGGATGCCTCGCAACGCCTTGATTTTTTATGCGTTGGAGACTGTGCGGTTTCCGGGGTGCAAGCAGGAAGCGTGATGAGGATTCCTGCCGTGATGGCCAAGAGTATGGATGGGTTGAAGTACATGGCAGATTGGGATGGTGTGGGTTTGTTATGGAAGGCGGGGGAAGCCGTGGTTCGCCGATGATGTCTTTTTATGGGATGAATAGAGTTGCTTGTTATGCGATCCATGAGTTGCGGTTGACTTTTTTCATGCGGTTGGCATTGTATGGATATAACAAGACGAGATCATTCGCATATTACTCCAAAATCAATTGCTTCAGGGTCTCCGATCCTCAATGATAGTCCTGCTATGTTTATTTCCTTTTGAATGGTACATTCCGTGCAGGTCTCGCCAAGGCCAGTGAATGTGGCAATATAGGATAATCGGATATGCTTATTGTAGGTATATGTGATTCTTTCTCTTGTTTGAGTGACTTTCCTGCATTCGATTTCAACATCGTCTTTTTTATTGTGCAGAGTCAGTAGAATTTCCGGGGCGTTCTGATGGGATAAGGAATGCCATGCTGACAGCGTTTGATGATCGTAGAGATGATGAACCCACACATAAAAGATGCCGTATCCAAGAAGTATGCACATGCTCAATATGAAAAGGTAGTATTTCGCTTTCATCACAAATTTCTGATATGCCTGTTTTCAATGTAGCAGAGGCATGCTGTGGGGCAAGTCGATAATGAAGGGGAAGAATCACAAGAGTGCAACAACTCCCGTTATACGGTTTATTGTAAAACCGTATTGCCGGTTTCAGATTTTAAATGGCTTTCCTCTTTTCGTGAAACCTGCGAAGATCTTGTGAGGAGTATGGAGGTGGGATTGCTTGTTACGGGTGCCGGTTTTCTCTCTGTTTCTTCAGATCGGAACCAATGCCATTGTGTGGGTGTTTTGCAGTCGATGATTTTCCAAGATACAGTAGAGTGAGACCCGCTATGACGAGTGGCCCCCAATAGAAAGTGAAAAACCATTTATGGAGTGATTGCATGTGTTCGCTTTCCACGGATTCAGGACCCAGCCCATCTTTCAGAATCCATGCCAAGGGGCTTAATATGAGTCCTGCGACAAGAAGTACGACGGATAGGCTGATTGTCAATTTTTTCATGGTGAGAAAAGCTGAAGGCTTTGAGTGCTTGTGTTTTGGAGCGAGGGTATGACTCCACGGCTTTCCGGTTATCGGGATTCCATAGCCTTTTGGAGGCAGGTGGCGAAGGTGTCGCCGTATTGGCGGAGGGTGCAGGAGGCTCCTTCATGATGGAGGCAGGTCATGCGGACTCCTTCGATGCCGCAGGGGGTGATGGCCTGAAAGGGGGGGAGGCTGCGGGGTTCGATGTTGATGGCGATGCCGTGCATGGCGATCCATTTTTTGATGCCTACGCCGATGGATGCCAGTTTGCGCGGGCCGATCCATATTCCGGTGAGTCCTTCGCGGCGTGCGGCCTGTACGCCGTGTTCTTCGCAGGCGGCGATGAGGGCGTTTTCGAGGAGGGTGATGTAGCGGTGGATGTCCCTGCCGAGGCGGTTGAGGTCGACGATGGGGTAGGCGACGAGCTGGCCGGGGCCGTGGTAGGTGGCCTGGCCGCCACGGTTGATTTCAAAGACGGGGTGGGGCAGGCGGCCGGGTTCGTGCAGGCTGCTGTGGTCGCGGATGCGGCCGATGGTGTAGACGGGGCTGTGTTCGAGCAGCAGGAGTTCGTCGGGGGTGCCGGGACGGTTGATGCGGGTGTCAACCAGTTGTTGCTGCAGGTCGAGGGTGGCGGCGTAGTCGCTGAGGCCCTCCAGCCATCGAGTTTTCATGGGCGGGTACGGGAGGCGGATGTGCCGCCGCGGATGGTCTGGCCGCGCGTGGATGTGCCGATGCGGCGGGAGGAGGTGCTGCCGCTGCGTGTTCCGCTTGCGGACTGGGCCGGTACGGAGCCGGGTTTGGCTCCCATGGCGGCTTTATAGTTTTTGATGCCTACGCAGATGCATTCGGCCAGTTTTTGCTGGTATTCGTCGGTGTTGAGGAGGCGGGCTTCTTCGGGGTTGCTCATGAAGCCGCCTTCGAAGAGGATGGCCGGGTGTTTCGGCGAGCAGAGGACGGAGAATCTGGCCCGTTTGATGCCGCGGTCTTCGGCTCCGGTGCGGAGGATGGCTGCGCTGTGTACGGCGGTGGCGAGGGCGATGTTGGTGCTGTCCTGCGAGTTGCCGGCGAGGTCCTGGTAGCGTAGGGTTCGGGCGTAGGGGGATGTGGTGCCTTTGGGGGCGAGGGTGAAGGTTTCGATGCCTTTGCTGGAGCCCCGGCTGGAGTTGTGGTGGATGCTGACGAAGATGGCGTTTTCGTATTTGTTGGCGATGTTGACGCGTTCCTGCAGGGTGAGGAAGATGTCCGCCTCGCGGGTCATGACGACTTTGAAGCCTGCACGGGTGAGGAGGGCTTTGAGTTTTTTGGCGACTTTGAGGTTGAGGTCGGCTTCGTGCGCGGCGCTGTTGGTGGCTCCGGCATCGTGGCCGCCGTGGCCGGGGTCGATGATGACGGTTTGGACGTTTTCGGCGTTTTTGATGTATTGGGGCCGCAGGACGGGGTCGATGACTTTGACGATGTCGAGTTTGGAGATGAGGTATTCGCCCTGTGCGTTGCGTTTGACGGGGTGGGAGAGTTCGAAGTGGACGT
Source organism: Neoakkermansia glycaniphila (assembly GCF_900097105.1). Classification (GTDB taxonomy): domain Bacteria; phylum Verrucomicrobiota; class Verrucomicrobiia; order Verrucomicrobiales; family Akkermansiaceae; genus Akkermansia; species Akkermansia glycaniphila. The sequence continues at coordinate 1,271,433 of NZ_LT629973.1, read as the reverse complement.
TGTTGATGTAGAAGGTCTGGCTGTCGGCCTTCATTTTGAGGAAGCGGTTGCCTTTGCCGGAGAGGGCGCTGCCGATGGTGTAGTAGCCGCGGTCTCCCTGGAGGTTTTTGAATTTGTAGAAGGCGCGGAGGCGTTCGACCTTGATGTAGGATACGCCGTCGATCGATGTTTCCGGCCAATCCGATGCGGCGATGGCCGGAGTCGGCATCGCAGTCCAGAGTATGGAGGCAAGCAGGATGAGAAGGATGGTACGGTATTTGGGCATGTGTATCCTCCGGGCGATTTTAGCACGTTGAAGGATTCGCTCAAGAGAAAAGTATCCGGCAGACGTGATTGCGCGGTTTCCGGGCGGGCATGAGGAGGGGAGGCGCCCGAAGGGAATGGAGGACTGGTGCAGGAAGTCGAATGTGGCTGCGTGTGAGCGGTTCATGCTGTTCCGGCCGTTTTCCGCCGGGACGGAAAACGCGGCGGATGCATGGGGTGAAGCGCCCGCATGTCCGCCGCGTTTTGTATGTGCCGAGAGTGTATCGGAGCGGCCGGAGGGGGGGCGCTCCGGCCGCAACGGGTTCAGGGAGCCGTTACATAGATGATGCCCGTGCTGTCGTTGCCTCCTTTGCCGGATATTTTCGCTTTCAGCGTGTAGGCGGCTCCGGGTTTCGGGGTGGGGACGTCGAGTTTGTACTGGATGTCTTTCTGGTCTCCGCCGCTGTGGCCTGGGTGGGTGTCGCGGGAGATTTCCCTGCCGTTTTCGAGGAGGGCGACCCATTCGATGCCGGCGGCATGGAGGCCTTTTTCATAGAGGAAGGTGAGCTGGTATTTTCCAGCATTTTTGACGAAGGGGGTGAGGTCCAGAGTCAGTTCTTGTCCCGCGCCGAGCGTTTGCGGTGTCCATGTGCCGGCTTTGGGGGTGTTGAAGAATTCGCCGTGGGTCAGTTTGCCGACGATGTCTTTGGCATACCGGATGCCTTCCTGATCCATGATGTGGGCATAGTTTTTGAGCCGTTTCTGGAAGTCGGCGTAGTCTTTCCGGTTTTTGTCCGTCCAGCCGACTTCGGCAAAGGCGATGAGGCGGGGGAAGAGCTGGTAGTGCAGGCGGTCGGTGTCCGCCACCCATTCCGTCCACATCTGGCAGCCGAGCCCCTTGACTTTGGATTCGTATTCTTTTTCCAGTCCGGCAAAGACGGGTTCGAAGTCGTAGGCTTTCTGGAGGCTGATGCTTCCGTAGCCGTAGTCCAGATAGGTGTTGCTGTGGGTGGAGTTGATGACGTCGTGTCCGCCGCGGATGGCCTGTTTCGCCAGTTCGGCGGAGCCTTTCCAGAAGTGGATGATGGCGTTTTTATCCAGTTTGGCGGCAGCGGTGCCGCCGCCGTCTCCGTTGATGTCGTGGCCGAGGATTTCATTCCAGCCCATCATGCGGCGGCCTTTCCGGGCGACGATCTGCGACATTCGGTTCGAGAAGGCGAGCTGTACGTCCGCAAAGGTTTTCATGTTGTTTTTCTTCATGTATTCCTCGATGATGGGTTCGCCTTTCCATTGGTCGTTGTAGCGGACTTCGTCGCCGCCGATGTGGAGGACTTTGCTCGGGAAGAGGTCGGCTACTTCATCAAGGACGTCGGAGAGGAACTGGTAGGTTTTTTCCGATGCCGGGTTGAAGGCGTAGTTGGCTACGAAGGTGGTGCATACTTTGTCCGGGATTTTGATGCCCAGTTCCGGATAGCAGTAGATGGCGGCGGCGGCATGGCCCGGCATTTCAATTTCGGGGACGATGGTGATGTTGCGGTCCGCCGCGTATTTGACGATTTCCCGGATCTGGTCCTGTGTGTAGAAGCCCTGGTGCGGGAAGCCGTCCGATTTTCCGCTCCTCCATGTGTCGGTTTCGGTGTCTTCTCGTTTGGAGCCGATTTCGGTGAGTTTCGGGTATTTTTTGATTTCGATGCGCCAGCCTGCGTCGTCGGTGAGATGCCAGTGCAGGATGTTCATTTTCAGCAGGGCCATCTGGTCGATGAGCTGTTTGACTGTTTCCATGCCCCAGAAGTGGCGTACTTCGTCCAGGTGCATGGCGCGCCAGGAGAAGCGGGGGTAGTCGGTGATGGTGAAGGGTTTTTCCGCGAGGGTCCAGACGATGCCGTTTTTGTTGCCGTTTGCCACGAAGAATTCGATGGGGAGCATTTGAGCAAGGCTTTGCCCGGCATAGAAGATGCCTTTCGGGCCGGGGGCGGCGATTTCGATGATGCCGTTTTTGGCGGTGATTTTGTAGGCTTCTTCGCCTTTGTCCGCCAGAGATTTGTCTTCGCGGATGATGATGGCGTTTTTGTTCTGCCTGTAGTTGGAGAGGTGGAGCCGGGTGCCTTTGTTCAGGTAGGAGCGGAGTTTTTCCGTTTCTTTGACGAATTCGGGGTTGGAAGAGTCGCAGTAGAGGGCCGTGTAACGGTCCAGAACGAAGGGAGCGCCTTCTTCTACGGTCAGCTGGGCCGGACGAGGGATGATGTTTTGCTGGGAGAGGGCCGTTCCCGTGATGCCCATGGCGAGGAGGCCGATGCAGGCATGAAGATAGAGTGATGTTTTGTTCATGAGAAGAGGTGTGCGGTCAAGGGATCAAACGGCAATAATACTGATTGTTGATTGGCAATCTTTCAGTAAAAGATGTGTGCCGTGCAGTAGGCGAGGTGATGGGGTGTGCGCATTTGCATGTGCATGGATGGACGGTATGTTGCCTTTGCCGGGATGTATGACAAAACGGCTTCAAGTTCTTTTTGTTTTTTAATATTTTAGTTTTCAGTGAGATGCGTTTTTTTGTTTTTTGCGGATGAAGGTGTTCAATATATCCATGCGATTATTTTGAACATTATTGCACTGGGGAGTGTCGTATCTTCATCAGTCGATTCCGCCCTTGAGAAGGAGAGAGCTTGGGGGCAATCAGGTTCGACTGAGTTTCATAAAGGTAGTAAGTTGGAAGCCCCGCCGAAGAGATTCGGCGGGGCTTTTACCGTTTGTCTGCCGGAGCGGCAGCCGTTTTGAGGCGGGGAGGGATGTATGGGGCCGTTTTTTGGATAGAGCCGGGGCTGTGGCGGATTCGATGCTTGACAGGGGCGGTGTTTCAATGGAATGATGATTGCATCATGTATCGTTTGGCTCTTTTTGTTTGTTGCACGACGGCCGGTCTGGCTTCCGCCGAGAGCGCCGTTTCCGGATCCGGTGCGGATAAGGCGCCCGAGTCCGGTCAGGCCGCTGCTCCCGTGGTGATTCTGCCTGCGCGCCCTGTTGTTGCCCATCCGGCCCAGGTAGCGGTGCCTGTTCGTTCTGCGGTGCCTGCCACTCCGGTTGTTTCTGTGGCTCCGGCTCCGACGACCGATGGGCAGGCCAAGCCTGTGGTGATTGTGGTTCCCGCGCCTCCGGCTGCCGCACCTGTGCCTTCTTCCGCTCCGGCTCCCGCTCCGATTGCCGCATCCCCGGCTGCTACGGGTGTGGCTCCTGTTTTGCCCATGCCGCCTGCTCCTGTGAAGCCATCTCCCCTGGTGACGGAGTCCGTGCCTGCTGCGACGGCTCCCGTGGTGATTCCTGCCGTTCCGGTGCAGCCTGCGGAGCATAAGGCTGCCAGCGCGGCCGATTTGTATAAGGGCGTGGTGAAGGTGGAGGTGTCGAAGCGTTCGGTGGATTACCGGACGCCGTGGCGTTCGGGCCAGTTCGGCTCGGGTACGGGTACGGCGTTTCTGGTGGGCAAGGGGCTTTTCATGACGAATGCCCATGTGGTGAGCAATGCGGACCGTATTTATCTGTCCCAGTACGGCGATTCCCGCAAGATTCCCGCCGAGGTGAAGTTCGTGGCCCACGATGCCGATTTGGCGCTGGTGGAGGTGGCCGATCCGAAGCCTTTCGAGGGTATGACGGTGATGGAGTTCAGCAAGGATTTGCCGAAGCTTGAGGATGAGGTGCGCGTGATCGGTTATCCGATGGGCGGCAATCGTCTTTCGGTGACGCGCGGTATCGTGTCGCGTATTGATTTTACGGCCTATGCCCATCCGAGGAGCGCGCAGCATTTGACTCTGCAGGTGGATGCCGCGATCAATCCCGGCAATAGCGGAGGTCCGGTGTTCAAGGGAGATCAGGTGATCGGCGTGGCATTCCAGGGGCTGAATAATGCGAATAGTACGGGGTATGTGATTCCGACTCCGGTGATCGCTCGTTTCCTGAAGGATGTGCAGGACGGCCATTACGACGGTTATGTGGATTTGGGCGCGGAGCTGGAGCCTATCGGCAATCCGGCGCAGCGCAAGGTGCTGGGGCTTCCGGACGATGAGAAGGGGGTGCTGGTGAGCGATTTGATCAAGGGCGGGCCGTCGGACGGCGTGCTGGAGATCGGCGATGTGATTCTGAAGGTGGACGGCCACGATGTGGATAGTTCGGGTATGGTGCTGCTGGGCGGCGAGCGTATTCTGATGAATGAGCTGGTCGAGCGCAGGTTCGCCGGGGATCGTGTGAAGATGCAGGTGAAGCGCGGCGGCAAGCTGATGGATCTGGCGGTGACGCTGAAGACGATGCCGACGGGTGCGATGGTGATGCAGGAGTACGATAAGCTGCCCCGCTACGTGACGTACGGTGGTCTGGTGTTCCAGCCTCTGCAGTTCAATGTGGTGGAGGCGAATAAGATTTCCGAGAAGCAGGTGATTCTGCCGGTGGTCGATTTCCAGCAGGAAGGCGGCTGGATGAAGAAGGACGATGTGGTGCTAATGACGAATGTGCTGGAGGATGAGGTGAATTCCAAGATTTCCGGTTATGGCACGTCGGTGCTGACGAAGGTGAACGGTGTGGAGGTGAAGGGGCTGAAGCATTTGAATGAGCTGCTTTATCCGAAGGATGGCAAGCTGCCCGAGTTCATGGTGTTCGAGTTCGCCGATGCGGTGCGCCCCGTGGTGTTCCAGACGTCGATGATGGATAAGGCGAATGCGCGCATTTCGAAGAATTACGCGATTCCTGCTCCGGCCCGCCTCGATAGTTCGTGGAGTACGCCGGATGCTCCTCCCGCCGCGAAGGTTGCGCCGGTGCGCAAGGCGGCTCCCGTTTCTGCTCCCAAACTCTAATTTCCTTTCGTTATGTACAAGTTTTCTTTGTTGTCCCTTGTGACCGTTTCTTTTCTGGTGGCCTGCAAGCCGACTCCCCGGACTGCCGGGCGCGGCGATGCCCAAAAGCAGGAGGCCGCAGCTGCCGTGGAGGAGCCCAAGGCTCCGGCCGAGGCTCCCAAGCCGATGCCTTCGCCGCTGGATTCTCTGCTGAGCGTTTCAGTGACGCAGCAGTCGTATAATCAGGTGATGCCCTGGAATAAGTCCGATGCTTCGACTTCGTCGTCCTGCGGGGTTTATCTGGGCGATGGCAAGGTGCTGACAGTGGCGGGTTCTCTGAAGGATGCGACGCTGATCGAGCTGGTGCTTCCCGATACGTCGCGTTCGGTGACGGCGAAGGTGGAGAAGGTGGATTATGATGCGAATTTGGCTTTGCTGACGCTGATGAACGAGTCCGATAAGGATTTCTGGGATTCCCGCGTGGCTCTGCCGCTGGGCAAGCCGCTTTCCCTGAATGAGCCAGTGGATGTGTGGAGTTATACGCGCAGCGGTCTTGCGCTGGTGAATTCGGGCCGTGCGGAGAGCGCTGCCGCTTCGGGCGCAGGGCTGCCGCAGGTGAATATCAAGATGGCACAGAATCTTTCCGACGCCAAGGGCGGTATGCCCGTGGTGGTGGATCGCCGCCTGGCGGGTATTGCGACGGGCTATACGGCCGGTTCGCAGTTGCTGACAGCTTTGGATGAGGAGGTGATTTCCCGTTTCCTCGCTCAGCCGGCGAAGGGTTATCCGGGTATTGCGGTGCATGGCATTCAGTCCGTGAATTTGATCGATCCCGTGTTCCGCCGTTATCTGAAGCTGGACGAGAAGGGCGGCGGCGTGTATGTGTCGAAGGTGCAGAAGGGTTCCGCCGCCGAGCAGGCCGGGATCAAGGAGGGCGATGTGATCGAGAGTGTGGACGGTCTTGCCGTGGATGCACGCGGTTTGGTGAATCATCCGAGGCTGGGTCCGCTGAGCTGGAGCGCGGTGTTCCGCGGCCGAGGCAATGTGGGCGAGTCGATGAAGATGGGGCTGCGCCGTGATGGGCATCCGGTGGCGGTGGATGTGCCGCTGAATCGCGATGCGATCGATAAGGATCTTTTGCCGGATGAGGAGTCGGGTACGGCTCCGGAGTATATCATTCATGGCGGTCTGGTGTTTCAGGAGTGTACGCGGCCCTATTTGAGCGCGCTGCAGAGGGCGGGCGGCAATATGATGCCGATTCCCTTCCTGAAGATCGATCAGGAGAAGGAGCGCTATATGAAGGAAGGCCGCCGCAGGCTGGTGGTGCTTTCGCTGGTGATTCCGACTCCTGCGACGCTGGGGTACGATCGTTACAGGTTCTGCGTGGTGGATGCGATCAACGGTAAGCCGGTGAAGGATTTGCACGATGCGGCCAAATTGCTGGACGAGAAGACTCCGGACGGTATTACGACGTTGTCGATCAATAAGGCTCCCTATAAGGTGTATATTTCTCAGGAGGCGGTGAAGTCGGCCAATGCGGCGGTGAAGCGCGGCGCGATTCCGGTGCTGCGCCGTTTGAATGAGGAGGCGCCCGTCGCTGCCAAGTAAGGTTGGGGTGAGCCGTTTTTTTCGCCGCAGGGCCGTGAGGCTCTGTGGCGTTTGTTTGGTCGCGGCAGGCGGGGCCGCCGGGGTTGTCCGTCTGCCGTTACAGGCGGGCGGCGGGAGGCAGTTGGGCGTAGGGGATGAAGACGGGCGGCGGTACGGTGTGCGGCGCGATGTGTTTTTCCATCCAGACGACGTCAAGCCAGCGGCCGAGTTTGTAGCCGCAGCGGGTGAAGTATGCGTTTTGCGCGTATCCCATGCGCTGGTGGAAGGCGATGCTGGCGGGGTTGGGGTAGGTGATGCAGGCGTTGAGGTTGGTGACTCCCTGCGCGCGGAGGAGCTGTTCGAGGGCGTCATGCAGTTGTCTGCCGATGCCTTGCGCCCGGTGTTCCGAGGAGAGGTAGATGGTGGTTTCGACGCTCCAGTCGTAGGCGGCTTTGTGGCGGAAGGGTGAGGCGTAGGCGTATCCGGCGGCCCGGCCTTCGACGAAGGCGATGAGGTAGGGGTGGCGTGCGAGGGTGTTCCTCATGCGGCCGATCCATTCGTCGAGGGAGGGGATTTCGGTGTCAAAGGTGATGTCCGTGTCCGTGACGTAGGGGGTGTAGATGGCGAGGGTGTGTGCCGCATCCTCAACGGTGGCGGTGCGGATGGAGATGGTGTTGTTCATCGGCTGGCGGCTGCTGCCTGTTTGATTTTGGCCGGGATGGCGGTGTTTTCGTACGTGCCCGTGAAGTTTGTGCTGCCGGGGCCGAAGGCATAGACGGGGACGGCGATGCCGCTGTGGTTGCCGGTGGCGAAGGTAGCCGTGACGGTGCGCGATGCGGGGTCGCCGTCGAGGATGCTGAGGCCGCCGCATTCATGGTCGGCGGTGATGATGACGAGGGTGTCGCCGTTTTGGGCGGCTTCTGCGAGGATGGCTCCGGCGGTGCGGTCGAAGTCGAGCATTTCCGCGATTGTTTCCGGGAGGTTGTTGGCGTGGGAAGCGAGGTCGATTTTGGCTCCTTCGATCATGAGGAAGTACCCGTTGGGGTTCTGCCGGAGGCGGCTGACGGCTTCGAGGGATGTTTGCCGGAGGATGTCGCCGCGTTCCGCAGGGGTGCCGTAGTGGCCGGGTGTGGCGAGTTTGATGGTGCGGCCCTGTTTGGAGATTTGTTCAAGGAGGTTGCGGCCGTCTTTGCGCTGGGTGAAGTGTTTGGCTCCTCCGCCGAAGATGACGTCGATGTTGCCGGTGGCGAGGTCGAGGGCGATGGCGTCTTCATCGGCGCGGTTGGGGTTGTGCGCGTAGAAGGCGGCGGGGGTGGCGTCGGTGACGGTTTTCGTGGTGACGATGCCGGTGCCCATGCCCCGTTGTTTGGCCCAGTCGGCGAGGGAGTCGAGTTTGTTGCCTTGGGGGTCGAGGCCGAGCTGTTTGTTGATGGCTTTGGTTCCGGAGGCCAGGGCGGTGCCGCCTGCTGCCGAGTCGGTGATGGTGTGGCTGGCGGAGGCGGTGCGCGAGAGGCCGACGACGGGGCATTGCATGATGTTGAGTGTGCCTCCGTTGGCGAGCCATGCGGCCTGGACGTGCTGGAGGCTCATGCCGTCCCCGATCATGAGGATGATGTTTTTCGGGGCTGCGGTTGCAGGCGCGGTGTTTTCAATCCGGACGACGGGATGCGGCGCGGGGTTGTTGTATGTTTGCGGTTCGCCGCCGAGGACTATTCCTGCGGCGAGGAGGATGCCAATGAGTGTTTTCATGATGGCGGGTGGCCTGGCGGTCAGTTTCTGGCCCATACGCCGGTGATTTCGACGATGTAGAGCCGGTGCATGGGGTCGTCTTCGCCGTACCATGTGTCGATCGGCGCGCTGTCGAGGAAGTTTTCCGGGCGGATCATGTCGCTGTAGAGTTTGCGGCATTCGATGACGAGGTCGGCATCGGCGATGGCGATGTTGCCGTTTTCGGTGATCCACGGGGAGAGTCCGGCTTCTTTCATTTTGTCGATGTCGCGGCCGGATTGCGTGCCGCAGATTTTGAGGGCCTGCCGATAGGTTTCTCCCATGAATGAGAGGGTGAGTTTTTCCTGCTGTTCGATGTATTGGTAGGTGTGGCGGTTCGGGCGGATGAAGATGTAGGCGACGGGTTTGTTCCACAGGAAGCCGATGCCGCCCCAGTTGGCGGTCATGGTGTTGTAGGCGTCCGGCGTGCCCGCGGTGACGAGCATCCATTGGGCGCCGATGAGGGAGATGGCGTTCTGGGTGATTTCTGTGGCTTTGATTTTTTTCATGGCGGTGGCTTACTGGTTTTTGGTTTTGATGATGACGACGGTGACGAGGGCGCTGAGGAGCGCCATGACGATGAATTGTTCATGGACTCCGATGAGTTGAGCCATGAGGAGCTGGAAGCCTACGGCGATGAGGCCGAAGAGGCAGTCGATGAGGTTTCCGGCGGCGATGACGTCGCCGCGCTGGCTGTCTTCGGCACTGTCCTGCAGGCGGGCGTTGAGGGGGACGAGGAAGCCGGAGGCGGTGAAGCCCGTGAGGAAGAGGAGAGCGTAGAAGAGGGGGGTGTCGTAGGTGGTGAGGGCGAGGCCCGCACAGCCGAGGGTCATGCCGATGCCGCCGACGGTGGCGACCCACATTTTGATGCGGCCGTTGCAGATGACGGAGGCGAGGATGCCGCCAAGGACGGAGCCGCCGCTGAGCCATGCCATGAGGACGGCGCCCGTGCCGCTGAAGTCTTTCGCATTGGTGCTTGCCTGCTGGGCCATCTGGATGGTCATGAGGAGGACGGTGCCGCCGATGAACCAGAAGTAGCCGACGCCGAGTTCGCTGTAGCGGAGGGTTTTGTGTTTCCACAGGATACCGAGCTGGCCGAAGTGGGAGTAGAGGAGTTTTTTGCTGAAGGAGGCGACCTGATGCGGTTTGTATTTCGGCAGGGTGAGGGTCATGAGGGCGACGGGGATGGTGCAGAGGAAGAAGACGAAGGTGGGGAAGGCGGCGGCGTGCCAGCCGTCTCCGGTTTCGTCGAGGATGCTGCGGAACCAGACGAAGACGCCGATTTGGCCGATGAGCAGGGCGAGGAGGGAGGTGATTTCAAGGATGCCGCTGGCGAAGCCTATTTTTTGCGTGCCGACGATGTCTTTGACGAGGCCTTTTTTGGAGGGGCTGAAGAAGGTGGCCTGGATGGTGAAGACGGAGAACCAGCAGAGGGCGAGGGTGAGGTGTTCGAGGTAGAGGCTGAGGGCCATGCCGCCGAGGACGAGGATCTGGAGGGCGGCCATGCTGCGGATGACGAGGGTTTTGCAGTAGCGGTCGGAGACCCAGCCCGCGAGTGGGGAGAAGAGGATGAAGGGTATGAGGATGAGTGCACTGAGGATGTACTGGAGGTCGCCGCCGCCGATGCCTTTTTCCGCCATCCAGACGCCGAGCGGGATGAGGATGAATTGGACTCCTTTTTCATTGAAGGAGTTCTGGGATTGGACGAGGACGAGTTTCCAGAAGGGGGCCCAGTTGACTTTGTCGGGCTGTTCGCTCGGTTGCATGGCGGGGATTGTAGGCTTTTGCGGCGGCGTTGTGAAGCGCGAAGTGCGTGCGGCGGGTCTATTGGCGGAGCTGGGTTTCGTAGCTGCGGTACTGGACGGCTTCGTAGATGTGTTCCTGCGCGATGCTGTCGCTGCCTGCGAGGTCGGCGATGGTGCGGGCTACTTTGAGGATGCGGTCGAAGGCGCGGGCGGAGAGGGCGAGCTGGCTGACGGCATCGAGGAGGGTTTGGCGGGAGGGTGCATCGAGGCGGCAGTTGGTCTGGAGGGTTTTGCCGTGGAGTTCGGCATTGCAGGAGATGCCGGTTCCCCGGTAGCGGTGTTCCTGCCGTTCGCGGGCGGCGATGACGCGGGCGCGGATGGCGGCGGAGGGTTCTCCTGCGGGTTTGTCGATGAGGGCGGCGGGGTCGACGGGCGGTACTTCAAGGAGGAGGTCGAAGCGGTCGAGGAGGGGGCCGGAGATTTTGTTGCGGTAGCGGACGATGGCGGCATGCGGGCATTTGCAGGCGTGGCGCGGATCGCCCTGGTAGCCGCAGGGGCAGGGGTTCATGGCGGCGACAAGCATGAAGCGGCAGGGATAGTCCATGGTGCCGGAGGCACGGGAGATGGTGACGGTGCCTGCTTCGAGTGGTTGCCGGAGGGTTTCGAGCGTTTGGCGGCGGTATTCGGGGAGTTCGTCGAGGAAGAGGACGCCGTGGTGGGCGAGGGAGATTTCCCCGGGGCTGATGTTGGCTCCGCCGCCCATGAGCCCGGCATCGGAGATGGTGTGGTGCGGGGAGCGGAAGGGGCGCTGGGTGAGGAGTCCGGCGTGGCGGGGGAGGAGGCCGCAGACGGAGTGGATTTTGCTGGCTTCGAGGGCTTCGCGTTCGGAGAGAGGAGGCAGGATGGTGGGCAGGCGGCGGGCGAGCATGGTTTTGCCGGAGCCGGGGCTGCCGCTCATGAGGATGTTGTGGCCTCCGGCGGCGGCGATTTCGAGGGCGCGGCGGGCGTAGGGCTGGCCTTTGATTTCGTCGAAGTCGATGGAGTGTTCGGCAGGTGGCCGGGTGTCGAGCCTGCGGTAGGGTGCGATGGTTTCGCGGTGCATGAGGTGGTTCCATGCATCGCGGAGGCTGCGGACGGGGTAGATGCCGATGCCCTGGACGACGGAGGCTTCTTCGGCATTGTCCCACGGCACCATGAGGTTTTTCCGGCCTTGTTCGCGGGCGGCGATGGCCTGAGGCAGGATGCCGCGGACGGCGCGTACGGTGCCGTCGAGGGCGAGTTCGCCGATGATGCTCCATGTTTCGAGGTCGCCGGGGTCGGGCATCGGTGCATGCGTGCCGGAGTTGCCCATGGCGGCGAGGACGGTGCCGAGGGCGATGGGGAGGTCGAAGCCGGGCCCCTGTTTGCGGAGGTCGGCAGGCGCGAGGTTGACGGTGGTGGCTCCGGGGGCTTCCGGGAGGCCGCTGTTGGCAATGGCGGAGCCGACGCGCTGGAGGCTTTCCTTGACGGCGATGTCGGGCAGGCCGACGATGTATTGCCGGATGGTGTCGCCACCCCGGTTGTCGACCTCGACTTCGATTTCGATGCCTTCGACTCCGTAAACGGTAGCTGAGTAGAGCCGTGATATCATGCGGTGAATGATAGCGGATTCGGTGTGGCAAGGAAAGTTCCGTTTTGGGGTTGTCCCGTTTTTCGGGCAGGAGGCGGTGTGGGATGACGTATTTCCGTCTTGTACGGGATGGGTTCCGGTAGCATTCTTGTGCAATGCGCATTCAATTGTTTGTTGGGACGTGCATGGCTGCGCTCGCTGCTGCAGCCCATGCGGGCGACCAGTTTCCATCCGTTGCGAAGCCCATGTCGGACGCCGTGACGGGAGGAGCCGCAACAGGGATCGATAAGTCTTCTTTCCGCATTATGCTGGAGAACGATGTGTTTTTCGGCCACGATAAGGATTATACGAATGGGACGCGCCTCGATTACGTGGGCGATATTTCGGAGAACCGCAAGTACGGGATCAGCCTGACGCAGCTGATTTTCACTCCCCAGCAGCATGCGAATTATCCGCTGGTCGGCCAGCATCCCTACGCGGGGTATCTGGCGGCAGGCGTGGGCTATATTATAACGGGCGAGGAGAATTCGACGACGTTCGAGTTCCAGCTCGGGACGACGGGCAAGCCTTCGATCGCCCGCGAGTGCCAATGGCTGATTCACAAGGTGGGTACGATGGATTCATGGGACGGCTGGGGCTACCAGCTTCCGAGCGAGGTGACGATGCAGTTGTCCGTGAGGCAGGATCGGAGGCTTCGCAGTCTTGAGAGCCGGAGTTCGACCGGGTTCCAGACGGACGGTTTGATGTACGGCCGCGCCGAAGCGGGTACGGTGTCGGTTCGCGCCGGTATCGGTTTTATTTTCCGGTTCGGCTACAATTTGCCGCCGAGCATGAACGATTATACGATCAACGGTGCGAATTACGGTGTGAGTCCGTTCCTTGACCGTACTTATGATCGTGAGGCGAACAGTTACTACGGCATTGTCGGTTTCTACGGGCAGTATGTGGTTCACGATCTGTTTATTGACGGTACGGTGTTCCACCATGTGGATACGCATGTGAGCAAGATTCCGTGGCAGGGCGAGGTGTATGCCGGTGTGGGTGTGCGCCACAAGGATGTGGATTATTTCTTCGGTGCGATTTATAAGTCGAACCAGTACCGCACGCAACGCGGCTATACGCTGCTGGGCAATGTGCAGGTGAAGTGGAATTTTTGACGGGTTCTCCCGTTTGTTTCTTTCTGCCGCCGGGTTCCGTATCCGGCGGTTTTTTATTTTCCGCGCTGGCGGAGGACTTGCCATGCGGCCTTGATGGCTCCCCAGTAGCCTGCGTTTTCGATGGAGACGGAGAATTTTCGGTATCCGGCCATGTGGTAGTAGGCTCCGAGGGCATAGTGGGCGGCGATTTTAAGCTGCCGTTTGAGGAGGTATTTGGGGGTGTGAAGCATGCGGACGAATTGTTCTTCGCCGATGTATTGGACGGGATGCGGGGTGCCTCCGAGGCCGCCCTGGTTGTGGGTGATGTCGATGTGTTCGATGTCGGAGTAGCTTTGTCCCTGGATGACGAGGTTCGGGTAGCAGCCGAGGATGGTGGCGGCGGTGCGGTTGCCGTATTCGTTGGCGATCCAGGAGTCGAGGCTGTTGTGCCATGCGAGCCATGCCCAGATGCCGTTTTCGTCCGGCAGGCGGTTGACGTAGTCTTCGGCTGAGCGGTCGTTGACGAGGTAGGCGTGGGTGCAGAGGGGGCCGACGATGCGGGCGATGTTGACGGTGTCCTGCGATGTTTTTTCGCGATCGATGAGGACGGCGCGGTCGCTGTACGGGGTGCAGCCGAGGTAGAAGAGGTCCCAGCGGGGGGTGTTCAGGATGGTGCGGGCGAGGAGGTAGCCGATGGTTCCGTCGAGGTTGTCGAGGAGTTCGGCGTCGTCTTCAAGGATGAGGGTGTTGTTCCAGCCGTTTTGCCCGACGAGTGCGAGGACTTTGCGGTGCGAGAGGACGCATCCGGCCCGGCCGGCCCAGAAGAGGGCTTCTTCTTCGGTGATTCCGTGGAAGAGGCGGTGTTCCCGGTAGCCGGGCAGTTTTTTGCCCCATACGGCGCTGATGCGGTGTATTTTTTGTTCGGGGACGATGGTTTTCAGGCGCGAGCCGATGGTTTCCCATCGGTCGGTGCGGTGGTCGAGGTTGATGATGCAGACGGCATCGATCAGGTTCCAGAAGCTGGCGGGTGCGGCATCCATGCGGGTGTCAGTTCAGCGGGGAGACGGCCATTTTGTTGAGGACGGGTTCTTTGCCCTGTTTCCAGTCCGCCCAGTGGTCGGCGTATTCGAGGGAGATGCGGATGACGTCGTGCATGTCGAGGTAGCGGTAGCAGCCGAGGCGGCCGATGAAGGAGGTGCGTTCGGTTTGTTCGACGAGGGGCATGTAACGGTCGAGGATGAGCATGTCTGCAGGCATGCGTTTGGGGTAGAAGCGGTTGTCTTGCCGTCTGGCTTCGCGGCTGTATTCGTGCAGCAGGATGCTTTTTTCGTGGGTTTCCCACGGGGAGAAGTATTTGTGTTCGTGGGCGCGGGTGTAGGGTACATCGCCGTCTGTGTAGTTCATGCAGCCGTTGCCCTGGAGGTCGCCTTCGCCCCGGGTGTAGGTGAAGTCGACGGTGCGGTAGCTGAGATCGCCTTCGCTGTAGCCGAAGTATTCGTCGAGGGGGCCGGAGTAGAAGGTGTGTTCGTGTTCGGCGTCCATGGCTTTGTCATAGGCGGTTCCGGTTTGGAGGTCGATGAGGTCGTGGTCGAGGAAGCGACGCACGAGTTCGGTGTATCCGGCCATGGGGAAGCCCTGGTATTTGGAGAAGTAGTAGTTGTCGTCGTAGTTGAAGCGGATGGGGATGCGTTTGACGATGTTGGCGGAGAGTTCGCGAGGGGAGACGCCCCATTGCTTGGTGGTGTAGCCTTTGAAGAAGGTTTCGTAGATGTCGCGGCCGACGAAGCGGAGGAGTTGTTCTTCGGCGTTTTGCGGGTCGGTGATGGTGGCGTCCTGCAGGGTTTGGATGTATGCCAGAGCTTCGGCGGGGTTCATTTGTTTGCCGAAGAGCTGGTTGATGGTGTGCAGGTTGATGGGCATGGAGAAGACGCCGCGGCTGTTGGTGGCCTTGACGCGGTTGACCCAGGGGCAGAAGGTGTCGAAGCGGTTGACGAATTCCCAGACGCGTTCGTTGCTGGTGTGGAAGATGTGGGGGCCGAAGCGGTGGACCATGACGCCCGTTTCTTCATCGCGGGAGGAGTGGCACATGCCTGCGACGTGGTCGCGCTGGTCGATGACGCGGGATGCGATGCCTTTTTCCGCCAGCGAGCGGGCGAGGACGCTGCCGGCGAGTCCGGCTCCGACGATGAGTACTTTTTTCATGGTTGCGAGGTTCGGTTCAGGATGCGGGTGTAATAGGTTTCGATTTGGTCGAGGCGGATGTCCCAGGTCATGTGGCGGCGCAGGAAGGCAGAGCGTTCCTTGTGCCATTCGGCGGTGCGTGCCGGAGAGTCGGCGGCACGTAGGAGGGCGGCGGCCATGTCCTGTTCCAGATGGCCGGAGCGGACGGGAATTTTGTCGGCAAATTCGGCGGGGAGCCATTGCTGGCTGGGGATGTCGTAGCAGACGACGGGGATGCCGAGGGCGACTGCTTCGAGGATGGCCATGCCGCCGCTGTCGCGGAAGCCTGCGGAGACGAAGGCGGCGGACTGTTGCATGATGCCGAGGAGTTCATGCCGGGGGATGAAGGGCATGAGGTCGACGGCTTCATCAGGTAGTCCCGCAGTGCGTGCTGCGGCGAGGAGGCCGGGTTTGTCCGGTTCTTTGACGCCTGCGATGCGTACGGGGATGCGGAGGCCCTGCTGCCAGAGGAGGGAGAGGGCGCGGAAGAGGAGGCAGGCGCCTTTTTCGGGGCGCGCACCGCCGTCGAAGGTGAAGTAGGGGGGCGTGTCCGGGAGCCGCTTCGGCTGTTCTACGATTTCATGCGCGTGGATGGCGATGGTGGGGCAGATTTCGACGTTGGGCATGAGGCCCCATGTGCGGAGTCGGCGGGCGGTGGGCTCGTTGGAGGCGAGGACGATGCCGTTGTTTTGCCCCCGGTATCTGCGCCAGCCGGAGGGGATGGCGTCCGCGCCGATGTAGCGGGCGATTTCTTTCAGGAGGGGTTTGCCTCGCAGTTCGCCGAGGAGGGGGAGGGGGACGGTTTCCGCCCCGCCGATGGGGCCGATGAGGTAGGGGAGGCCCGCTTCGTAGGCGAAGGTGATGCCACGGTACTGGTTGAAGGTGACGTGGTGAAGGATGTCGAACTGCCGCCGGGCGAGGAGTTCGCGCACTTTCGGGCGGATGAGGTTCTGCCACGCGTGGTAGGATTCGCGCAGGTGGAAGTTTTGCAGGCCGCACGACCATTCGAGGAGTTCGATGCCAAGCTGTTGCTCCCGGATGGCCTGTTTGTTGCTTTCTCCGAATTCCTCGGTGGTGAGGACGGCTACTTCGTGGCCGCGCCTGGCGAGGCCGGAGGCGACGTTCCAGCCGACGCCCGCTTCGCTGCCGCGTCCGGCTCCCATGGAGTAGGATGACAGGAGGATGCGCATTTCGGTGTCGGCGAGAGAGAGTCAGAATACGAAAAGGGCAGGGTGGTAAGCCCTGCCCGGCCGGTGGCACCGGGCGTTGTTCCCGGCGTTCGATCAGTTGTGCATCGGCATCAGGACGTAGAGGAATTCGTCCGCTACGCGGATGACGCCGGGGCTGGACTGGTCGATGAGGTCCAGAACGATGGTGTCTTCGCTGATGGCTTTCAACGGGGCGATGATGAAGTCGGCGTTGAAGGTGATGAGGAGGTCTTTGCCTTTGTAGTCGATGGGCATTTCTTCGCGGGCTTCGCCGAGTTCGGCGGCGGAGGAGAGGACTTCCATTTTGTCCGGGGAGAAGCTGAAGCGTACGGTGTTGGTCTTTTCCGAGGAGAGGAGGGAGACGCGGCGTACGATTTCGAGGATTTCTTCTGTCGGCAGTTCGATGCGTTCGCTGTAGTGCGAGGGGATGACCTGGCGGTAGTTCGGGTAGTTGCCGTCGATGATTTTGGTGACGAGGAGTGTGTCTCCCATTTCGAAGGCGGCTTGGTTGTGGGTGATGGAGACTTTGACGTCTCCGGCATCGCCGAGGAGGCGGTGAATTTCCTGCACGGCACGGCTGGGAAGGATGATGTCCACCTGCTGGGATTCGGGGAATTCGAGTTCGTTTTCGAAGAGGGCGAGGCGGCGGCCGTCGGTGGCGACGAGGGTGAGCTTGCCGTCACGGAAGCAGGTGTAGATGCCGTTCAGTACGAAGCGGGTGTTGTCCGAGGAGATGGCGAATTCCGTGCATTTGAAGCCTTTGGAGAGCATGGCCTGCGGGACTTTGAATTCGCGGGTTTCGCGGAATTCGGGCAGGGAGGGGAATTCCTCGGCATCAAGGCCGTTGAGTTTGAATTGGGCCCGGTTGCATTTGATGGTGGCGACGGTTTTGACGACGTCGATGGAGACTTCGCCGTCGCGCATTTCGCGGATGATGCTTTGGAGCTTTTTGGCAGGCAGGGTGATGGCGCCGGCGCGGTCGATGTTGGCCGGTACTTTGCCTACGATGGTGAGTTCCATGTTGGTGGCGGTCATGCGCAGTTCGCCATTGTCCGCTTCAATCAGGACGTTGGACAGGATGGGCATGGAGGGGCGGCTGGCGACCACGTTCACGACCTGGTTCAGCCCGTCGAGCAGGACTTGTTTGGCAATAGCGAATTTCATATTTGTCAATTCCGTTGTGGAGATTGTACACGAGCCGGTCGAAGACGGCAAGAGGAAAATGTGATGGTACCACATTTTTCACAGGTTTTCAAAAAACTATACCATATCTTGTGTTTGATGAAAAATAGGCTCTATCAGACACAAGCCGGAAACGCGCTTTGCGGAGGGTCTGTTCAGGCGAGCAGTTCGCGCGCGTGTGCGCGAGCGGTATTTCCGCCGCCGCCGAGCATGCGGACGAGTTCGTCGATGCGTTCTTCTTCCGCAACTTCCCGGAGGCTGGAGACGGTGCGGCCGGAGGAGACTTTTTTCTCGATGAGGTAATGGTGGGCGGCGAGGGCGGCGACCTGCGGGAAGTGGGTGATGGAGATGACCTGGTGGTCGCTGCCGAGCTGCCGCATTTTGAGGCCGACGGCGCGGGCGATTTCTCCGCCGACGTTGGCGTCGATTTCATCGAAGATGAGGAGGGGGGTGTCGTCCTGCCGGGCGAGGGCGCTTTTGAGGGCGAGCATGACGCGCGCCAGTTCGCCGGAGGAGGCGATGAGGCGGAGGGCTTTGAGGGGTTCGCCCGGGTTGGGGCCGAAGAGGAATTCCGTTTCTTCCGCGCCGTGCACTCCGGGTTCGTTCAGAGGGATGAGGGAGATGTCGAACCGTGCCTGTTTGAAGCCGAGTTCGCGGGCGTGGCGGACGATGTCTTTGGCGAGGCGCGGAGCCGCTTCGCGGCGGGTGGCGGTGAGTTTGCCTGCGGCAGAGGCGAGTTTTTCGCGGCAGAGCTGTTCCTGCCGCCGGAGTTCTTCGAGGCGTTCGTCCCGGTTGTCGATTTCGTCGAGCCGTGCGCGGCAGGTTTGGAGGTGGGCTTCGATGGCGGAGTAGTCGCTGCCGTATTTGCGTTTGAGGGTGTCGAGTTTGTTGATGCGTTCGGAGAGGTTCGCCATGGTTTCGGGGTCGAGGTCGAGCCGTTCGGTGTAGTCGCGGAGGCTGTTCGTACATTCTTCGAGTTCGGCGGCGATGCCTTCGAGAGGGGAGGTCCATGCATCGGCGGAGGGGTCGAGGCGGACGAGGTCGCGAGCGTGCCGTATGAGCTGGCGGAGCTGGGGGATGAGGGAGTTGTCGTCCCCTTCGAGGAGGCGGGCCATGGGGATGGCGGTATCGTGCAGGCGGGCGGCGTTATGGGTGCGCTGCCAGCGGGCTTCGAGTTCGGTTGCTTCGTTTTCCGAGAGTCCGGCTTCTTCGATTTCCTCGATTTGGTGGCGCAGGTAGTCGAGTTCGCGTTCGTTGGTGCGTTCGGCTTCTTCGAGGGTGCGGACGGCGCGGCGGGCTTCGGACCATGCGAGCCATGCCGAGCGGTATGTTTCGCGGGCTGCGTGGTTTTCGGCGTAGGCATCGAGGAGGCTGAGCTGGCGTTCCTGCGAGGTGAGGGAGCGGTGGTCGTCCGGGTGGTGCATGTCTACGAGGCCCATGCCGATTTCCCGGAGGAGTTTGAGGGTGGCGGGGCAGGCGTTGATGTACTGGCGGTTGCCTGTGGCAGTCATGATGCGGCGGATGACGAGGGTGCCGTCTTCGCAGGTGTTGATGCCGCTTTCTTCGAGCTGGCGGTCGATGCGCGCCGTGTCCCCGAGTTGGAAGACGGCTTCGATGGAGCATTGTTCTTCGCCGCTGCGGATCATGCTTTTGTCACCCCTTTCGCCGAGGGCGAGGGAGATTCCGCCCATGATGACGGATTTTCCGGCGCCGGTTTCGCCCGTGATGCTGAGGTAGCCGTGGTGCGGTTCCCAGAGGAGTTCGTCGACGAGGGCGAGGTTGTGGATTTTGAGTAAGGTCAGCATTGAGGCTTCTCGTGTTGGCCTGTTTATGCCATAATTCCGGGCGTAACGCAATTCATGTCTTCTCCGCTGTCTCTTCTTTTTCTGGGTACGGGTACGTCGACGGGAGTGCCCGTGATCGGCTGTTCCTGCCCCGTATGCCGTTCGGGCGATTCCCGCAATGCGCGTCTGCGTTCATCGGTGCTGCTGCGTACGGAGAGGACGACGCTGCTGGTGGATTCCTGCCCCGATTTGCGGCAGCAGGCCCTTCGGTACGGGTTGACGGCGGTGGATGCGGTGGTGTATACGCATGCTCATTTGGACCATGTGACGGGGTTCGACGATTTGCGCGCGTTTTGCTGGAAGCACGATGTGTCGTGGAGGCTGCCGTTTTACGCGGGGCCGGAGACGATGGAGTCTCTGGAGCGTATGTTTCCGTGGGCTTTCAACGAGTCGAGGGCGTTCAAGGGGTATATCCGGCCTGAGCCGCATGTGCATGGCGGGCTGCCGTTCTGCGTGGGGGATGTTGCCGCCGTGCCTTTCCGCGTGGAGCATGCGGATGCCGAGACGTTCGGCTATGTGTTCGAGCATGGTGGCGTGAGGATCGGCTATGCCTGCGATGTGAAGTCGATTCCTCCGGATTCGAAGGAGATGCTGCGCGATCTGGATGTGTTGGTTCTGGACGGTTTGCGGTTTGCGGAGCATCCGACCCATTCTTCAGTGGGAGAGTCGCTGGAGCTGATGCGCGAGCTGGAGCCGAAGCTGGGAGTGCTGACGCATATGGGGCACGATGTGGATTATGCGGAGACGAGCGCGCGCCTGCCGGGAGGAGTGGTGCTGGCCTACGACGGTATGATGCTGGATGTGGAGTAACAGGCCTTTGCCCGGGTACGAAAAACGGCGCGGATGTTCTCCGCGCCGTTCATGGTATGGGGTATCCGGGATTGCTTATTCGGCAGCCGGTGCAGGAGCAGCGGGCGCTGCGGGCTCGGCCGGAGCGACCTTATCGCAGGAACCGCAGCATTTCTTGCCTTTCTTTCCCTTTTTCTTGTCGGCTTTCTTGTCGCACTTGCAGTCTTTGCCGTCCTTGGCGCATTTGCAGGCTTCACCGCATTTGCAGGCGGGTTTGGCATCGGCAGCGGCCGGGGCGGCGTCCTGGGCAAAAGCTCCGAAGGAACACATGCAGGCCATGGCGATCACGGAAGATACGATTTTCATGATATTCAGATAATGGATGTTTGTTGTTTGTGTGGGATACCGAGATGCGGTATCTTTGAATTTGAGACGCAGCAGTGTCGATTTGCGTTGCATTTTTTTATGTCTTTTTTCCATTTTTTCATGTGGATGGGAAAATGTGATTGACGGGGAGGCGTTCTTTTGGTTGAATGGTTTCCGAACTCAATTTTGCAAGATTTTCCCATGAAAACCATCGCTCTCACCATGTTTGCCCTCGCTGCGGCTTCCGTCATCAGCTCCTGCTGCTGTCAGTCCCAGCCGATGCCGCCTCTCAAGCCGATGCCGCACTTCACCGATATCGGCGACAATCCGGGAGACGCTCCCGTGATTCTCGAGACGAAGGGCAAGAAGTAATCGGCCATCGTTGATTCGATCCTGTTCAGGAGCCGTGCTTCTCTCGTTGGTGAAGCGCGGCTCCTTATTTTTGATATGATGATAGATATTCCCGAAGCTCTGGTTTCCGTCGCCGATGTGATTCGTTCGCATGAGCGGTTCGTGGTGATTGCCCATTTCCGGCCGGACGGCGATGCGATCGGTTCGACGATCGCTCTCGGCCATGCCTTGCAGGCCATGGGTAAGCAAGTGCGTATGCTGAATGAGGATCCTGTGCCGGAGAGGTATGCCTTTCTGCAGGGGAGCGATGAGATCGGGCGTACTCCGCGGGGCCCGGTGGATGCGGAGGTGGTGATTTCCGTGGACAACGGGGCATGGAAGCGCTTGGGCGACCGCAGTGTCGTGTCGCTGGCAAATGCTCCGCTGGTGGTGAATATCGACCACCACGGGAGCAATGAGTGCTTCGGCGCGGTGAATTGCGTGCTGCCGGACGAGGCGGCGACGGGCTGTATTCTGTACAAGCTGATTCGCCTTCTGGAGGTGCCGATTACTCCGGTGATCGCCAATGCGCTGTATGCGGCGATCAGTACGGATACGGGGTCGTTCCAGTACGAGAAGACGACTCCGGAGGTGATGCGGATGGCAGGCGATCTGTTGTCGAAGGGTGTGAATGTGATGGAGATGAACCGCATGTTGTATCAGGAGGTTTCATGGAAAAGCCTGATGGTGACTCGCGAGGTGCTGAACGGCATGGTGCTAGAGGAGGATGGTCGTTTGTGCTGGTTTTCTCTCGATTTGGAGACGAAGGGGCGGCTCAATGCATCGCCGGACGATGTGGCCGATCTGGTGGATTCGATCCGCGTGATCCGCGGGGTGAAGGTGGCTGCGATTTTCGAGGAGATGGAGCCGGGGGTGATCCGGGTGTCCATGCGGTCGAAGGATGCGCGTGTGAATGTGGCGAAGATTGCCGAGGAGTTCCACGGCGGCGGCCATGCTTTGGCAGCCGGTATCCGTATTCGCCGGCCGTTGGCCGAGGCGAGGGAATGCGTCTTGCAGGCGATTCGTGTTGCGTGCCGCAAGGCTTTGGGGTAAGCTGCTGCCGTTCTATGAAGGTACAGGATTCTTCCATCAGCGGGGTGTTGTTGATCGACAAGGCGCAGGATATGACGTCGCACGATGTGGTGGCGATCGCCCGGCGTGCGCTCAATACGAAAAAGATCGGGCATTGCGGTACGCTGGATCCGATGGCGACGGGGCTGCTGATGCTGGTGGTCGGCAAGGCGACGAAGCTTCAGGATCTGCTGATGTGCGAGGATAAGGTGTACGAGGCGACGATGCTGCTCGGTGTGGAGACGGATAGTCAGGATGCCGAGGGCGATGTGGTTGCGACGCGGCCGACGGACGGCGTGACGCCGGAGGCGGTGCGCGAGGCGTTCACGCGGTTCGCGGGAGCGTTCGAGCAAGTTCCGCCGATGGTTTCCGCGATTAAGAAGAATGGCGTGCCGCTGTACAAGCTGGCGCGCAAGGGGCAGGTGGTGGAGCGCGAGCCGCGTCCGGTGAAGGTGCTGGATTACGAGGTGCGCCGCGTGGAGCTGCCCGAGGTGGATTTTACGGTGCATTGTTCGAAGGGTTTTTACGTGCGTACTTATGCGCATGATATCGGTCAGGTGTTGGGTTGCGGTGCGCATTTGACGGCTTTGCGCCGGGTGCGGTCGGGTCATTTTTCTGTGGATGGAGCCATGCCTGTGGAGTTTTTGAAGTCCGCGCCGCGCGAGGAGGTGGTGAAGGGGCTGTTGTCGATCGAACAGATTGCCGCGATGCGAGGCGTTCTTTGAGATGAAGATTCTGCATTCGTTCGAGGAGTTGCGGGAGATCCGGGAACCCGTTTACTGGGCGATGGGTTTTTTCGACGGCGTGCATCGCGGTCATGAGAGTGTGATTCTCGCAGCCCGCAGGTTTCCCGAGGCGCTGTGCGGGGTGTTGACGTTCGAGGAGCATCCGGCGGCGGTGCTGCGGCCGGATAAGGCTCCGCCGCTGATTGTGGCGGATGCTGAGCAGAAGGCGCGGCTGATTGAGCGGTTGAAGCCGGATGTGCTGTTGGTGTTGCCGTTTACACCGGAGTTTGCAGCTCTTCCGGCCGAGGAGTTTTTAAGGCGTTTGTCGCTGGCGTGCCCGATTGCGGGTATTTCCGTGGGCGAGAATTGGCAGTTCGGTGCGGGGCGCACGGGCAATATCGATTTTCTCCGGGAACAGGGGAAGAGGATGGGGTTCGGCGTTTCGTTCGCCTCGATGGTGCCTTCGGGCATCGGAGATCGGCCGATCAGCAGTACACTGATTCGCGAGGTGCTGGCGGAGGGCGATATGGAGCAGGCAAGGTTTTTGCTGGGGCATCCCTATGCGATTGAGGGCAAGGTGGTGCATGGGCGCCAGATTGGGCGCACATGGGGGTTCCCGACGGCGAATATCAAGGTGCGCAATGGGGCCTTGCCTCCGTTCGGTGTGTTTTGCATCCGTACTGAGGTGGATGGAAGGGTGTTCGACGGGGTGGCCAATCTGGGCCGGAGGCCGACGATGGCGGAGGAGCATCCTCCGCTTTTGCTGGAGTGCCATTTGTTCGGCGATGCAGGGGATTTGTACGGGAAGCGTCTCTCGGTTGACCTGCTGCATTTTTTGCGCGGTGAACGTAAGTTCGAGAGTTTCGATGCTCTGAAGGCGCAGATCGGCCGCGATTGCGAGGCTGCCAAGGCGTTTTTCGCCCGGATGGGGGCGTGAGCTGCTGCGCTGCCGGGGCTTTTATATGCCGCTACCCGGTGCGTGCCGGTTTTGTTGTCCCTGCATGTGTTCTTTGTGTCTGAGGATGTCCGGTTTCCATTGGGCGTACCATGCCGAATGTTCGGGAGACAGGGTAGAGAGTGCTTCGAGGAGGGCGATCGCGGCGTTCTGCTGTTCCGGAGTACGGGTTTGCATGGGGAGTTTGGCCGCCGGCAGGGGAATCCGCATGGCGGGTGGGGTGAAAAAGCGCATGCAGGCAGTGCCCGCATGCGCTGGTTTTAAGGGTGTGCAAGCCGTTATTGCTGGGGTGTGCCCGGCTGGCTCGTGTTGCGTTTGATGATGGCGTCTTTGTTTTTGGAGAGGGTTTCCTTGAATTTGGCGATGTCCTGTGCGTGTTCGGTGTCGATTTTGGCGATTTCATCGAGGAACGCAAGTGCTTTGTTGAAGTCGTCGTCGTTTTTGGATGCCGTGAGGAGTGCCTTCAGTTTGGCCTGAAGGAGGTTCAGTTGGATTTCCTTGGGCAGGTCTTTTTGTGCAAGGAATGTTTCCGTGGCGGCGATGGCTTCCTGCGGGGTTTTGCATGCTGCCAATGTCTGCTGGATTTTGTCGGACAGAGCTTTGTCGGCAGCGGCTTTCTTTTCGGAAGCGACGATGCCGGAGATGTCGTTTTTGTCAAGGTCCATGATTTGCTTCAGCAGGGCGGCATGGCTGCTGCGGTATTCTTCCGGAATGGACTGGTAGACTTTGGCCAGAGCCAGGATTTTGTCGTCTCCCGTCAGTTTTTCTGCGGCGGCAAGGTTGCCCTTGACCGTTTTCATGGTTTGGAGCGCTTCGTCGAGCGGCTGCTGGACAGCGGCGAGATCCGGACGTCCTCCGACAAATCCACCGTAGGCATTACCTTGCGGATCCATGACAAGGATGGTCGGGAAGCCGTCGATATTGTACTGTTTCGCCCATGCGTCATTTTTCTGTTTTTCTTCCGGGGTCTGGGGTTTCGAGTTGGGGAAGTCGAGTTCGACGAGGACGAAGTTTTTGGTGGCGTATTCGTTGAAGGCGGGCGTCATGAGGACGTTTTTACGAAGAGCCTTGCAGGGAGGGCACCAGTCGGAGCCGGTGAATTCGACGAGGACGGCCTTGTTTTCGGCTGCTGCCTGTTTTTTACCGGTATCGAGGTCGGTGAGCCAGCCTTCCGCGGCGAAGGCCGGAGTGATGCATGCTGCGATTGCGAGTACAGGGATGTATGATGTCATAGTTCCTGAATCTTGGGCGATGCATCGGATGATGTCAACGTTATTTTCGGGCATTCATTCTTTTGGTAGAGAGCGGTTTGTTGAACGGTGCCGTTCTTTTTCATGAAAAAACCGCATGCACGAAGGGTGCATGCGGTGCAGGGGAAGAGGAGAGATGAAGGTTCAGTTGGCCTTCGGCTGGGCGGCTTTGCGGGTTTTGTTGCTTTCCAGCAGTTCGTCTTTGTTGTCCTGAATGTTTTTCTTCAGTTGCTGAAGCTGCGCTGACAATTCGGGGCGAACTTTGAGAATGTCGTTGATGACGCCGAGGGCACGGTCGATTTCCTCTTCGTTGGAAGCCTCCTGCAGCATGAGCTGAAGTTTGAGCTGCAGCAGGGCCAGGCGGCCTTCCTGCGGGAGTTTGGGTTCGGCGAGGATGGCATCGATTTTCGGCAGGGTTTCCGCAGCTGGTTTTTCGGGGTCGATTTCGTTCTGAATGCGCTGTTTGAGGGCTTTCAGTTCGTTTTCCCTGTTTGTTTTGGAGACGAGGCCTGTGATGTCCTTTTTGTCGAGCTCGGTGATGTTTTTCAGGAGGGCGGTGTGCGAATCGCGGTATTCTTCCGGTACGGCGTTGTAGATTTGCTGAAGAATGAGGATTTTGTCGTCACCGGAGAGCTTGTTGGCGATGGCGACGGCCGCCTTGGAGTTTTTCATGTTCCGGAAGGCTTCGTCGAGCGGGGCCTTGACGGCGGCGAAGTCGGGCAGGCCGCCCGAGAATCCGCCGTAGGCTGCGCCGTCGGAGTCCAGTACGATGACGGTCGGGAAGCTGTCGACATTGTACTCTTGGCTCCATGCCTGGTTTTTCTTGGCCTGTGCCTCAGGGAGTTTTGTTTTGCGCGGGAAGTCGATGTTGACCAGTACGAATTTGTCTGCTGCGTATTTGAGGAATTCGGGCTTGGTCATGATTTTCTTGCGAAGGTTCCGGCTGTAGGAGCACCAGTCGGAGCCGGAGAATTCGACAAGAACGGCTTTGTTCTCGGCAGTGGCCTTTTTCTTGGCTTCGTCGAGGTCGGTGAGCCAGACGTCGGCCGCAAAGGCCGGAGCGATGCAGGCTGCCAGGGCAATCAGGGTTGTGTATTGTGTCATAGAAACAGTAATTTGTGTTATTCCGGACGATCTGTCAATTGTTTTGTGGGTAAAAATGCCGTTTTTGATGGACAGTATGTCTTTCCGGGGAGGGTTTCGTTGTGGGTGCGAAAAAACGCGTGCGGTTGCGAACCCTCACGCGTTGGTGCAGGAGAATGCCGTGGTAGCCCGATTTCCTGTTTTCAGACCGGGGATGGGTGTGGCAGTTCCGGTGTCTGGTTTTGCGATGAGGCCGATTGTTTTGGCGAAGGCTTTTTCATCCTTGGCGGTGTTGTGAAGGTTCCCGGATGGCATGGATCCGAGCAGGCCATTCAGCGGAAGATGGCTTTTATTGAGGTTTTTGCTGTTTGATTCTCCGGAGTATTCCGGCTTTGTCTTTCTGCATAGCTTCTTTCATGCGAAGGATGTTTTGTGCATGTTTGGGGTCGCTTTTGGCCATGTCGTCGGCGATGGAGAGGGCGTTGTCGATGTCCTGTTCAGTTTGGGCCAGTGCAAGGGCCGCATGGAATTTTCTTTCGAAGAGGAGCGCATGGAGTTCCGGCGGCATGTTCGGCTGAGCGAGGTATCCGTCGATTTTTTTGATGAGGGCGGCCGGTTCCTTGGTGGACATGAGGTCGGCCTGTATTTTGTTGCTGAGGGCGGCTTGTTCCTTTTGCCTGTGTTCTGCGGCGACAAGGCCCGAGATGTCGTTTTTGTCCAGTTCGAGCAGGCGGTTGAACAGGGGTTTGTAATTGTGGCGGTTATTTTCGGGGACGGCGGTGTAGAGTTTGGCCAGAGCTTGGATGCGGGCATTGCCCGTCAGTTTTTCTGCGGCAGCAAGGGAGGTGTGGAATTCGCGGTTTTGTCTGAATGCGGTTTCCAGGGTGTTTTTCATGGCTTCGTTGTTGGGGCTGCCGCCGAGACGGGCAGTGATGTTGCCCGAAGGATCCATGATGAAGATGCAGGGGACGCTTCTCTGATTGTACGAGTTGTAGATTTCGCGGTTTTTTTTGTAAAGCTCTGGTCGGTCTTTTTTATATCGTGCCAAGTCGATTTCGACGAGGACGTAGTTTTTGCCGGCGTAGGTTTCGAATTCTTTGGTTCCGGTTACGTTTTTGCGCAGTTTCATACAGGGCTGGCACCAGTCCGAGCCGGTGAATTCGATGAGTACGGCTTTGTTTTCCGCCGCAGCCTGTTTTTTTCCTGCATCAATGTCGGTGAGCCATGCGTCGGCCGCGAGAGCGGGAGCAATGCATGCGACCAAGGAGGCGGGTATGAATGGATGAGTCATGCCAAGCAGTCTGATGGTTGCCCGACCGCTTGTCAATGTCGCATTTGTCCGGCGATATGTTAAAATTGCACGTCGATCCCGACGCGGAGGTAGAGGCCTTCGCCGTATTTGTATTTTTCGAGGGTGTGCTTGTTGTCCTTGGTTTTGAAGCGGGCTTCATTGCCGAAGGTGAAGCCGAGGTCCGTCGTCAGGAGGACTTTGGTTTCGTGGTTGGGAGTCAGGTCGATGCTGCTTCCCATGCCGAGGGAGTAGGAGGTCCAGCGGAGGCGCTGGGTGCTGCGGTGGCGGTTTACGGTCCATGTTTTGCCGCCCCATTGCAGGAACGGCCCCCAGTGGAAGCGGCTGCTGGCGGTGTTGGTGACGGAGAAGCGCGCGTCCGAGAGGGAGACTTCCCATGCGGGTGTTGCCTGCCAGTTGAAGCGGAAGAAGGGTACGACGAATCGGTCGACATATTGCGGGATGTAGGCAAGGCCGGCAGCGAAGGAGAAGCTGTCGTTGACTCTGGTGGCGTAGGCAGCATATCCGCTGATGTAGACGTCGCGGAAGGTCCATACGTCGAAGTCCGTCGAGATTTCCGGGGCAACGCCGATGATGAGTTGTCCGGAGCCGCCGATCTGGCGTGCTGCGGAGAAGTTGGCCAGGATGGTGTAGAGTTCCGATTCGTCGAGTACTTGGTCACCTTTGCTGTTGAGCCATGTGAGGCGTACGGCGGCCTTGGCGTCGAAGCGCCAGCTTCCGAAGCCCGTCTGGGTGGGATCGACGAAGGGCAGGGTGATGACGGCGTTGGTGACGGAGAGGTGTCCGTTGCCGTCTTTCAGGTTCATGGAACCAAGGTATTCGAAATAGAATTTATTGGGGATGAGGTAGGGTTTGGCCGCCGACGTGGATTTGCCCGAGAATGTGTTCGGATCGCTGGGCGGCTGCATGTAGCTGGTATCGATTGAGCTGTCGATACCGGAATAGGGTGCGTACATGGTGCCGTCGTCTGCGTAGTCGCTGTAATAGGAGTCGTCCGGACGGGTCGTTTCAGCCATGGCCTGAAGCGGGATCGACACGAAGGCGATTGCGAGGAGGAAAGTGGACTTCATGCGTTTCCAGTATGGCATGGAGTGGGTTCGGGACGAAGTTCAAAGTACGTCACGGTAAAAAAATCGCATTTTTTCCATTTTTGGCTTGCCTTCGCGTATGGGCCTATGTAGAATCCCCCCGCACAAAGCTTCCATGGCTATTGGGAGTTTGATGTGGCTCGGTAGCTCAGTTGGTAGAGCAGCGGATTGAAAATCCGCGTGTCGGCGGTTCGAACCCGTCCCGAGCCACCATTTTTTTATACCGATCAGGTCTTTTGCGGGATGTAGCTCAGCCTGGTAGAGCGCCTGCTTTGGGAGCAGGATGTCGCAGGTTCGAATCCTGTCGTCCCGACCATTTCCGTGTGCCTGCCGATGTGTTGTTTGGTGCTTGACGGGGGCGGTGTGTTGCTATATATGAAGGTGATATGCTGCTGTTTCTTTTGTTGTCTGCTGGGGTGTGGTCGATGCAGCCCCGTTTGTTGGAGTTGTCTGAATATGTTAGTCACTCTTGTCCGGTACAGGTGTGTGAGGTGCGAGAGAGTGTAGAGGTGGCAGGTACGCGGTTATGGAAAGGTGTGTTCAGAATTGGCGCTCCGAAGGGTTTTTGGCTGCCGGAGACTTCTTTCCTCGTGTGGGATGGAGGAAGCGAGTGCTGGAATAGTCCGTCGATCGTCCGATTGCAACCGGAGTGGCTGATCCGGGATGCTGAGGGCTATGTCGTATCGGAGAAGGCGTTTGCCGATCGTGGCGGTCATGTTCTTTTGGGGCATCGGTTGAAAAGCGTTATTGATTCCGAAGAGAATGTGTATGCTGATTGGACTCGGAAGCGGGTGCCTGCCTCGGGAGTCGCTGTGCCCGAGCTTGTGATCGAAGGTGAGGTGTCGGCTCCGGCCGGGATGTGGAAAAGCGGGAAGTTGCAGGGTGAGGTTCGGCTGTGGGTGGCGCCTCAGGTTTTTCTTTCATGTGAGATTATGCCGGAATGGGGGCATGATTTTTCGGTTCCGGAGGGTAAGAATGGCGGGCTGCCGATGTGCGAGAGGTTTGTTTTCGCGAATGAGGAGGAGTTTCAGGCGTGGGCGGGGAGTTGGATCGGTGATCCGGTTGCATCCGGAGATTGGCAGAGTTGTTTCGAGCCGGGAGGCGAGGATGGAGGTTTTTTTCTTACGGCGAGTTTTCTTCCCGATTATGTGCTGAAGGATGGCGATGCGTTTTTTTCGGTGACGTTTACGCATCAGGCTGCCGACAAAGCAAGGGTTGTCCGGAATGTACGTTTGGTCGATGCGGAGTCGGGCAGGGAGGCCGCGCTGTTGATGGGCTATGAGTTGATGGAGTCCTCCAAGGCGGGTACGTGGTCGGAGTGTTATTATTACGTGATGCCAGAGAGGGCTGAAGG
This sequence comes from Neoakkermansia glycaniphila, assembly GCF_900097105.1. Taxonomy (GTDB): domain Bacteria; phylum Verrucomicrobiota; class Verrucomicrobiia; order Verrucomicrobiales; family Akkermansiaceae; genus Akkermansia; species Akkermansia glycaniphila. The sequence continues at coordinate 1,241,698 of NZ_LT629973.1, read as the reverse complement.
GCCGCGTGTCGTTTGGGAGGAGCAGCAGGCGTTCCGGGTTTCGGTGCCAGTGGTGTTGGATGCCGATGTGCCGTGGCGGCGGAAGTGAGCGAGCGGTGTGTGGTGTTGTCACAGATTCGATCATCTATTTTCGTCTGTCCGCTTTTTTTGCTTGTCCGGTCATGGCTGTTCGTGTTAATTGATAGTTACGCTTTTGCCGTTTGCAAGGCTGTTTTTAACCCAAACCCTGATTATTATTGTTTTATGAAGATGTTTATTTCTTTGGTCGGAGTGTCTGTTCTGGCGTGGGCTTCCATGGCTGATGCACGTTCGTGGACGAATAAGGATGGCCGTGCGCTTGAGGCGGATTTCGTGTCTGCAACGGACGAGGCTGTGACGGTGCGTCTGGCCAATGGCCGAGAGTTCAATCTGTCTCTTGATTCGTTGTCGCAGGCGGATAGGGATTTTGTGGCTCAGGAGGTAGCGAAGGCGAAGGCTGCGGCTCCCGTGGTGCGTGCTTCCGATGCGAAGTTCAGCGGCGCTCCGGTGAAGGGGCATGTGGTGCCGAAGGCTGCGACGGATGTGGAGAAGTACGCGCTTGTGCGTTCTCTGGGGGACGGTACGTTCAAGTCGCATATCGGCGGCGTGTGTGTGGATGCGAAGGATCGTGTGTTTGCCGCCGGCGATAAGCTGGTGGTGGTGTTCGACGGCGAGGGGAAGGAGTCTGCCCGGTTCAATGTCGAGTTTAATGCCGGAGCTGTGGCGCCCGGCGCGAATGATACGGTGTGGGTGGCGAATTCTTCGTATTCCGAGCCGCCTTCCGTGGTGCAGTACGATATGCAGGGGAAGAAGCTCGGTTCTCTTGAGCTTGAGTCGAAGAAGGCTCCGGTGACGGGGTTGGCTACGTTCGGTGACGAGGTGTTTGTCGGGACGTCGGGTTCCGGGAGTATCGGCCGTTATAAGGAGGGGAAACTGGTGAATGTGATCGGCCGTGCGCCGGGTGCGCGTCGCGGGCTTTCGACGTGCTGCGGTATTCTCGATTTCTGCGTGGATGAGCAGGGTTATGTGTCGGTGGCGGAGCTGGGCGGGCATCGTGTGAGCGTGTTCGACCGCGACGGTAACCGTATCGGTACCTGGGGCAAGGAGGGGCGCAGTGCGGAGCAGTTTACGGGTTGCTGCAATCCGGTGTCGATCGCTTCGCTGGGTAAGGGCCGTTTCGTGACTTCCGAGAAGGATGTGCCGCGTGTGAAGATTTATACGGGCGACGAGAAGGTGCTGGAGATGTGCGTGGATGTGAACGATATTGCGAAGGGATGCGGGCAGCTGGATGTGGCGGTCGATTCCAAGGGGAATATTTATGCCGCGCATGAAGGGAAGAAGTGTGTGATCGTGCTGGGGCCGTCGAAGTGAGCGTTTAACCTGTTTTGTGTCGATGAATGTGAAAGGTTTTGTCCGCAAGTGCGGAGAGGCGGTTCTGTGCGCAGCTGCCGTCGGCGTGTCGCTGGCGGCGGATGGCGTGCTGAAGGTGGGGGTTAGCGATCCGCTGGCGAAGAATTGCGCATGCAGTTGCGTAGGCGATGCCGCCAAGCGTGAATATGAGGGCTGGAAGGCGAAGGTGGAGAAGGATTGCGGGGTGAAGCTGGAGTTGGTTTATTTCATGGAGGATGCCGAGTTGGCGGATGCCTTGAAGAAGGCGGATTTCGATATGGTGGTTGCAAAGGCGACGGTGCTGGATGGCGCTTCCCGCGCTGCCGGGAAGGAGTTTGTGCGGTTGGCCGATTTGCAGATGCCTGCCGGGCAGGAGGAGGGGCTTTGGGGCGAGTTCGTAGTGTTGAAGGATAGTCCGGTGAAGTCGGTGGCGGATTTGAAGGGGAAGCGGGTGGTGTTCGGGCCTCTTTTGGCCGTGGAGAAGGATGCTGCTCCGAAGGCGGCTCTGGCCAAGGCCGGGATCGCCGAGGGGGATGTGGTTCCGTCTGAACAGCATTCCTGCAAGAGCGCGATTGTGGAGTTGCTGGAAGGGCGTGCGGATGCCGCCGTGATCAGCAGCTATGCGGCCCAGTACGGGTGCATGGTGGTGGTGGCTGCTCCGGGCGATGTGCGTGCGGTAGGCAGGACTGGCGTTTTCCCGTTTATTACTTTTGCGGCTTCCGGAAAGCTGGATGCGCCTTTGCGCGAGAAGTTGGCGAAGTCCATGCTTGAGATGAAGGGTTCACATGTGCCTGCCGATATGATGAGCAAGGGGGTTGTGGCTCCCGAGGCTTTGCCGGGTGCGGCCGGGAGGGAGCCGGGGCGCTGAGTTTATCGGGGTTCCGTTATTCCAGAGGTTTTCGTTATGGATGAGCAGTTGAAGCGGAGGAGGTTTCTCGGTATGGCGGCCCGTGCTGCGGGTGCGGCTGTGCTGGGAGGGGTGACGTGGCGTTTGCTGGAGCAGTCGCGCACGCGGGAGGGCAAGTGGGTGATCGATAATGATGCCTGCAGTGCGTGCGGCCATTGCGAGACTCATTGCGTGCATGAGAAGTCCGCCGTGGTGTGCCGCAATCGGTATGAAGATTGCGGCATGTGCAAGTATTGCTACGGGTATGAGGTTCGCGATGACGATCCGTTCAGCCCGGTCAATACGGGGGATAATAATCTGGTGTGCAAGACGGGCGCTTTGCAGCGGCGGACGGTGCATGTGTTCGATGAGTCCCTTGGCGTGGATGAGTACCGGTACGAGTATGCCGTGAATGAGGAGTTGTGTACGGGCTGCGGCGCTTGTGTGAAGCGGTGCCGGGAGCATGGGAACAATACGTTGTATCTGGTTGTCCGGGATGATCGGTGTGCCGGGTGCAATGAGTGTTCGATCGCCCGTTCCTGCAAGGGCAGGAGTGCCGATGGCGGGAAGGCGATGGTTTGGAGAGTTTGATTCTGGAGATGTGAGTTATGGCAGTTGAGGAGTTGGTGATCAAGGATATTGGGGAGTATGCCTATCCGGTGTATCCCGAGTCGTCGGGTATGCCTGATTGGATGGCATGGGCGGATGTTTCGCTGTTTGTCCTGCTGTTGCTTGTGTCGGCATGGCTGGTTTGGCGGCCAGCAGGGCGCGGACGGTGGCTGTGGGCGGTGCAGCTCGCGGCGGTCGGCTGGTTCGGCTTTTTCCGTATGGGGTGTCTTTGCCCTGTGGGAAGCGTAGGGAATGTGGCTGTTTCTCTGTTCCATCCGGCTGTTTTGCTGAGTGTGCTGGCGGTGGTGTGGTTTGTGCTGCCGCTGGTGGCGGCTTTTGTGATGGGTCGCGTGTTCTGCGCCGGGTTGTGTCCGCTGGGAGCGGTTCAGGATGCCGCGGGCTGGAATGCGCGGCGTGTGCGGTCGCGTGTCGGTCCCCGGTTGGAGAAGGCTTTTTCGATGGGTACGTGGCTGGTGCTGCTGTATGTGCTTTGGTGTGCGTTCGATTCGCAGTCTTTGCCGGTTTGCCGTTATGATCCGTTTGTGGCGTTTTTCCGTATGGCGGCATCGCCGGTGATGTGGGTGGTTTCTGGCTGTTTTCTGGTATTTTGCCTGGTGGTGAGCCGTCCGTTTTGCCGATGGCTTTGCCCGTATGGGGCTTTGCTGGGGCTGGCTTCGCGTTTTGCGTGGCGCAAGAGGGTGATCGATCCGGGTACCTGCCTGCAGTGCCGCAAGTGCGAGAAGTGCTGCCCTATGAATTGCATCGACCGGGGGCGTATCGATGTGTCGCGTTGCGTGCTGTGCGGGCGTTGCGTGCGCGGTTGCAGCAGGGGTTCCGTGGCGGATACGGCCGATGCCGATGCAGTGCTGGCCCATGAGCCGAGGGTGCGCGGGAAGAAATCGCGTGAGCGCGGTTGACGGAGAGGCGGATGCCTCTCCCGGCCGGGAGGGGGGGGGTGCCTGTCAGCGGGCGGATGAAGTTTGCGTTTGTTGAGGAGGTGCGGCGCTGTAGCGAAGGCCGGGTACTTCGGTGTAGTGGATGCCGTCCCACAGGACGGGCATGCAGCAGTACATCCATTTGCGTTCTCCGTTGTCGCCTTTCCAGTGTCCGAAGACGCTGCGAATGAGGATGGTGTTCCAGCCCTGTTTCAGATGAATGGGTACGGGAGGGCGGAAGAAGTAGCCTTCCTGTGTGAGAGGGGCTTCTTCGATGCGGCCTTTGCCCCAGCCGGTCCACGGCAGGCTTTGGAAGGGCCAGCGGGGCGGGGCGATGCGTTGGCCGTTGAGCCAGATGTCGCCGCCGCTGAAGTCCCAGCTTCCCTGTTCCGGTGCGCGCGAGGTGCGGTATCCGCCGGTGTGGCCCCACATGCCGTTGAGTCCGAACATGAGGTGGACGTTCTGAGCCTTGGGGCTGTAGATGTGCGTTTGCGCGTAGCATGTGCCCGGTTCTTTGCCGACGTCTTTCGACATGAGCGTGGGCCAGTGGTCGAGGCGGTAGCGGTGGTTGTGCATGTTGAACATGGCGTAGAGGTGGCGGATGTGGATGGCTCCGCCGATGGCGGGCTGTTGTTTCCATCGCAGAGTGCGGTTGCCCTGTACGTATTCGTCCTTGACGGTTTGTTCGGGTTCGAAGGAGGTGTCGTTGCGGCCTTTGTGGTCAAAGGGGCCGATGAGTCTCCATTCCATGTCGGCTTGTTTGACGTAGGCGAAGGGTTGCCCGGCGAAGGCGCGGTCGCGGTGGATGATGAGGCGGTTTTCGAAGTCGGAGAATGTTTTCCATTCAGGGGTGCCTTTCTGAGGCAGGTTGGCCATGAGGTCGCGCCGTTTGGCATCACTGCCTTTCCAGATGCGTTCGGCAAAGGTGAGGGCACAGGGGTAGAAGGGGTATTGTTCGATGATGCGGTTGTCGCCGCTCAAGGCTGCGTCGCACCAGACTGCCATGATGGAGCCGAGAGCCCGGCTGTTGCCTTTCGGGACACCGCACGGCTGCTGGAACCAGATCTGGTAGACGCCGGACTGGCTGTCCATCCAGTCGAGGTAGAATCCGTTGCTGTCGATGTATCGGCCTGAGGCGGGAAGATCGGCTCCGGCTTCGTTTTCACCCCAGCACATGGAGACGGTTTCCGAATCCGCCGGATGGCCGGGGTACCAGACGATTGGGGTTTTTCCATGGTTCCGGACGGTTTTGACGGCTTCGGGGATGAATTCCTGCATGGTGACGCGTACTTCGTCGGAGCCTATGTGGAACCATGGGGCGGGGAAGAGAGGCGCGGTTTCGTCGATGATGTCTTTGACGATGGAGAGTCCGCGCTCGCTCTGCATGGGGGTTCCCATGGCTTTGGTGAAGGTTTTGCTGTGGCCGGGCATGTCGATTTCCGGGATGATTTGGACGTTGAGCCGGGCGCAGTAGTCGACGAGGTCGCGCAGTTCGTCCCTGGTGTAGTGTTGCCCGGGCCGCCGGGTGGGCCAGTGGTTTTTGGCGTCGGTGAGTTGCGGGTATTTGTCGATTTGGATGCGCCAGGCCGGGTCGTCCGTGAGGTGGAGGTGCAGGGTGTTGATTTTGTAGCGTGAGAGGTTGCGAACGAGTGTTTTGATGAAGTCCGGCGAGAGGTAGTAGCGGCCTACATCGAGCATGAAGCCCCGGAGGCCGAAGGCTGGCGAGTCTTCGATGCGGCAGCACGGGATTACGGCTGCGCCGTGATGAGGGAGAATGAGTTGCCGAAGTGTCTGAAGGGCGTTGAAGTGTCCGGCGAAGCCGGAGGAGGAGATTTCGACTCGGTGGTCCGGTGTGACGGTGAGGGTGTAGCTTTCCTGCGGGATTTTCGATGCCGGAGCCGTGCGCAGTACGATCGTGAGTGTTTGAGGCGATGGGCGGGCGGTTGTGAGGGTGAGTCCTGTGGTGGAAGCGATGTCTTTGAATTCTGCGGCAAGGTCGTCCGCGCGTTCCCCGCTGGCAAGCTGGCCGGTTTCAAAGAGCAGGGTGGAAAATGTGCAGGTGTTTGGTTGCCATTCGACGTGGGAGGGGTAGGGCAGGAGGGCTATTTTTCCCGCAGTTGCGGGGATTCCGGTTGGTGTGATGGGTGTGGCGTTTTGCGGTTCGGCAGCCGCCATGTGCGCGGCGAGCGATAGGAGGATAAGAAAGCGGTTCATTTGGCCTGTTTTTACGGTACGTGTTTCTATTTTATACGTTATGGGAGGGATGTTTCTTTCGCGAGGCGTGTTGCGTATTTCAGGAAGAAGAAGCCGAATGCGCGTGTGCTTTTTTTATCTTGCTGTGTGTGATGGTTTATCCTAGATTAAGGGCGCATCGTTTTTGTTCGATGCAGTATGCATGGATTGGCCGTGTTTCAACCATACTCCCCCCTCCCTAAAGATGATGAGTGTTCGTTTTTTGAAAGCTATGCTGTCGTGTGTGTGTCTTGCCTTGATCGGCAGTTCGGCTGCCGTGTGCGTGCATGGTGATGCCCGCGTTGCGGTTCGGCAAGGACAGGCGGAGTTTGTTCCGGTTGCGAAGTTTCAGGAAAGGGAGCGCGACCGAAGTCTGTGGGAGGAGATGTTGGCGATGGAGCGCCGTCTTCAAAGGTTTCGTGAGGAGGGTGATGTGGAGGAGTTCGGGAGGTGTGCGGAGGAGTGGCGGGAGTTTTGGGAGAGGTATCGGGTGGAAGGTGTGATGGCAGAGTTCGAGCGAAAGCTGGAATGGTCCGAGGCATCGGGCGGTAAGGAGGGATGGGAGCGAGATGTTTATGCCGCGATGCGCGGGCGTGTGGGCGAGGTAGAGCGTTGCTGGCTGGTTTACCGGGATGCCGAGCTGGCTATGTTTCGTTTTTTTCTGGGGCCCGATTCTCCGGAGAGTCGCGCTCGCACGGTTGCCCGAAAGGGGATGCTGACGATGCAGTTTGCCAAGTGTTGGTACCAGTTGGCGCGGCATAGTGCGTGGTGTGTCGGAGAGTTGCCTGTGTTGCCCGATTATTGGGAGGAGGCGGATCCGTTGATGCGTCGCATGAAGGTGGTGAAGGATGGCGGGTGTTTGCCGGAGCAGAGGGTGGCATCGGCTCTGGTGTCTGAGTTTTGGCGTGTGAAGATGGATTTTTATGTTCGCATGGTTGAGGAAGCCCAGCAGTTTCGCGTGTTCGATGTTGTGGAAGGGAGCCAATTTTCCAAGGAGGATGCCGTTCGGTTGAATCAGTTGTTTGCCGTGTCGCAGAGGGCTTGGGAGGATTATTTGCTGGCTGTGCAGGAGGCGGTTGAGCCGATCGGATATTTTTCCGGCTCGGCTACCGGGATGGCGGTGGATGCTGTGACGAGCTGGATGATTCAGCAGCGGGCGCGTACGATTCTTTTGTATTTGGGGGCAGTGGAAGAGGAGGAGGCTGGCGATGCGGATTTTTTGTCCGGTGGCTGGGGTGAGGTGGTTCCTGTCGAATAATTGCGTTTTGTCATTTTTGCCTTGACGGTTGTTATCGGTTGAGGCAATGTAAATGGGCATTCGCGTGGTTGATTCCGGTTTTGCCGATGAAGCTGCTGCGGTTGTCCCCTCCCCCTCCAATCCTATGAATATCGCTTTGTTGAAGACAGGTGTATTGTGCGTTTTGCTTGCTGTGACAGGTTTTGTGTCTGCTGCTGAAGGTGATTTTCGCGTTCTTTTCGCAAGAAATCAAGAGAAAGACCGGACGGCAGAAGACCAGTTCAAGTTGGCCGAGTGTTATGCCAATGGCGACGGTGTCGCCAAAAATCTGACCAAGGCCAAGCTTTGGTATGCCAATGCCGGGGCGAACGGGTATGTTCCTGCATGGAAGAGGCTGGGCGCGTTGACGGTGAAGAAGGTGCAGTTGAAGCCGACGGTGCAGGCCAAGCAAGTGTCTCCCGAGGTGGCACAGGCGAAAGGGTTGGAATTGGTGCGTTTTTTGCGTCAATCCTATGGACGGGGAGGTCGTCTGGATGGCACTCATGCCAAGGTTGATATGAAGGAGGTGGTGCGGTTGGTGCAGGAAGGAGCATATATGAATGCTGTGACTCCGCAGAAAGAGCTGTATGAATCCGCCCTCGGAATCGCTTTGGAGCAAAATGATCTCAAGATGTGTGATTTTCTCCTGGCGCATGGAGCCGATCCTAACGGCAATTGGCGGAATTATATGAAGAATATCCGGATGTATTTTCCGCATGGTACCGAGGCGGAGAGGAAGGCTGTACGAGATTCTGCGCCTCGAGGTGCGGTTGTGGATATGGGGGTTTCCGATAAGAAGAGGATTGCAATGGCAAGCAAGAAGCTGAAGTTTTTGGTGGATCGCGGTGCCGATCCGATGATGCGCTGTACGACAGGGCGGACGATGTTGCACTGGTTTGCGATTTCCGGTTCGCCTGAAGCGATCTCTGCGTTGATCAAATGCGGGGTGCCGGTGGATCAGCCGAACGATCCGGACGAGGTTTCGACCGGAAAGAAGGAGGATCGGGATGAGGCCAGGAGGACGGCATTGTATGCGGCGATCGAGTACCGCAATGTGGGTGCGACGCAGGAGTTGATTCGGAATAAGGCGAATGTGAATTATGTGGATGCGCAGGGGGTGACTCCGCTGGATTATGCCTACGAGGTGCAGAAGTCGACGCTTGATCCTAAGATATTTTTCCCTGCGAGGGAGGATCAGGTGCGCAGGATTACGGCTGTGATCGAGCTGCTCCAGAAGGCAGGGGCGAAGCGCGGCAAGAAGTCGCCCTGATTCAATTTTCGGTGGATGTTGTTGCTTCACCCGTGGGCGGTTCGCCGTCCACGGGCTTTCTATTGGGCGGTGGGGCGGTAGGCTGCGCCGGTGAGGTGGGCGCGGGCTTCGCCGAGGAGGAAGAAGGAGCCGCAGATGAGGATGGGGCCGTAGCCTTCGGCAAGGCGTTGTTCGGCGAGCCGGAGGGCTTCGGGGAGTGTGGCGGCGAGGGTGCAGGGCGCCGGGCTGGCGGCCGCGATGAGGGTTTGCGCATCGGCGGGAGGGAGGATGCGGGGGGAGTCGACGGGGGGGAGGATCCATTCTCCGACGATGGGGGAGAGGAGGGAGATGTTTTCTTCGACGGCTTTGTCCGCCGAGGCGGCGAAGATGCAGGTGGCTTGGCGGCTGCCGAAGGTGGCGTGCCATGTGTCGAGGAGGGTGTGCATGGCGTGCGGGTTGTGTGCGCCGTCCATGATGATGCCGGGGCGGATTTCTTCGAAGCGGCCGGGCCACTGGACGTTGTTGAGTCCTTCGGCAATGTGGCGTTGTTCGATGAGGAGTCCGGGGAGTTCGGCAAGGGCGGCGACGGCCATGCGGGCGTTTTCGAGCTGGTGGGCGCCGGGGAGGTTGCAGGTGTAGGGGATGGGTTCTTCGCAGTAGTAGACGCCTGTGTCCATGGCGGCGCAGGCTTCATCGATGGCGCGGCGGGCTTCGGGCTGCTGTACGGCGGAGATGACGGGGCGGTGCCAGGAGATGATTCCGGCTTTTTCGCTGCCGATGGCATAGAGGGTGCTGCCGAGGTATTGGGCGTGGTCGATGCCGATGGGGGTGATGACGGCTACGTCTTTGGGGATGGCGTTGGTGGCGTCGAGTCTGCCGCCCATGCCGGTTTCGAGGATGATGAGGTCTGTTTCGTTTTCGGCGAAGTGGAGGAGGGCGATGGCGAGGACGATTTCAAAGAAGGTGGGAGGTGCGTCCCAGTCTTTGATGTGGTCGCGTATGCGGGTGATGTGGCGGTCGAGGTCTGCGGCGGGGATCATTGCTCCGCAGATGCGGATGCGTTCGCGGAAGTCGATGAGGTGCGGGGAGGTGAAGAGGCCTGTGCGGTAGCCTGCGGCGCGCGCGATGCTTTCGATCATGGCGCAGGTGGAGCCTTTGCCGTTGGTTCCCGCGACGTGGACGACGTTCGCCCTGGGGTAGAGGACGCCGAGTTCCCTGAGCAGGCGGGTGATGCCATCCAGTCCGAGTTTGATGCCGAAGTGCTGGATGCCGTAGAGCCAGTCGAGGGGTGTTTCCCGTGCGTCCATGGGAGGGGTGGCCGAGGCCGGAGGGTTCAGTAGCGGTAGTTTTCCGGTTTGTAGGGGCCTTCGACGCCGACGCCGATGTAGGCGGCCTGTTTTTCGGTGAGGGTGGTGAGTTTGCAACCGAGTTTGCCGAGGTGGAGGCGGGCTACTTCTTCGTCGAGTTGTTTCGGGAGGACTTCGACGCCGACGGGGCGCTGGCCGCGGCTTTCCCAGAGGGCGATTTGGGCGAGTACCTGGTTGGTGAAGCTGTTGGACATGACGAAGCTGGGGTGGCCGGTGGCGCAGCCGAGGTTGACGAGGCGGCCTTCGGCGAGGAGGTAGATGCTGTGGCCGTCCGGGAAGGTGTATTTGTCTACCTGCGGTTTGATGTTGAGGCGCAGGATGCCGGGGTAGGTTTCGAGTTTGGAGACCTGGATTTCGTTGTCGAAGTGGCCGATGTTGCAGACGATGGCCTGGTCGCGCATGCGTTCCATGTGTTCGATGCGGATGATGTCGCAGTTGCCTGTGGTGGTGACGTAGATGTCGCCCCAGCCGAGGGTGTCTTCGACGGTGAGGACGCGGTAGCCTTCCATGGCGGCCTGTAGGGCGCAGATGGGGTCCACTTCGGTGACGATGACCTGTGCGCCGAGTCCGCGGAGGGATTGGGCGCAGCCTTTGCCTACATCGCCATAGCCGCAGACGACGGCGACTTTGCCGGCGATCATGACGTCGGTGGCGCGTTTGATGCCGTCCACAAGGGATTCGCGGCAGCCGTAGAGGTTGTCGAATTTGGATTTGGTGACGGAGTCGTTGACGTTGATGGCGGGGAAGAGGAGGCTGCCTTCGGCGTACATTTGGTAGAGGCGGTGGACTCCGGTGGTGGTTTCTTCGGAGACGCCTTTGATTTCCGGCATCCAGCGGTGGAAGACGCCGGGCTGTTCGGCGGAGATTTTTTTGAGGAGGGTTTTGATGATCTGTTCTTCGTGGGATTCGGAGGGGGTGTTTACCCAGTCGCTGCCGTTTTCCATTTCGTAGCCTTTGTGGAGGAGGAGGGTGGCGTCTCCTCCGTCGTCGACGATGAGCTGGGGGCCGAGGCCGTCCCGATGGGAGAGGGCTTTCCATGTGCAGTCCCAGTATTCTTCGAGGGTTTCGCCTTTCCATGCGAAGACGGGGGTGCCGTTGTCCGCGATGGCGGCGGCGGCGTGGTCCTGCGTGGAGAAGATGTTGCAGCTGGCCCAGCGGACGTCTGCGCCGAGGGCGACGAGGGTTTCGATGAGGATGGCCGTCTGGATGGTCATGTGGAGGGAGCCGGTGATGCGGACTCCCTTGAGGGGCTGGGCAGCTGCGTATTTTTCACGGACGGCCATGAGGCCGGGCATTTCGTGTTCGGAGACGGCGATTTCCTTGTGGCCGAAGTCGGCAAGGGCGATGTCGCGGACGGCGTACGTGTCTGTGGCGTTCATGGCGGCGGAGAGGTTCAGAGTGCCTGGCGGAGTGCGTGGAGTTTGTCGGTGTCGAGCTGTTCCCAGGGGAGGTCTTCTTTGGTGAAGTGGCCGTAGTTGGTGCTGCGGCTGTAGATGGGGCGGAGCAGGCCGAGGGCGGCGATCATGTCCGCAGGTTTGAAGGAGAATGTTTTTTCGACGGCGCGGGCGATGGCGTGGTCGCCGATTTTTCCGGTGCCGAAGGATTCCACCCGGATGGAGACGGGGTTCGGGTAGCCGATGGCATAGGCGACCTGCAGTTCGCAGCGGTCGGCCAGTCCGGCGGCGACGATGTGTTTGGCTGCCCAGCGGCACATGTAGGCGGCGGAGCGGTCCACTTTGGAGGGGTCTTTGCCGGAGAATGCGCCTCCGCCGTGGCGGCCCATGCCGCCGTAGGTGTCGACGATGATTTTGCGGCCGGTGAGGCCGGAGTCCCCTTCGGGGCCGCCGATGACGAAGCGGCCGGTGGGGTTGATGAGGTATTCGGTGTCCTTTGTGAGGAGTTCGGCAGGGAGGGTTTTCTGGACGAGTTCCTTGCAGAAGCGGCGGATTTCGTCGATGTCCACGTCTTCGGTGTGCTGGGTGGAGACGACGACGTTGAGGATGCGGAGTGGCTGGCCGTCTTCGCCGTATTCGACGGCGACCTGAGATTTGCTGTCGGGGCGGAGCCAGGAGATTTTTCCGCTTTTACGTACGCCTGCAAGTGCTT